>CAZCXI010000028.1:0-34035 GCA_964502635.1 uncultured Desulfobacterales bacterium
ACACCACCAAGGCCGTTACCAAGGGCTATGCCATCGGTTCGGCCGGTCTGGCAGCTCTGGTGCTCTTTGCCGCTTATATCCAGGATCTTAAGGAATTGGGACATGCCGCTGCCGCCGGTGGTGCCTTTGAGGCCTTGACCTTTGATCTTGGCAACGTGAACGTGATCGTCGGCCTTTTTATCGGCGGGCTCCTTCCGTATCTATTTGCCTCTATTGCCATGATGGCGGTAGGAAAAGCCGGTGGTCAGGTCGTGGTCGAGGTGAGGCGGCAATTCCGGGAGATTCCGGGTATCATGGAAGGTACGGCAAAACCGGACTATGCTCGCTGCGTGGATATTGTGACCCGTTTTGCCCTGAAAGAGATGATTGTGCCGGCCCTTATCCCGGTGGTTGTGCCGGTTATTGTTGGTCTCTTGCTTGGGCCGGTTGCGCTGGGTGCCGTGCTGATCGGTAGTATCATCACAGGCGTCTTTGTGGCGATCTCCATGACCACAGGAGGCGCAGCCTGGGACAATGCCAAAAAGTATATCGAGGATGGCCACTTTGGTGGCAAGGGAAGCGAACCCCACAAGGCTGCCGTGACGGGCGACACGGTTGGCGACCCATATAAAGACACCGCAGGACCGGCCATCAACCCGATGATCAAGATCCTTAATGTGGTGGCCCTTCTGATGGTGCCGTTCTTGATCTAAACACAGCTTTACCTGTTTGGTACAATAAAAAAGGATTGGTGTGGTCACCACACCAATCCTTTTTTTATTAGATTCTGCAACAAGCAAGTTTACGCTATGCAAAGAAACTCTGCATTATCTTACTGAAGTCTTTTCCGCGCCAGGTGGCGGAAGGTTTTGTTTCTTCAGACACGAGGATATCCCGTCTCAAGAAAGGCAAGAAATCAGAGACGCGCGGGATAATGACTCTTACCGCCGGGAAATTCAGTACCGGGTGGGTGTGATTTAGTATGATACAATCGGTATCGAGCGCTTTGCATATTTTCTTAATCTCCTCAATCTCGCCAAGTATATCTTTGATTCCGATGCTCTTATAAGTTCCAGCCTCTCCCTGTTCAAGAAATGAGATGTCTTTCATAGAAACACCACATCTCATTAGCATGTAGAGATCATTAAGGCGAGATCGATGGATAACTGGTTTATCCAAATGTGGACGCGGTGCTCGCAGTGTCTCTCGGCCCTGCACGCCTTCCAGCAGGCATCTTCTTAAACCTTCGTCTGAATGGAAAGATGCGCCTGCTATGAGCATTCTATGTTCCAGACGGTCAGGCCGCAAATTGTTGTTGATGAAGAGGACGCCTATCCCTGGCAGCAGTCCATCGAAAGAAAGATCTTTAATCATTATGTCAACATTGCTCGTGTGATAGAGTCTGATCATATCCCTTGTGAGTGGATCCTGCACGGAGTCTAAATCTATGGTGGGCACGATTTTTTCTGGTTTTATGATTTGTATCTGGGCGTGACGTTCAAATATCTCACATGAGGCCTGGATTATCGCCTCTTCGATCGTGTTGCCTGCTGCCATCCCATTAGAGCCGTGAATATAGGCAATGAAATTGACCGGAACCTTTACCGCCTTTCCGCTGATGACTGAAAACCCGTCCACCCAATGTCTGGCCATCCTGCTTCCCTTGATTTCCTCAATGTCTCTATTTGTCAGATGGCTTTCGTTTTTCAACAGGTCCTCTATTCTCAAGGGGTTTTCCAAGTCATCCTGATGGGCATGTACGTATCCCTCCATCCATTCATAATTCAGAAACCTACTAGTTTCCTCATTGTACAGGGCAGGAATGTTAAACCGCACCTGTTCCTCAAAGACCGGATAGAACAGTCCGGCGCTGAGGCGTTCAGCCAGCTCCGCATGTGCACTCGCTTCTGCAAGCTCGGCAGTAATGCCTTTTCCCTCACACACGATCCTCATTGAATCAAGCCATACTCGCCCCCAGTGGAGGTTAGGCGAGACCCCAAAGGGGCGGTATTGAGCGTCGAGGTCCAATCTTCGCAATCCATCCTTGATTCTCTTTATTGTATTGGACGGAAGATCACACTTGCCGTACTCATTTCTGACGCCATTCCGAAATTCCATTTGATCTGTTACTCCCCGGGAAGAAACGATATAGAACTCTTCTTTTGATGGGGGAATATAAAAAGAAATGGCCTTGTGGTCAAGGGGCCACAAGATGCGCCTCCAAAGCGCCCAACAACATGCAACGAAGTCCCCCCACATAATGATGAGGCTGTCATTCGTATTTGTCCAAACAGAATATTCTATCAGAGGACCAACCAGGATCAGGTACTTGACAAGGGATCATTGTTATAATATAGGAAATTGATCTCTGGAGGCGGCATACCAGCCGTGTAAACAAGAAATTTCTACGAATGAAAGGGGGATGGTACGTTTTAGGTAGAAAGGATATCCTAGTCAATGGCTTGTTGCCGTATAGGCAGATATTCAGTAATTCACCAACAGGAGGTGTTCAGATGGCGGACTATTACATCAACGTCTTTTTGGATGACGAGAAACTCAAGCAGATTGAAGATGCTGGATTGGCCGATGAGGTGCAGGAAATAGATGGCAAAAAGGCGGTTCAAGTTGCTGTCAACAGGAAGGAACAGAAGAAACTTGCGAAGGGCTTCCCGGATATGTCCTTTGACGCTTCAAATGCCTGTGTACTTCCTGCAGAGGCAGAGAAGACCTTGTTGGGTTTTGTAACCGATAATAAGTCCCTGGACGTGATGAAGTTTGCAATTTTAAAGCTTTACAACCCTCTTGCCGGAAGGGGCATATCTGGAAGGGGTACTGGGGCGCGCTAAGCCTCCCCCCAACCTAGTCCCCTCCTCTCTGAGCCGAAGACCTCCAGGGGAAGTGATGAATAGACAGTAACTGACTTTGGCGCATGCCCTGAGAGGTGCTGTAAAGGGGATGTCATTCAAGGAAGGGAATGGGTCCTTGGATCGATTCCCCTCTTGTTTTAAGGGGCGCCGAGTTGGGCCGCGGGGCAGGACGGTTGACAACAGGGGGATAGACATGTAGACGTCTAGCTGTCGCGTTTTTCCGTTGGGCTGAACTGGCCAATACGATGTCAACGGGCAAAGGAACGCAATAGGCAAAGAGGAACTTCATGGAAAAGCCAGAGAAAAAAGCGCGAACCACCAGAGAATATATTGAAGAACAGGTGGCGACCCTGGCCAAGAGTCCCGAGTGTGGCACGACCCACTACAACCTTGCCGTGGGCCTTATCAAGCAACAGAAGTGGGATGAGGCGGTGGAGGAACTTATGGCTGCAGTGAATGAATGCCCCACGCTGGGAGAAGCCTATGTGGCCCTGGGTGGCATCTCTTTGCATAAGGGAGATCTGGACTCCTGTATCAACTTCAATCAGCGGGCTGTTGCGGTCAGGCCGAAATTTGCCCAGCCATACGGGAATCTTGGTTTTGCCTATGTGCAGATGGGTGATCCGGAGACGGCCATTGATTTCCTGGAAAAAGCGGTCTCCATTAACCCCGAGTTTATCCAGGCCCACACCACCCTGGCCAGTGCGTATTTTATGCAGGGCCGATTGGACGAATCCATTGCCGCAGCCAAGAAGGCCCTGGAGATTGAGCCTACCTTTGCCGTTGCCCACAACAATCTGGCCCTGGCTTATTGTGAGAAAGGGGCTTACAAACAGGCTGTTGAGCATTGCGACAAAGCCCTGGCCCACGGATTTGACGTTGAGCCGAAGTTCTTGAAAGACCTGGAGCCTTATCGCCGATCTGGCTGAAAGCTTAAAGCTGAAAGACCAATATGGTTTCTTTAGTGACGCTTGGCCGTGAGAACGAAGCAAAGGACCGATGACCTCAATTTCCAACTGTTCGTTTTTGGCTTTGAGCCTTGCATAAGAAATTTGGGGGTCTTGCAAAGATCTCTCTTTGACTAAAGCCTACCAACCCAAGATTCGGTATCTGCTCCCCTCGCCCCGAGGTCATGTCCCACTGGATGAAATTACATCTGATGTGTCTCTCCGACTGACACGTGGTGGAACCCCTTCCGCCTCTGGACCTTCCGTAACCCTTGGCCAATACTTTCGGGCCATTAAGAATGTTATTTCAAGAGATACCTACGGCCCTTTAGTCGATGCCACAGCCAGCCAACTGGCAGAGGATGTCTGCCTGGCTGATGTTGAAGTAATACGGATCTGTGCGGAGAAGCACGGCAGTGACTACCACCCGGCCAGGATTGAGGTGACAGTCAATGGCGCCTGCGCCGCTTTTGTGATGAACGTGGCCGTCACGGCAAGGGGAAAGGACCGCCTGCGTCGTGAATTTAGCCTCCTTAAATACCTGAACGGCAAATGTGATTTCCCCTTTTTGCCGCAGACCTACTTTCAGGGGGAGGCCTTTTTTAGCGCAGGTCGGGACGGGGGCTCCATGGTCATGTTTTTGGCAGATTGGTTTACAGGGTATCATGAATTTCACCTTTCCATAGACGAAAGCGACGGTTCCCGGAAACTCGTCGTTTGGAATACGGTCAAAGGTCATCAGCGCCTTTCTCCGTCACAAGCACGGCAGGTATATAGCCAGGCCGCCAAGATCATGACGCTCTATTATGACATCGAGACCTTTGAACAGATCTTCCCCTGGCATCACGCTGCCGGGGACTTTGTCGTGAAGACGCAGGACAAATCCCTGGATATTCGACTGGTGACGGCCAGGCAATATGCCCGCATGGTGGACCGCTCCGCAGGGATTTCGGTCCATGAGGCCTTGTTGTTTTTCTTGTTGAACCTGTCCGTGAGGATGCGGCTGGACCGCATTGACGGTGTGGGCGGTGTTGCATGGGCAGATGATGAATGTTTGGGGGCCACCTTGGAGGGGTTTGTCGAAGGGCTTAGGATCAAGGAGGGTCAGGGGATGGTGGGAAGGGGATTTGTGGACGGGTTCATCCAATATGCCAGGTCTCTTCGCAAAAAAGACCTAGCAGATAGATTCCATGCCCTCATTGATGCCTGTGATCAAGCCGCCCCGGACATCCCCGTGATCAGAGGCCATCTTGAAAGCCATGTCTGGAAACACCATCTCGCCCTTCAGAACTTTCGGCTTGATGATTTCTCACCTCAAAAGTATGGGAAATAACCGTGTCACCGAGGTTTTTTTGTTGACAAAGCATGTAAATAAGTCTATAGGCTTTCATTGCACAAGCGTACGTTCATCTTTGTTCGCAAAATCCGTTTAACCTTAACACACACTTTTTCTCTGCGCTTTTCTTGATCCTGCACAGAGAGCGTCAGACATGGAGAGGAGGTGAGAGGTACTTTTTTGAGCGAAAGCGGGCCACACGGATTTTTAAAATAAGGAAATGGAGGTGGAATAATGGTTGAATTCAAACACAAAACCCCAAAGATTGATGAACTGGAAACCGGGCCCTGGACGAGCTTTGTTTCAGACATAAAGCGCGAACACGAATCCAGGATGGAGAACAAGAAAGGGATTGATTTCCAGTTTACCCAGGATTGCTGTGATGACCTTTTGGGTGTGCTGGAATTGTCCTATGAGCACATGAGGACGCACTGGAAGCACGGCGGCATTGTTGGTGTGTTCGGATACGGAGGTGGTGTCATCGGCCGGTACTGTGACCAGCCTGAGATGTTTCCGGGTGTGGCGCACTTTCACACCATGCGTGTTAACCAACCCATGGGGCACTTTTACACCACGAAGTACTTGGAGCAACTCATGGACCTGTGGGAAAGACGCGGCAGCGGTATCACCAACATGCACGGTTCCACGGGTGACATTGTCTTTATCGGCACGTCCACACCTCAGTTAGAAGAGGTCTTCTATGAATTGACCCACAACATCAACCAGGACTTGGGTGGTTCAGGATCGAATCTGCGCACCCCGTCCGATTGCATGGGTCAGTCCATGTGCGAGTGGGCCTGCTACGACACTCAGGAGATCTGTTATCAGCTGACCATGGAGTATCAGGACGAGTTGCACCGGCCGGCCTTTCCTTATAAGTTCAAGTTTAAGTTTGACGGCTGTCCCAACTGCTGCGTGGCCTCCATTGCCCGGTCCGACCTCTCCTATATCGGCACCTGGCGGGACGACATCCGTATCGACCAGGAGGCGGTCAAGGCGTATGTAGGCGGTGAATTAGTACCCGGCGGCGGTGACCATGCGAGCCGTGACTGGGGCCCCTTTGACATCCAGAAAGAGGTGATCGATCTTTGTCCTACCGAGTGTATGCGATGGGACGGCAGCAAGCTTGAGATCAACACCCCCGAATGTACCAGGTGTATGCACTGCCTCAGCGTCATGCCCAGGGCCCTTCGACCGGGTCTTGACAAAGGTTGTTCTATCCTGGCCGGTGCCAAGGCCCCGATCCTGGATGGTGCCCAGATGGCGACGCTGATTGTGCCGTTTATCAAGGTCGAACCGCCCTATGATGAGATCAAGGAAAAAGTCATTGAACCCATCTGGGATTGGTGGATGGAAGAGGGGAAGAACCGTGAGCGCCTTGGTGAGCTGATCAAACGGCAGGGCATGCAGAAGCTTTTGGAGGTGACAGGCTTTAAGCCGATTCCACAGATGATTCAGGAGCCTCGATCCAATCCCTACGTCTTCTGGAAAGAAGACGAAGTGCCTGGCGGATGGAAGCGCGACATTAACGAATTCAGGAAATATCATCAGAGATAGGGGGTGAAACCATGGCATTTATTTCTTCAGGGTACAATCCCAAGAAACCGATGGAAGACAGGATCACGGATATTGGGCCGAGATATTATGAAGAGTTCTATCCACCAATTATCAAGAAAAACAAAGGCAAATGGTTGTATCACGAGATCTTGGAGCCGGGCATTATCGTCCGTGTTGCTGAAAGCGGAGACGAGCTGTACGTGGTCCGCGCGGGCGGCTGCCGCCTGATGAGTGTATCTCATATCCGGGAGATTATGGAGATTGCCGACAAGTACTGCGACGGCTATGTCCGGTGGACTACCCGGAACAACGTAGAGTTCATGACGGACAGCAAGGATAAGGCTATGGCCTTAAAAAAGGACCTGCTGAGTCGGAAACAGCCTGGCGGATGCTACAAGTTTCCCATCGGGGGCACCGGTGCCGGCATCACCAATATCGTGCACACCCAGGGCTGGATTCATTGCCACACGCCGGCTACGGATGCCTCGGGCACGGTCAAGGCCACGATGGACGAAATTTTTGACGAATTTACCAACATGAAGCTTCCCGCCAAGCTCAGGGTTTCCATGGCCTGCTGCCTGAACATGTGCGGTGCGGTCCACTGCTCGGATATCGCTATCCTGGGTTACCACCGCAAGCCGCCCATGATTGACGTTGAATACATTGACAAGTTCTGCGAGATTCCGCTGGCCATTGCGGCCTGTCCTACAGCGGCCATCAAGCCGGCTAAAGTGGAACTGCCCGATGGTACAAAGGTGAATGCCGTCTCTGTTAACGAGGATCGGTGCATGTTCTGCGGCAACTGCTATACCATGTGCCCGTCCATGCCTCTGGCGGATACGGAAGGCGATGGTATCGTGCTCATGGCAGGCGGTAAGATATCAAACAGGATAGACGCACCTAAGTTTTCCAAGGTCGTCGTCGCCTTTATTCCTAATGAACCGCCTCGCTGGCCGACCATGACCGCTACCATTAAAAGGATGGTTAACGCATATTCGGCTGATGCCAACAAGTACGAGCGGCTGGGCCAATGGGCCGAAAGGATCGGCTGGGAGAAGTTCTTTGAAAAGTGCGATCTTGAATTCACCCATCATCTCATCGATGATTTCCGTGATCCGGCCTATTATACCTGGCGCCAGACGACCAATTTCAAGTTTACCTAAGCCGACAATAGTTTGTATTTCAACCGTACCCTTTGCCCCCTCCTTTTAGAGGAGGGGGCAAAGGGAGAAAAGAGATACTCTTAGCCTGATCGACGAAAAGAGACGAGAAATGGACGAAGAAGCAGCAAAAAAGAAGATCATAGAGGCCCTTGAAAAGAAGAAGGGCAAGTCCAAGTTCTATCTGAAGGACTTTTACAAGATGTTGCCCGAGGAGAAAGCCAGAGCCGTAAAGAACCTGGTGAACAAGATGGTCGGTGAGGGAACCCTCGAGTACTGGTCCAGCGGGAGTACGACCCTGATCGGTCTCAAGGGGGCCGGCAAGCAGGCCCACACAGAAGAGGACGAATAGCCTGCGTCCTTAGCCGGGTTGTTCCGCGGTAACAAGAAACTAAACCTATGGCTTTTCCCCGGATTTTGATTGCTGCCCTGCGCGGGGGTTCGGGGAAGACGATTATCTCTCTGGGATTGATCGCATCCTGGCGCAAGCGCGGGATGGCCATTACCCCCTTTAAGAAGGGACCGGATTTTATTGATGCGGGGTGGCTGGCCCGAGCGGCCGGCCGCCCCTGTCATCATCTGGACACCTTCTTGATACCTGCCGAAAAGATTGTCCTCTCCTTTACGCATCACGCGCTCTCAGGCGACCTCTCTGTGATTGAAGGAAACCGGGGCCTCTTCGACGGAATCGATCTTGAAGGGACAACCAGCACCTCGGAGCTGGCCAAGCTCCTAAAGGCGCCGGTGGTCCTGGTGATTGATTGCACCAAGAGTACCCGTACGGTGGCCGCCATGGTCATGGGCTGTGGCCGGTTCGACCCTGAGGTGAACATCTGCGGGGTGATCCTGAACCGCGTGGCAGGCGCGCGCCATGAATCGATTATCCGAAAGACCGTTGAACAGTACTGTGCCCTTCCCGTCCTGGGCGCTATACCCAGGATCAAGGCCGAGGTCTTTCCAGAAAGACATATGGGACTGGTCCCTACGCCTGAACATGCTGGGGCCGATGATTCTATCGATAAAGCGGCCGGCATGGCTCAACAATATCTGGATCTCGACAGACTCATGGCCATCGCCAAAGAGGCACCCCGTTTCGCGACGCCATCCGGAGTACTGGAGGGTACCAACAAGTTGCCCTCGGGAAGAAAGGTGCCATCGCCTCGCATTGGGGTGATCCGGGATGCTGCCTTCCAGTTCTACTACCCTGAAAACCTGGAGGCCCTTGAGGCCTCAGGGGCCAAGATCGTCACGTTTAATGCCCTGGCAGATCCAGGGCTGCCGCGTCTTGACGGCCTGTACATTGGAGGCGGTTTTCCTGAAACCCAGGCTCAAGCGCTGGCAGAGAACAAGGGCTTTCGACAGGATGTACGGCGCCTGGGCGAAAAGGGGCTTCCCATCTACGCCGAGTGTGGGGGGCTGATGTATTTGGGAAAAGGCCTGGTCTTAGACGGTGTGACCTATCCCATGGTGGGACTCCTTCCCGTCGTCTTCGGGTTTTCCAAGCGGCCGCAGGGGCATGGCTACACCATTTTTGAGGTGAAAAAGCCCAACCCTTATTTCAGACCGGGCACCCGGGTTCGGGGCCACGAGTTTCACTATTCGAACGTCTTGGAATGGGGAGGAAAACCAGAGGACCTGGCATTTCGGATGGTTCGGGGGTCAGGCTTTGACGGCCAGGGAGACGGAGTTTGCTACAGGAACACCCTGGCCACATACTCCCATATCCATGCCCTGGGAACGCCTTCGTGGGCGGAGGCCATGGTTGATGCAAGCGCCAAGTACGCAAAAAACAGGCACGAGGGTTAACTGCATAGGTCTCAAGGCTATTTGGTCGGCCTGTACCCCTTGCATCTTATACCGTTGACGGAAAACGGACGCTTGACACCAAAAAAATAGGGTAAGGTTCCGAAGAACACTTACCCTATTGCTGTCGCTTGTTTGTTGCCCTTACTTCTTATTGGGATGGCAGCCTGCACAGGCCGTAGGTCCGGTCGGTTTGCCGGCCGTTTTCAAGTCCTTATGACAGCTCTTACAGTTCTCGTGGATAGCTGAGTAGTAATACTTCTTGACCATTTCCTTCTTAGCCAGTTTTTCGCCCTTGGGTGCCTTGGCCTCGGTGTGGCAGGCGTCGCATTTCTTGACCTCGTCGCCGTCTTTCCACACGTTCTTGCCGTCTACGTAATTGTGGTGACACTCGGTACATGCAACCTTGTAATCCACATGGTGTTTCTTGTGGCTGAAAGTGACCAGGTTCTTCTTGTGCGTCTTGAAGACCTTTGAATCCATCGTGATGGTATCAGGCGCCTGCTGCGTTGCATAGACGACTGCAAAGACGAACATCACGGCCATGGCTGCAACCACCAACGTTATCAATGATCGTTTCTTCATAAGCCGTATTCACCTCCTTCCCGGAAATGTGTGATTAAGGAAAACACTGGACGCTTGTGCATGAAAATGCGCTTGCTTGGCTAGCAGAATTTTGCGCGGGTGTCAAGGGCAAAACCTTCTATCCTGCCTTTTCCTGGGTTTCCTTGATATCGGCCTCGGCCTTTTCTCGCTTCTTTCCAAACAGCCTGGCCCCCAGAATGCTCACTTCATAAAGCAGGATCAAGGGTCCTGCCATCATGACCTGTGTGATGACATCCGGGGGGGTCAGGATGGCCGCAAGGACAAAGAAAAGTAGGATGGCATATTTACGCTTGGTACTCAGGAACTGGACATCCACCACCCCAAGCTTTGCCAGAAAGGTGATAAAAAGGGGCATTTCGAAGACGAGACCAAAGGCAAAGAGAAGCTTGGTCGAAAAGCCCATGTATTCTTTCATGGATGGCAGTGGCTTAATAGCGTCCGAGGCAAACCCCATAAAAAACTTAAACCCAAAAGGAAAGACCACAAAGTAGCCAAACATGGCGCCACCCAAGAAAAACACGGATGAGAGCACCACAATGGGAATAGCCCAACGCTTCTCCTTGTCATAGAGCCCCGGGGCGATGAACATCCAAAACTGGTACATGATCACCGGGATAGCCAAAAGGATCCCTGCCAGGAAAGCGACTTTCAGATAGGTGAAAAAGGCTTCCGGGAGGCCTGTATAGATAAGCTTTTCATCAGGGGGCATGGCCGTGAGCAGGGGCTGCATAAGGATTTCAAAGAGCCTCTTGGAAAAGGCGTAGCAGATGCAAAAGGCGATGCCTACAGCAATAAAGCAGATGATCAGGCGTTTACGAAGCTCTTCAAGGTGGCTAGTGAAAGGGAGTTTCTCGTCTTCAGGCATCTCGTGAAGGCGCCTCCTCCGCTTCCTTCTTCTCTGCCTGGGGTGAAGGTGTGTCCTCGACAGGTTCCTGAGGCGTCTTTTCTACCGTCTCTTTTGAGGGATGTTCAAGGTCCTTTCCGGCTACGGCCTCATCGTCTTCATCGTCGCTGTCCACGGACGCAGCCCCCGTGGCCACTGATTTTTGGATGGTCTGCTGAATGCCTCCCTTGATGTCACGCATGGCGTCCCGAGCCTCCTTCAGGTCGTCGTCCACATCAAGGCTTTCCTTGAAATCCTGTGTCGCTTTCTTGAACTCGGCGATACCCCGCCCCAGGGCCTTGGCGATTTCAGGGAGCTTCTTCGGACCAAGAACGATCAGGGCGATAGCCAGGATCAGGATAATTTCCGGCATCCCCATACCAAACATGAGCAACTCCTTATAGTGGCTTAAAATTGTGTAATTGTATCAAAAGTCATATAAAACTATAGCTGTGTCTCGGCGTCCTGTCAAGGCATATCAATGTTGCCAACAAATGATCCCGAATGGCGTTGCGCTCTGCCCTAGCCGCGAATTATTATTCTGTTGACAACAAATCGGCCCTTTTTTACACTCCCGTTGTGATTGAGCCGGAGTGGTGAAACTGGTAGACGCAGAGGACTCAAAATCCTCCGGGCCTTGCGCCTGTGTGGGTTCAAATCCCACCTCCGGCACCAACCAGCACAACCTAGGGCCTACCCTTGAGGTCCCAAGTGCATCGCGTGCCTTTTCTGGTGTCCAGGTTGCCATTGCCGGAGTCCCTTTCTTAAGGATTTTCGCACCGCCATGATGCATGCCGCGTGATCGGTCGTCAAATAGGCGGTATTACTTTTTTTTCTTCCTTTTTCTCCTTTTTTTGTCTTGACAAACGATGACGTTTTTTGTATGGGTCGGTTTGTTCGTGCCACATTTCAAACCAGGTTCCTTCCGGGACCTCGAGGACTACCCTTTGCGATGAAGCTGGCAGATTTGTTGACCCAGAAAAGATCTCCCGTTGTGAAAAAGTGGAGTGATGTGATTCTGCGAACTTACCCTGAACAGAGCCAGAGTTTTTTGAGGAAGCAAAAAGATCGGTTTGCGAATCCAGTGGGCCGGAGCATCCTTGAAGGGATAGAGTCCATTTATGACGAACTGCTAGGCGAAGCGGACTCAGACAAGCTTTCGCTCTTTCTGGACAATATTATTAGAGTGAGGGCCGTGCAAGAGTTTACGCCCTCCAAGGCCGTTGGCTTCATTTTCGGATTGAAGAGAATCATTAAAGAGGAACTGGAAGGTGAAATCTTGCAACACGGTATGTCCGACGAATGGGCGGCCTTTGAGTCCAGAGTAGACGGTTTGGCCCTGCTTTGCTTTGACGTCTATTCGGAATGCCGGCAGAAGATTTCTGACATCCGGGTGAATGAGCTGAGGAATCAGTCCCACAGGTTGCTAAAAATGGCAGGTCTGGCCTATGAACTCCCTGAGGATTATGCGCTCCCCAAGAAGGGAGGGGGCGTCGAGGGGGACAACCTGAATAACGGATAATCTAACACAGAAGCGAGGGAACATTCAATGAACGTCATACTGAGTCTCATCATTTCTTCCATGGCAGTTGGTGTGCTGGTTGTTGTCCCCTTCGCAGGCGTGTGGGGGGGGCGCTTGGTTGGGGTGCACCTCGACTGGCTTTTTGGGGTGGTCATTCCCTATGTTGCGGTGATCATATTCTTTGTGGGCATTGTCTACCGGGTCGTCAAGTGGGCGAAAAGTCCGGTGCCCTTCCGTATTCCTTCCACGTGCGCACAGCAAAAATCCCTCCCGTGGATCAAGTATGGTTATGCCGAGAAACTGGATAACCCGGTCAGCACAGCCGGCGTTGTCGGCCGGATGATCCTGGAAGTCTTTTTTTTCCGTTCCCTGTTCAGGAATACTAGGCTTGAATTTGGCAGTGGAGGCAATATTAAGTACAAATCGGCCAAGTGGCTGTGGCTGGGAGCCATCGTGTTTCACTATACCTTCCTCGTTGTTATACTCAGGCACCTCAGGTTCTTTACCGAGCCCAACCCTTTCTTTGTCAAGATGATTGAGAATGTGGATGGGTTCTTCCAGATTTACGTCCCCACCCTTTATCAAAGCGGCTTCTTGCTTGGGGCTGCCCTCACGTTTCTTCTCTTGAGGAGATTGCTCGATCCCAAGCTGCGCTATATATCCCTTCCGGCTGACTACTTTCCGTTGTTTCTTATCCTGGGTATGGTCACGACCGGTATCCTGATGCGCTATGTGCTCAAGGCAGATGTTGTGAGCATCAAGGAGCTGACCATGGGACTGGTCAGTTTCCATCCCACGCTCCCGGAGGGCATTAGCGTAGTCTTCTACATTCATCTGTTTCTTGTGAGTGTGCTCTTTGCTTATTTCCCCTTCAGCAAGCTCATGCACATGGCGGGCGTGTTCCTGAGCCCTACGAGAAATTTGTCTAATAATACCCGGATCGTCAGACACATCAATCCCTGGAACCCAGATGTCGAATTTCACACATATGAGCAGTATGAGGACGAATTCAGAGAGAAAATGATAGAAGCTGGATTGCCAGTGGAAAAACAAACCGCATCCCCGGCAGCAAAGGAATAAATCTGCGAAGGAGTAGTTATGGCTGACATACCAAAAAGCTGGAAGGTTGCGCCACCACCTGCTTGGAAACTTCGGACCCCCGAGGAGTTAGTGAAGGACACCCATCACAAACGCTACACTCTGGGGTTAGAGAAGGGGTGGCTGCGCACCGCCCCTGACGTTGAAATTAAACAAGGCATGCATTGTTATGCCGCTCTGCCTAAAAGGCTTGAAACTGTGGGTATGCCGAACCCCAGGGACTGGTCCGCAACCGATGAGGACTGGAAAGTCCCCAAAGACTGGAAAGAGATTATCCTGGAAGGGTTTAAGGACAGGCTCGAGAGGTTCCGCACCTTTCAGGTTTTTATGGATATATGTGTGAGATGTGGTGCGTGTGCGGATAAGTGCCACTATTTTATCGGTTCCGCAGATCCCAAGAACATGCCGGTTCTGCGAGCAGAGCTTTTTCGATCCATCTACCGGAAGTACTTTACCACCGCAGGAAAGATTTTAGGGCCGCTCGCCGGTGCCAGAGAGCTGACCTATGACGTACTAAAGGAATGGTGGTACTACTTGTATCAGTGCACTGAGTGTCGACGCTGTTCTGTCTTTTGCCCGTACGGGATTGACACGGCTGAGATTACGATCATTGGCAGG
This sequence comes from uncultured Desulfobacterales bacterium, assembly GCA_964502635.1. Lineage (GTDB taxonomy): Bacteria > Desulfobacterota > Desulfobacteria > Desulfobacterales. Next base: position 14,377 of record CAZCXI010000028.1, read on the forward strand.
GAGCTGATCAACCTGCTTGGCCTGAACATCGATTGGATCGCTGCCCCTGTTGCTTTTTGTTACAGGACGGGTAATCACATGGGCATTCAGCCCCATGCATACAAGGAGATGATCGAATTCTTCCTGGATGAGCTAGAGGATGTAACAGGCATCCGAATGGAGCCAAGCTTCAATAGAAAGGGCGCTGAGATCCTGTTTATCACGCCCTCTGGAGACGTCTTTGGCGATCCCGGCACATACACTACCATGGGCTATCTAACGCTTTTCCACGAGCTGGGCCTGGACGTAACATGGAGCACGTATGCCTCTGAAGGTGGGAACTTTGGTCTGTTTACCTCCAATGAGATAATGAAGCGGCTCAACGCCAAGATGTACATGGAGGCGAAGCGCTTGGGGGTGAAATGGATCCTTGGCGGAGAATGCGGGCACATGTGGCGTGTCATCAATCAGTATATGGGCACCATGAACCTCGACCTTGCAGAAGGCAGCAAGATGGAGGAGCCTGTCTCTCCCATTACAGGCACCAAGTTCGAGAATGCGAAATCAACAAAGATGGTTCACATCACCGAGTTTACGGCAGACCTTATGAAGCACGGTAAGCTGAAACTGGATCCGACCAGAAACGATCACTTAAAGGTCACCTTCCATGATTCGTGTAACCCCGCCAGGGGTATGGGATTGCTTGAGGAGCCGCGGTATGTTATCAAGAATGTATGCAATCACTTCTATGAAATGCCGCCAAACACTATCAGGGAACAGACCTTTTGCTGTGGAGGCGGTTCCGGCTTGAACGCTGGGGAAGACATGGAGTTGAGGATGCGCGGGGGCTTGCCCAGGGCAAATGCCGTGAAATATGTTCACGAGAAATATGGCGTGAACAAGCTTGCCTGTGTTTGTGCCATTGATCGAGCCGTTTTGCCAAACCTGATGGAGTACTTTGTCCCCGAAGTAGATGTGACAGGTGTTCACGAGCTGGTCGCGAATGCTATGATACTAGAGGGAGAAAAGGAGAGAACGGTAGATTATCGTGGTGAACCACTTCCTGGAATGGAGGATGAAGAAGATGTATGACGGAGGCAAAGTTATCGCCGGTATTATCATCGGTCTTATCTTGTTGACATTCCCGATCTGGTACACTCATGGGATGGCCCCCAAAAGGCCGGAAGTCAAGCTCCCTGAAAAGGAGAAGAAGTGTGTTGAGGAGGGAGCGTACATGAAGAGGAAACACATGCAGCTCCTCGACTTATGGAGAGATTCCGTCGTCCGTGTAGGCGACAGGTCGTATGTTTCCTTCAATGGCAAGAGGTATAACATGAGCCTCCAGAATACCTGCATGAGCGCCAACTGTCATGCCAAGAAGACGGAGTTTTGCGACAGGTGTCACAATTACACGGGGGTCGTACCCTACTGCTGGGATTGCCACATCCCACCCAAGGAAGAACCCAAGGAGAAAGCAGAGGAGATACACTGATGGGCGTCGACAGAAGAAAGTTTTTGAAAATCGCTGGAGTTTCCGCATTGGGGGCGGCAGCTGCACCTGCCAAAGAGGCCCTCGCCCTTGAGTGGTTGGACAAGCAATTGGAGGGCTTCACGATCCCCGAATTCCTTTTGCACTTGTTTCACAAGCCCGCCGGATCTCAGCCTGCAGAGGCCCTGACAGCGACCCGATGGGCCATGGTTGTGAATGTGAGAATGCTGGATGAGGAAATCGCAGAGGCCTGCATGGAAGCCTGCCATAAGATCCACAATGTGCCTCACATAGAGAACCCAAAGCGTGAGATTAAGTGGATCTGGCACGATGAATACGAACATGTCTTTCCGGGGCAGGAGAATGAATACATAGACGAGAATCTGCAAAAGCTGCCTTTTCTTGTCCTGTGCAACCATTGCTATAATCCTCCCTGCTGCAGAGTCTGCCCCACAAAGGCGACATTTAAGAGAAAATCAGACGGGATCGTCATGATGGACATGCATCGCTGCATTGGATGCCGATTTTGTATGGCGGCCTGTCCTTACGGGTCAAGAAGCTTTAACTGGGTCGACCCGAGGAAATATATCAAAGAAAAAGAGCAAAACCCTGAATATCCCACAAGGACCAAAGGGGTCGTGGAAAAGTGTCAGTTTTGCGCGGAACGCCTTGCCCAAGGAAAGCTTCCAGCCTGCGTAGAAGCTGCCCAGGAGATCTGTAAGAGGAAGGGCAAGGAGCCTGCGCTTGTTTTTGGAGATCTGGACGACCCGGACTCCGAGGTGAGGCAAGTGCTCCGTTCCCATTACTCCATTCGGCGCAAACCAGAGCTCGGTACACAACCGAATGTCTATTATGTTGTGTGAGGTGAACTATGCTTGAGAAGGCATTTCTAGGAGGGCGGAAGTACTGGATATGGATGGGATGTTTGCTGGTTGTTATGGGTGCAGGCTTTATTTCGTGGCTCTATCAGTTTCGCATTGGCCTGGGCATAACCGGCATGAGTAGAGACATCTCGTGGGGGGTGTATATCGCCCAATTTACATTCCTTGTCGGTGTGGCAGCCGCGGGAGTGATGGTGGTCCTGCCTTACTATATTAATCACTACAAGCCCTTTGCCCGGATCACCATTTTGGCAGAGTTTTTGGGTGTGGCTGCCGTGACCATGTGTTTGCTCTTCATCCTGGTAGACCTTGGTAATCCGATTCGGGCCCTGAATGTGATATTGCACCCCTCTCCCCGCTCGATCCTGTTCTGGGATATGATTGTTCTCAACGGCTATCTCTTTCTCAATATCTTTATCGGGTGGAACGTGCTCATGGCAGAGCGTAAAGGCTCACCGCCTCCCGGTTGGATCAAACCCTTCATATACCTCTCCATCCCCTGGGCCATCAGCATCCACACGGTGACGGCCTTTCTTTACGCTGGTTTACCCGGGAGACATTTCTGGCTAACTGCTATCATGGCAGCACGCTTTCTCTCATCAGCCTTTGCCGCCGGGCCCGCTTTGCTTATCCTGTTCTGCCTTATCGTGAGAAAGACAACTAAATTTGACCCCGGCAAAAAGCAAATTCAAACACTGGGCGGAATTGTCGCTTATGCCATGATCCTAAATGTATTCTTCTTTTTGCTTGAGTGTTTTACGGCTTTTTACAGCCAGATACCGGGGCACATGCATACGATTGTTTACCTGTTCCGCGGTTTGCATGGACATACCGGCCTGGTCACCTGGATGTGGACTGCTGCCTTCTTTGCAGTGGTTTCCCTCGTCCTGTTGATTGTTCCGGCTTCACGCAGGTCATTAGATACCTTGGCGGTTGCTTGCGTGACGGTGTTTATTGCCACATGGATCGACAAGGGTGTGGGTCTGGTGATAGGCGGATTTATTCCCAATCCTCTTGAACATATCACAGAGTATGTGGCCACCGTGCCTGAGGTTTTCATTACGCTGGGGGTGTGGGCCACCGGGTTCTTCATCCTCACTGCCCTCTACAAGGTGGCGATCACGGTGAAGGAGGAGTCGGGGGCCTAGCCCGGACTTCTTTGATTTGACATAGCTCCATGAAACACAAATGGCTCATTCCGCCTTGGAATGAGCCATTTTTTGTTGGGGTTTCCCTCTCTTTTTCAGGGCTGCGGCAACCGAGCTACGACTCTCAGTGGCCTCATAGGCGCACCGTCTCAGTGCTCACTTGGCCCGGGATTGCCGGCAGCCTTAATGGCTGTGGTCACAGCCACCAAGATAAGCAGTGCTTCGTATAACCACACAGCAAGCCAACTATCTAATAAGTCACAGACAAGGCCTCCACCAATAATTGCAGGCACGCCAAAAACGATCATAATTCCTAACATTCTTGCAAGATCCATATCCAGAGTCCTCGCTTTTCAGTCCTTCACACTCTTCAGTCAGTGATTATCATGACCCTCTTTCTTGCAGATCAAGTCGAGGAAGGCACGAATACCACAGTAGTGAAGAATAATGATCAAAAGAATCAAAACAGTATAGAGGGAACCCATGAAGACAAAGTGAACAGGGTCGTTTAGCCATTCAAAGGCAAATGGAAACATGACTGCATCCTTCCTATAGTGGATTTAGCTCCTTTTCTTGAGAAAAAATTGGCAGATACCGATATGAGAGCGATATGACAATAGCACCCGCCCAGACAAAGAGGAACGTGCTCGCGTATTCCACCCAGTTTGGGTGGTAGCTGATGAATCTATCAAAGGGCATGACGGGCACCGCAAGCGACTGTACGGTCATGATCCACCGATTCATAAAGATGCCCGCGCAGTTCAAAACACAGGCCAGGATCAAGACATTGTCGTTCTGCCGTGTTTTCCTGATCAGCAGGAGAATGGCCGGGATCACCCCCAGGATGCCAAGCTCTGTAATCAATACCCAATAACCATACGGCTGATTGGCATAAAAGCTGCTAAGAGGCGCGCCTACCTTGCCGGCCATGGCAATCCAGTATACGGTGTCGAGGGTTTTCAAAACCAGATAAAGAACCAGCAACCTGCCGGAAATCTTGGCAAGAATGTCAATGACATTTCTCTTGACCAATCGCTTTCGCGCAAACCCTTCCGTAATTCGTGTAATGAGGATGGTAAAACAGGGACCGCAGGCAATGGCCGAAAGAATGAAGAGGAAGAAAGTCCACGGCCAGACCAGAAACCCTTCACGATATGCAAAAGGTCGGCCGTACAGGACGCCGGGGACGCCGCCCAGAGAGCCTTGGTGAAAAAAGGAGAGAAAGACACCGATCGCCGCGATCGTCGGCATGGCTTCATGAAGGTGGTGGGCCATACCGTGGAAGAATCCTAACTTGTAGACTTGACGATTTTCCAGAATCAATGGAAGATACTCAATGCACAGGACCATGAAGTAGCACGTGATACAGAAGGCCACCTCGGTCAGCATGGAATGCACGTTCGCGTGCCAGAAGATAAACCAGCCTCTGAGGGGTTGACCGATGTCTATGCCAAGTATGCCTTGAGCCGATGCATAGCATACCACGCCGATAATGACGGCATAGTTAACAATATGTTTTAGATCGTCTATTTTTACAATATACCTCAGAAAGCCCGTAAAAAAGGCCCCCGCGCCCAGGGCGATTATACCCAGATCTGCGGCAATCCAGAGCCCGAATGGATAATTGTTGCTCAGATTGGTCACATTCAGGGCCAAACCCCAGCACATGAGTGCGGCGACAGTTCCAACCATGAGAGGGCCGTTCAGGACGGCAATCCACAAGAGAAACCACTTCAATTGACACCGCTTGACACCCTTTGGGATGAGTGCAGAATCAAATGGGGCTGATGCAGGATCCATGAGATATACTCCTTATCAAACGTAATAAGAAAGAATGAGACTTAGGCGCAGGTTGCACCCTCTCCTTCCTTGCCCACATAGACGTCGGCAGCCTTCCGGACCCAGGCCCTGGTTGAAACATAATAGACCTTGGGGTTGGTCCCGAGTTTTTCCAATAACCGGAAGGCATTCGGACTATCTTTTAACTTATAGACCCGGTGCTCCGGGTTTTTCAAGTCGCCAAAGGTGATGGCCCCCGCCGGGCAGGCCTGGGTGCACGCTGTTTGATATTCATCCTCGCGAACCTCCCGTCGCCCTTCCGTAAAAGCCTTGTTCTTGGCCCGCTGGAACCGGTGAAAGCAAAAACTACATTTTTCCACCACACCGCGCATACGAGGCGACACGTCAGGATTCAGATACTTCTCCATTCCCTTCGGCCATTTCGCGTCCCACCAGTTAAACACACGCACATGGTACGGACAGGCCGCCATGCAGTACCGGCATCCAAAGCAGCGGGTGTAGATCTGACTCACGATACCGGTTTCATGATTGTAATCCGTAACCGTTGCCGGGCACACCGACACACACGGTGTATGGTGGTGGCCGTGGCCCTCGCAGTGCATGCAGGGCCTGGGAATATAGGAGATCTCCGTGTCCGGAAAGGGCAGACCGTTGCTGATCTTGTATACCCGCATCCAGAAATTACTGCGCGTCTTGTTTGTTTCGTCTTTCCTGAAAGCTATGTTGTTCTCAGCCATACAGGCCACCATACAGGCACCACAACCTGTACACTTGTCCAGGTCAACGACCATGCCAAACTTATACGTCTTCCCGTGGCCTTGATGCTGTTCGTCTCCTTCGTGATGTGCTTCTTTCATGGTTACCCCTTCTCAGTATCTTAGACGCTGGTCAATTTGGCCCGGATGCCCCACGTGGCACACAGGCCGGAGATCGGGTCTTCGACCACGCCCATGAGGCTGTTGGCATTTACCCCCTTGCCTGCCAGGTAGTCGTCGTAGGCCGTGTGGCCCAGTCCTTTGGGGATAGCAATGACCCCTGGCATGATTCCCTCAAAAAGGTGGACGAGTACCTTGGCCGTGCCCTTGGGGGTTTCAAGCATGGCATATTCGCCCTCGGAAAGGCCGGAATCGGCAGCCGTCTTGGGATGGACCTGGATGAAAAGATGATTTCCCTTTAACTCTGTGTCTTCCAAAGTCTTGGTGCAAAAAGGCGGGTTCCCGATAGCCCCGTCTGCCAGCCGCATCAATTCCGCAGGGATTAAGGTCAACGGGTAAGTGACGGGATCTCCCTCCGGCTGCACCGGTTCGTAGTGCGGAAGATAGTCCACGGGGCTATTCACGTTAATACCTGCCTGGTCAAAGGCCGTGACATAAAACTCAAACTTGCCGGACGGTGTGCCAAAGGCCCGTTCCCATGCCGGCAGAGAGTAGTCGGCCCCTTTCAGGTAGCCTGTCTCCTCCAGGGTGTCCCAGTTATCTCCCACGGTTTCCTTCAACAAGGCCTCATAATCTTCCCAGGGGAAAGCCGCGGCTACAGACCCGCCTAAGGCCTTCGCGATGGTCATAATGGCGTCTCCTGCGTGCTTTGTATCGAATTGGGGCGCCACCGCTGGTCTCAACAGGCCGAGCAAGGGCCTTTGCAGACCCACGGGGGTCGGAAAATCTTCCCAGCGTTCCAGATAGTGATGGTTCGGCAGGATCAGGTCTGCTTGGTAGGCGGTTTCGTCCATATAGGTGGAAAAACTCACCACAAAGGGAATTCGGTCAAAGGCCCTGGCCACCGTTTGACTATCGGCGGTGGTATAGTATGGATCAGCCCCATGAACGAGCAGGGCCTGGATGGCGCCAGGCTTTTCGTTTACGATTTCAGACCATTGCTCCGGCCGATAACGGGTCAAGGGATAACGCTTCGTACCGGCCCCGTCCAGGCGGGGCATACTATTACCGGCCCAGGCAGCGGCATCCTGGGCCACTTCGGGCCACTCTTGGGCAGGTGCCTGTGGACGGGCCCACACGCCACCCGGCTTGTCGATATTTCCCACCAGGGCATTGAGGCTATGGACGGCCATGCATTCGTACAAGCTGCCAGGGGTAGCCCCCTTACCGCGGCCCCAGACTGCCAAGGGGCGCTCGGCTCGTGCAAAGGCCCGGGCGAGGCTGACAATTTTTGATGCTGCAAGGCCCGTGATCCTGGATACGGTTTCAGGCGTATATTTAGTCAGCACCAAACGCTTGAAGCCCATATAGCCTTTCCCGGTAGCGTCGTATCCATCTTCAAATCCAAAGGCGTGGTTTGTGATAAAGCTTTCATCATACAGTGATTCTTTGATGATCACGTGAGCCAGCCCCAGGGCCAGCGCCCCCTCGGTTCCAGGATTGACAGGATACCAGCGGTCAGCCTTGGCGGCCGTGTTGGACAGGCGCGGTTCAATCTGCACGACGGTTGCCCGCTCTTTCGAATCGCCGGAGCGCCACAGGCTGTGAGCCTTGATAACGCGTGCAGGTGACCCCCAACCCTCTATAAGCCCGCTTCCAAAACTCAGGATGAATTTGGCTCGCTCCAGATCATAACCTACGGAAGCCGTCACTCCTTGCATAAGGCCGAGGGTCAACTCATAGGTGTCCTCGGCAGAAGCCGTGCGAATGAAGTTCGGGGACCCGTAGGCCTTCATAAGACGGGCATATAGCTGCGGCACGGTGCCCCGATCAGAATCCAGCATACAAGCGACGGTATGGGCTTTGCCCTTGCCGCGCAAATCAGCCAGCCTCCCGACGACTTCAGCGACGGCATCTTCCCAGGAGATTTTCTCCCAGCTTCCCGTGCCTCGTTTTCCTGCTCGTCGTAAGGGGCTCGGGACCCGCCAGGGGCCATAGAGGAGCTGGAGGCCCGCGGCGCCCAGGAGACAGATTCCACCGTCATTCACTGGATAGCCCTTCCTGCCTTCGATCTTTGTGGCGCGGTCTCCAACCTTTCGAACGGTGATACCGCAGCCCCCCGGACAAAGGTTGCAAACGGAGTCTACATTTGTGACTTTGCCCCGATCAGGGACCGGGACCCACGGCCAGTTCTGCGTCCAGATGCAAATATCGTCCATCAGCTTCCAGTTAATGGGCGTTAGCAGAAAACCGGCCCCGGCTCCAGCCGTGCCTCCGACCGCGAGCTCTATAAAAGTTCTTCTGTCCAGTTTCATACGTTTTCCCCTTGTATCTCTCTGAAAAGGACTCTGGCCGATGACCTACTTGTGGCACACAAAGCAGGCGTCCTTATGGCCCTTGGTTTCCTCGTGGCACTCTGCACAGTCATCCATCTTCATACGAGCGGGCTTATCGATCTTTGCCAGAGCGGCATCATCCATTTTCATTCGATCCCAGGCGTTTTTTGCCATGCCCGCGATGTTCCAGCCCCAGATATCACGACTGTACTTGTTGATGCGGTTGTACTGGTAAGGCCTTGTGTGATCAGATTCCCCTACGGGACCGTGACAAATCACACATTCCAATTCCGCCATCTTCACGTGCGCTGCATGAGAGAAGAAGACGCACACAGGCTGGCGGGCATAGATCAACCACGGGACCTCCTTGCCCGGCTCAACATATTCCTTGATGAATTTGGCTTCTTCGGGGCGCTCTCCCATAGCCTCTTCATGGCATTCGACGCACTGCTCCAGCTTGGGTATTCCGGAAAAAGTCCCGTCTTCACGGAAGAAATGACAGCTTTGACAGCCGTCTTCCACCGCTTCCTGATGGATGCTATGGCTAAAATCGATCGGCTGCTGTTTTTCTGCATAAAGGAGCAGCGGAAAGATCACCCAGCCCACAAAGAGAAGGGACACAAAGCCCATGAAAAACGCAGCCAGGGGTATGAGAAAACGCCACGTCCCTGGTTTGACGGCTTCATGCCGGGACTCGGCTTGCTCATCACTTGCCTTTCCCTGGTCACCCTCAGCGACGGCTTGCTCTTTTTCTTCTGTCGTGCTCATGGGAACTCCAAATTATTTGAGTTCTAGAAGTTGAAAGGGTTACATCCGCTTGCACACGTCACCCTGCTACAGGTTTAACCATAGCAGTCCGGTCGCGCCCTTCGCTGTCATTTACGCAAACAGGGGGCGCAACCATTCATAATATGCTTGTAGGAGTAAAGGCTTGCACCAAAAAGATGTTTTCAGTCAGGATCAGACTAAATGCTGAAAATGTCACGACTTGTGCCACGAAAACGTCTTGACTCCCATACCCCGAAGTCCTCATTTTGTCAAGGAAAAATCACGGCAAAGCCACAAAGCTTAGACCGTCTACTGCCCTCGGAGCCAAGGCTGACCCATGAACCGGTCGTGGGAGGAAGAAACCTGTAGCAGTGCTAAGGGAGCTTCCGGCTCAGCAACAAGAAGAAGACTATCTGGATGGATTCCATGAAAAATCCCAAGGCATACAGGGGGGCATGTTTGTAGAAGACAAATTGCCATGCAAACAAGATCGCCGTCAGAAGCAAGGAAACCTGCAGCACCCTCACGTACAGACGGGTTTCAGCCGCCCTTCGCGCCGCGGCAAAGGCCAGGAAGGCCCGGGTGCCCGGCACACTTACTGCCAGGGAAAACCAAAACTTTTCGGTGGGGAAAAAAACCATGGGCCAATTGTAGCGAATAAAAGCCTTATTGACGACGAGGATGGGCCAATTCGGATTGACCACAAAAAGCGCCGCCACGGCCACATAGATCATGGCCATCACCTCAAGAGACCATCGAGCGGCCTTTGGCAGAAGCTCTTTTTCCGTTTTCCTCATGACGTAGCCATTTTTTCCAGGATGTCGCTTTTCATGGCATCAAGGTCTTCACGTTCTATGCGAGCCCCTTTTAATCCCCCGTTTAGAGCAATTTCTGACAGGTAGATGGGGCCATCTGCGGTGACGAGCAGGTCGATATGGGCATAAGGAAACTTCCCCCGCTCCATGACACGGTGACAACGGGTCAGCTGGTCTTCAGTCAGGTCATAAGGCCTGCTGGCGCCGCCTATTGAAAGATTCGTTCTGAAGTTATTTTGATTCTCCCGGGTATAAGCCTCGCGGTAGTCACCCGCGATAATGACACGTACATCCGTGTAGTTTTCGAGCAATGGCTGCACCACGAAGGGGTATGAGGTGGGGCTAAAGGTGATTTGGTTGTAAGTGGCCTCGATGTTGTCCCATCGATGCACCCCGAATCCACATTGTAGATGGTCCTCTTTTGTGACCACAGGGCCGATGCCATGTTGATTATAGGTGTTGATGGCATACATAAGATCTACGCGCCTGGTGATGATCAAGGTGTAGGGGATCATCCACTGCCGAAAGGCTAGGGCCTGGGCCACTTTTGACCGGGCAAGGGTTTGCGAGAGGGCGGAGGGGAAGACCTGAATGCCTCTTTCCAGAAGGTCGATAAGGGCGCGGTGCTTCAGGGTCTTAAAGCTGAGCAAGCCTATGAAGCAGTCGCCCGCCTTTAGTTCATCATATCGCTCTTTCAGTTCACGGTTTGTTCGGATGAACACAGCAATGCACTCAGGCTATGATATTTCCCGTTGTCGTACGTCCTGATCCCTGTCTTCAAGGGCAAGCTCGATGAGCCGATCCAAGAGTTGGCTGAAAGGGATCCCCGCCGCCTTGGCTGCCAACGGAAAAAGGCTTACCGGGGTCATCCCCGGGATCGTATTGGTTTCCAACACATAAATTGTTTCATCATGGACGATCATGTCGGTCCGGCTACACCCGTGACAACAGAGCGCCCGATGGGCTTTGGCAGCGTAGGATTGAGCGCGATCAGAGAGCCTTTTGCTGATCCGGGCCGGACAGATCTCGCGGGTCGCGCCTGCCTGGTATTTTGCTTCATAGTCAAAGAAGCTATGGCTGGATTCAGGGAGGATTTCCACAATCGGAAGGGGCTGACAGTTATCATTGCCGAGCACGCCGCCCGTGATCTCCATCCCTTCCAAGTAGGCCTCCACAATGACATGCGGGTCGTAGTCAAAGGCCCGGTCAAGGGCCTGGGGCAGCTCGTGCGGGGACCCGACGACACTCGTGCCGATACTCGACCCCCCGGACCGCGGCTTCACGACCAAGGGGTAGCCGGGCATCCGGGCCAGGGCTGCCATATCATAGGCCTCACCCGGCGTGAGAACGACAAAGGGAGGCACGGGCAGGCCCGCCTCCTTGTAGAGCCTCTTGGACGTCCACTTGTCCATGGCCAGGGCGCTTCCCAGCACGCCGGAGCCCTGATACGGTATGTGGAGGAGATCCAGAAGACCTTGAACGGTGCCGTCTTCGCCATAGGGCCCATGCAGCACGATGAAGGCCACATCAATACGGGATGCCTCAGCCACTAGTTTGCCCAGGTCAGTGGCAGGGTCGTAGCGCGTGACGTCATACTTGGCCTTATCCAAGGCCTCGTAGACCTGGTTTCCGCTCTTGATGGAGACATCACGCTCAGAGGAAATACCCCCCGAAAGCAAGGCCACACTCAGCTTTGTCATTGACCCATCAGTTCCTTCTTGGCTTGCAAAAACTCGTCGATCGTAATGAGATCTTCCTTTAGCAGGCGAGCCAGGTTGGCGAGTTGCTCGGCACGAGGGGCCCTCGCATCCGGGAGTTGTTTCGGTCTTTCAAGGCTTTCATGAGAGATGGCGACTGGTTCCTGGCTTTGGCCCAATCTAACACTCGCAAGTCCTCCGAGCAAGGAAACTTCTATGGAGCGACCCTGGAAGAGAGGGTCCTTGAGGATGTCTCTCAATTTCTTTCCACGTTTTTTCATATGTTTCCACCACAGATATGCCGAGCCGGCGATGAGGACGGCCCCGACGGCCAGGACCCAGGGCAGGTATGTGATGACGCCCCCGAAAAAGAACATACAGGCACCGAGGCCGAGAATCAGAATAACGTGCAAGAAAAGGACAAAATGGGCGAGCAGGACGCCCCCGAAGAGGGTTCCTGGTGGCTGCAAGGCATCGCGTGCTTTATTCATCGTTCCACCCCCTGGCAGGACACTCTTTGCATTTTGGATGTCCCTTAGAGCAAAATGTGTGCCCTAGATGGACCAGGAGTGCATGATATTCATTGAACATGGCAACGTCGGGCTTCAGACTGTCCATAAAGAAAAAGCGAACTTCGTCGTAACAGGCCTCTTGAGGCATGAGCCTGTGCCTGAAAAGGATTCGCCTGGTGTAGGCATCCACGACAAACGTGGGCCTGTTGCCGGCATAAAGGAGGATGCTGTCAGCGGTTTCTGGTCCGACACCTTTGATGGATAGCAACTTGTTTCGCAGGGTGTCAAGTGCTTCGGTCAGGAGGCCCTCAAGGTCCCCCCCGTTTTCCAGGAAGAGAAATTCCACAAAGTGTTTCAAGCGCAGGGCTTTTACATTGTAATAGCCTGCAGGCCTGATGACGGCCGCTAGATCCTGAACCGGCAGATGATAAAGGGCGTCCGGCGAAAGGAGGTTTGCTGTTTTTAGATTGCCGATGGCTTTTCTGACATTTCGCCAAGCCGTGTTTTGGGTGAGAATGGCCCCGACGGCGACCTCAAAGGGGGAATCTCCGGGCCACCAATGGCGCGGGCCGAAGGCCTCGTACAATCTAGTGTAAAGATCGTGTAAGATCCTCTTCCTATCAAACATAACAAATCAGGATCCGAAACGCTCCACCAGTTTTCTCTCGTAGCGTTGATCCTTTTCAAGGCTCGTAGCGGTGTGCCGGGTCATGTTCAGCTTCATGATGAGAAAATTGAGCTTCTTGAGTTGGCGGTACTTGGTTCTTGTGTCTTCCATTTCCGCCAACAGGTCCTCGGCCTTGGCGATTTCTTTTCTAAGGGCGATCTCGGGAGGAACATATCCTGCATTCTTCAAGATCTTATAGGCCATTCGAAGATCTTCCGGTACGTGAGAATCGCTCTCCAGCACAAGGGGCTTCCCTTTTCCGGGCAGGTCATCAAAGGCCCCATCCTTCATGGCCTCTTGGATACGCCTTTCGGCAATTTTCTGAAAACAGATCATGTCTTGTTGTAAAGCGCTTTTTCAGTAAACAGATTGACGATATCTTGATCTAGACGTCCGGCCTTTGCATGGGCATTAAGCACCTGGCAAGCCTTGGACGGTGGCATTGCGCTCCGATAGGGTCGATCCACCGCCGTGAGGGCGTCAAAGATGTCGGCCACGGCCAAGATACGGGCCTGGATGGGAAGTTCATCTGATGTGAGTCCCCTGGGATAGCCCGTTCCGTCGAGGAATTCGTGGTGCGACGCTGAATAAAAGGGCACATTCTTCAACGTTTTGGTGAAGGGAATATTTCTAACTATATTATATGTGTGTTCCACATGCGTCTGAATTCTCTTGTACTCCTCGTCCGTCAGGTTTCCTTTTTTGACGGAAAGGCACTCCATTTCCTTGTCGGTCAAATAAGGCCTCGCATGGCCGTGGAGATCTTCATAGGTCTTGGAAGCTATCTCGTCCAGGGTGCTCAGATCTGCGTCTGACAAAAAAGGGGATCGATTGACCTTTGAGATAAAACTCAGTTCTCGCTCTATTTCTTGCTCTGCGCCTTCGGCCTCTTTTGTCCCGGGGTGACGCCCCGAGTTTTTGTTGTTTTCACCGGACCCGTGGTCGCACCCCCCATGAACCCTCAGGCTCTTGATCAGGTCAAAGCGAGTCGTGATGGTGGCCATGGCCTCAGCAGAGAGCTTGTTTTCTTTATCCAAGATCTGCTCGGGAACACCGATCTTGCCGATATCATGAAGCCATGCTGCGTAACTGAGCTCTTCCAGCTGCTCGGTTGAAAAGAAAACGTCTCGAAAGGGGCCCATGGTTTCATCATTGATGGCGCTGGCCAAGGCCTCTGAATAAGCGGCCACCCGCCTCGAATGACCGGCTGTGTGGGGACTCCGGGCATCGATGGCTGAGGTGGAATACCGAATCAGTGCCTCAAACAGCGCCTTGATATTGGCGATCAACTTGGCATTGCGAATGGCAACGGCTGCCTGTGACGCTAGAGACATGACCAGGTGTTCCACGGATTCTTGGAATGGGACAACAAGACCTGCTTCGCCCGTGGCATTAATCAATTGGAGAACGCCCAATATTTGTTCTTCCCGATCCTTCATGGGGACAACGAGCATGGATCTGGTCACATACTCGTTTCGCAGATCGAAGTCAGGATTGAAATTGTATGGGACGGTCTTGGGCAGCTTGTAGACGTTTTCTATGTTGAGGATTTCTCCTGTAATGCCCACATAGCCTGCGATGCTCTCTTTTGACAGGGCAAGAGGATAGGGTTTAAAACCCGGAGGCGTGTCTGCCCGCCGTTTCAGGGTGTCGTTTTGCGCCACATGAAAGTACAGTATGCCGTCGTCCAGGATATAGAGGCTGCCGGCATCTGCGCACGTAAACGCCCTGGCCTCCTGGACGATTAGCTCTAAGAGCCTTTCCAAGTTGGTTTCACTGGAAAGGGCAATACCAATCTGATTGAGCTTTTCAACCTGTGTTCTCAAGGCAGAATCTGAGAAGGGTTCCCGCTGCTTCGGGGACGCGTACGAATGGGTCTGCTCAGCGGCAGGTGCATGTGCGACGAGGTTTCCGGTTTCAGGTTGCGCAGTCACGGCTCTTTCATATAGGATATCAGCCGATTTTTCAAGGGCCTTTGGGGCAACATCGCCACCGGAGGTCAGGTTTTAAGTCCGACAATTGGATCCGTTGCGGCAGCATAAGCTTTGTGCTATCTAGTGTACATTCATAAATGGCATCTTTGGCCCGATGCGGCGTTCTCCGCGGGTTTGCGCCTGGGGCTTGTGAAAAGGCCGTCCTCAACGCGGCGCTGCTGCGCCAGCGGCGAAAACCCTTGTGCGGCCTTGCCTCGGACCAAAATCTGCCATTTTTGAATGAACACCTTGTAGTGCTCAACCGAGCCACGTTGGTTCGGGTGGTCCACGTTCACGGGTGGGCACTTAGGGCTCGCGCAAAAAGAACTTCGCAGAGTTGGCGCTCAGATTTGGTTGAGATTTGGCCGATCCGATTGAGCAAGACCGGAGGAATAGCGAGCTATTTTGAGGAGTTTGCGAACGAGGCATCGGTCAAAGATTGGCTGAAGCTGAGATGTCAAAATGTGAAGTTGTTTTTGCGCGAGCCCTTTTCTATTCCAGGAAGCCCGGCCCTTCAGGGCAGGCAGCTTCCCTTCGACATTGGGGGCTTCTTATGACAACGCCTGCATTTGGTTACGCGAAGCTGGATCACCCCGATGTGCTGAAGGCCATATTTCATCCCCGCAAGGAGATAGATGCCGATCGGCCATCGAACTTCATTGACTATGACATGACCGTGGAAGAGGGTGTGCGGATTGGTGCCAGGTTTCATATGGCCGGGGTAGAAGATCCCAACATTTTGTTTTTCCATGGAAACGGAGAGATCGTCAGTGATTACAATACCATTGGTCCTGTGTATAAGGAGCATGAACTGAGCCTTCTTGCTGTGGACTATCGAGGTTATGGCAGGAGCGGAGGGGTGCCTTCAGTAACCGCCATGATGCGCGACGCCCACGTCATCTTCAAGGAGGTCCGGGACTGGCTGAAACTTGGAGGCCGCACCGGGCCCCTTTTGGTCATGGGTCGATCTCTTGGGAGCGCGTGTGCCATAGACCTGGCAGCGTCTTACCAGGAGGAGATATCCGGCCTGATCATTGAAAGCGGCTTTGCCCAAACCGTTCCTCTGCTAAATTGCCTGGGGGTTGATACGCAGGCCCTGGGAATGACCGAGGCGGATGGCTTTAAGAACGTGGAAAAAATCGCGCAATTTGCCAAGCCAACGCTCATCATTCATGCCCAGTACGACCAGTTCATACCCGTGATGAGTGTTGAACTCTTACAGGTCCACTGCGCTGCGCGCAGCAAAGAATTTCACATGATACCTGGTGCAGATCACAATACCGTGATGGCCCGAGGCGGCAAGTATTTTTTTGAGACCATGAAACGATTTACAAACAAGATTGAAGGGAAACGCTCCAAGCCCCGGCACTACTTTCGCGACAAGAGAAAACGCACCTCTGAAACCATTCACTGATAAAGGCTCAGCATTCCCATCAGGATAGAACGCCTCTTGGCGTAACTTGGCGTTGGAGACGAGAGGCAGAAGCAGGGGAAAAAAGGTGGTGGCGGTGCAGGGACTTGAACCCCGGACACTGCGGATATGAGCCGCATGCTCTAACCGACTGAGCTACACCGCCAGGGAGAGAAACTTTATATTTTCAGTGCCTTGACATTGGCAGGCTTGGCGAAGCTTCAACCATAATACCACGTGTTGCCGTGCCGAGTAAAGGAGCGGCTTTACTCGTCCACCACGGCTGCCGCATGGTCGAAGACCCCCTGTACCTTGCTCCGGAGGCTTCAATAGCACCTCGTATTCTGCTAGTCAAGGCCTAGACGTCGGTGGAATCATGAGATATCCGTGCTCAGGGGTTATATTATCGGGCGGTCTGAATACCAGGATGGGAGGCCAAAACAAGGCGTTTCTTTCGGTAGGCGGCGAGTCCACGCTGGACCGCCTAGCGAGGACGTTCGAGGGCCTTTTTGAAGAGGTGGTGCTGGTCACCAATGCGCCCCTCGAATACTTTTCATGGGACCTGATGATTGTAACCGATCTTTTTCCCCTGCGAAGCTCCCTCACTGGTATCCACGCCGGTCTCTTTCACGCCTCAGCACCGCATGTCTTTGTTACGGCCTGTGACACCCCCTTTCTGAAACGGGAACTGATCAGCGCCCTTTTAGAGGAGCTTGAGCCAAAGTGGGACGTGATCATACCGGAAACCAAGGAGGGGGCTCAACCGCTTTGTGCCATCTATTCCAAACGCTGCATCAAACCTATTGAATACCAACTCCAGCATGAGGACCCGAAGATCGTCAACTTCTTCTCGAAGGTCAAGGTAAAAGAAGTATCTGAAGAAAGGCTCAGAACAGCGGACCCAAAGCTCATTTCCTTCTTCAACATCAATACCCCAGAAGACCTGGCTGCATCAGAGAAGATGTCAATGGAAGGTCGCGGAATCGCGACGACATCAAATAAATCCTAATGATTGAGAAGAGGATGGTGCACTTCCCTCAGAGTGATGGTTTTGCCCTAGAAAATAGCACTTTAAGGTCTGTGAATATCGGTTTTTGGAATGTTTGTCTGGGAATATCACTCGGGTGGCTTGGCCCGACCCTAGGCCGAGTCATCGTTCCCTCGTGACTTCAGTAATTTTTTCTTATATGATTTAGGATATTTTTCAGTGGGGGAAAACAATGGATAAGCCGCGAATTTTTTCTGTTTTTTTCCTAACAGTCACTCTCCTAGCCTTCCTACCTGCCGGTGCCGCAGCGCAGGACGTGGATGGCAGCAAGGACCACCCGCTGTTTAACCGGCTGCCCGACTATTACATTGACGATTACCGAGAGAGCGAGTTCGACGTATATGACGGTTTCGTGGCCAGTGACGGCAACTACAAAACCGTGGAGGGTCATAAATACTACATCAACTATCACTTCAAAGAGGGGACGAAGTATCTGAGCGAGGCCCAGATAAAGAGAAATTACAGCAATGCCTTCAAAAAGATTGGCGGTGTCGTCCACTATGAGGACAGTACCGACGTCCACATGAGCCTGAACAAGGGCGGGAAGGTGACGTGGGTCCGAGTGCATCCGTGGAACGGGGGGCAGGGGGTCGCCCTCTACATAGTCGAAGAAAAGCCTATGGAGCAGTTCATTGTCGCCGACGCCGACGCCCTGGTCCAAGAGATTAACCTGACAGGGAGGGTCGCCGTTTACGGGATTTTCTTTGATACGGGAAAAGCAGTGGTCAAGCCTGAGTCGGAACCGGCGCTCAAAGAGATAGAAAAACTCCTCAAGGGTAATGCTGACATGAAGATCTACGTGGTCGGGCACACCGACAGTGTGGGGGAGTTCGACTACAACATGGACCTTTCCCGGAGAAGGGCGGAGGCTGTGGTGCAAGTGCTCGTTTCAAAGTACGGTGTAGATATCGGCAGACTCAAGCCCCACGGCGTGGGACCGTTGGTGCCAACCTCCTCCAACAGGTCGGACGGCGGACGGACCAGGAACCGCCGGGTCGAACTAGTCGAACAGTAAGCAGATGTAGAAGGGGTCCGACCTTCGTCTGAATCAACCAAGCGACCTTTCGATTTGCGCACAGTGGGTGCCAAAATTTACCACATCATGTACAAATCTATGAAAAAATCGTTTGGTCGACGATCATTCATCGTGGCAAGGAATCCATAAATTGACTAACCTGCCAATCTCATATAGAAATTTTATATGAGCAAGTCAATCCCTGAACCGAACAACCTGCCGGAAAATCCCAAACTTAGCGTATGTATGATTGTGCGGGACGAGGAGAAGACACTTCCTCGGTGTTTAAAAAGTGTGGAGCCTGTTGCTAACGAATTGATAGTCATTGACACTGGTTCGAAGGATAACACTGTTTTGGTTGCCAACGATTTGGGAGCCAAAGTATTTCATTTTGAGTGGTGTGACGACTTTGCAGCCGCTAGAAACGAATCGATTAAGCATGCCACTAGCGACTGGGTACTTCAGATAGATGCGGACGAGGAGTTAGTGGGTGATTCGATACCTCATTTGAGACAATGTATCCGCAAACCGAATGTAATTTGTTATTCTATCAAATGTGATAATGGCCCAACATACACAGGCCCAAGGTTTGGCTGGTTTGACAGACTGTTCCGACGACACCCTCGTATTTTTTATCATGGACGTGGCAAGCTGAACGGCACTCGGGTTTTTGAACTTTCGAGTGTCGATATTGGAACGACATCTACAGCGTTTTGCATGATTTCCAGAATCCAGCTTGTGTGTCATCTCTTGCTGGCTAGCAAGAAAATGTGAGGAATGGAAGACGTGAATGAAATAGAGAATGCTGGTAAACATTTCTTTTCCAAAAAGCTATCGAAGGAACTTGCTTGCCATAGACAAAGAAAGGCGAGAGAGATAATCGAACTTGTTAGAGATGAGCTTTCGAATCGAACAATCAAAAAAGCCCTTTCTATCGGTTCCAGTTTTTGTCTGATGGAAGAACAAATACACAAAATTCTGATGCCCCAATCAAAGTTCTTTTGTGTTGACTTAGACTTTGACGCGTTGACGCATTATTCACAACCTTCGCTCATCAAAGTTTGTATGTCAGCCACACAACTGGACTTCCCGGGAGAATCCTTTGATTTCATAATGGCGCACCAAACCCTTGAACACATCAACGCTTATAGAATAGTTCTGCAATGCATGGATCGAATCTGCCGTCCAGGAGGAATCGTATATATCAATGTCCCCAACCCGTTCTCTCCACATATAGTTGCAAAG
>CAZCXI010000029.1:0-33118 GCA_964502635.1 uncultured Desulfobacterales bacterium
TTTGGGGTTGGTCAATGGGGCGAGACCCCCATTTAGGGGTAGGAACTTCCTATTTCTTTGGTAGGTCTTTGCTTCTTTAGAGGATGTGCAGCTCGCAGATTTTGCGGAAATGATGACCGTGAATCGCCAATGTAATAGCCAGTGAGAACAACTTGGGGCGGCGACAAAGCGTCCACATCATGAGCCTCCAATACTGAAATCGCTCCTTGCCCAGGACACCCAAGCGGATATGAGAACGAAAAAACGCCAGGAAGCGCTGAAAGTCCAGCGGGATTTCAATCTTTGGCGCCCTGTACTCTCGCAGGAAGGTCTTAACACGCCTATAGTAGTGCTTATGAGAATAAATGTGGCGCATTATGTGCCTATACCCCTCGTGCAACACATCAATGTCCATGCTGGGGATGATGTTCGTCGTGCCGTCTACATTGTCGCCCGACATATGACCGCGCAGGCGGCCCTCTTGCTTCAAACGTTGATAGAGCCTTGTGCCGGCAGGGGCCTGAAGCAGGCCGACCATTGCCGTGACAATCCCGCTCTTTTGGATAAAATCAATTTGCCGTTGGAAGATAGAATCGGTGTCACAGTCGAATCCCACAATGAAGCCACCCTGCACCTGTAGGCCGGCCCTCTGCACACGTTTCACGTCTTCGACCAGGTCACGGTTCTTGTTCTGTCTCTTGTTGCATTCAGCCAGGCATTGCTCATCCGGCGTTTCAATCCCGATAAAAACCGCGTCAAAGCCCGCCTCCACCATCATGTCCATCAAAGGCTCATCATCGGCCAGATTGACAGAGGCTTCTGTAAAAAAGGGAACGCCTCTTTTGTCTTTATGCCAGTCGATTAGCGCAGGCAGAAGCTCGGCCTTGAGATATTGCTTGTTCCCGATGAAGTTGTCATCCACGAAGAAGACCTGCCCATGCCATCCAAGGTCGTAAAGTGCGTCCAACTCGGCAATAATCTGCTCGGCGGTCTTGATACGTGACCGATGGCCGAATAACGCCGTCACATTGCAGAACTCGCAATTGAATGGGCACCCTCGTGAGAACTGGATACTCATTGAGGCATACCGTTTCAGATCAGCCAGTTCCCACAAGGGAATCGGCGTCTCCCGGATATCGGCAAAATCGGATGTCTCGTAGACGCGCTCGGCACAGCCCCTTTTCAGGTCCGCCAGAAAAGGCGGCAGCGTCCTTTCGGCCTCATTCAGCACAAAATGATCGACATCCTCAAACTCGTCGTACTCGCTCGTGAAAAGTGGTCCCCCCGCCACGACCTTGAGGCCGGCCTCCTTGCACCGTGCAATGGTTTCACGCGCTGACTCCCTTTGCACAACCATGCCACTGATAAACGCGCAGTCGGCCCACAGCAGGTCTTTCTCAGTGAGCTTTGTCACATTGATATCAACCAGGCGTTTGGACCACTCTGCCGGCAGCATCGCCCCGAGCGTCAGCAGTCCCAGGGGTGGCAAGGCAGCCCTTTTTCGAATGAACTTGAGTGCGTGCTTGAAGCTCCAGAATGTGTCCGGGAATTGCGGGTAGACTAACAGGACGTTCATTTACTTTCCTTCACCATGCCTCTTTCCATTCAACAGGCTAATGTCTTCGAAACCCCGACTTTCGTCTTGAGGGGCGCACTTCATTGACTCTGAGGAGGCATCCGTTGAACGGGCAGTCATTCAATTCTTTTTTGGCCTTTTCGGCCTCGGACCGGCTCGACATCTGCACAAATCCATAACGTTTGCCGTTTAAGATATTGACCTGCTGGACGTCACCGTGATTGGAAAACAGTTGCCTCAACTGCTCGGTTTCTTCAGCAGCCGTTACACAATGACTGAGGTTTCCCACAAAAAGCTTCCTGCCTTGCATTGCAACCTCCGTGCTCCGGGGCTTGATTTATTGAACCCGTTGCTTAAGAACTTTGCCGGGGGTGAATTTCACGGCCCTGGAAGCCGAGATGTGGATCGTTTCCCCTGTTTGCGGGTTCCGGCCTTGTCGTGCCGATCTTTCAACAACCTTGAAGCCCCCGAAACCTATGAGTGAGACAGGGTCTCCCTTCTCTAAAGCAGAAGAAATGCCTTCCAGGACGGCATGAATCGTTTCACCCGCGGCTTTCCGGGTGATGCCTGCCTTTTGTGAAACAAACGTGACCAAGTCGTCCTTTTTCATTGTTTTCTCCTTTGGTTGAATTTTAACGGTGAAAGTTTCATAAAACTTTGCATAAGAAAAGGGCATCTTAGCTGATCTCGACGAGATGCCCTTGATGTTCAAACAGCCGTGATCTACACCTTGACGACATTCTTGGCTGTAGGCCCCTTGTCGCCCTGCTCTACGTCAAAAGTCACCCGGTCGCCTTCAGCCAGGCTCTTGAATCCAGAGCCGCTGATAGCCGAGTGATGAACAAAGACATCCTTATCGCCGTCACGCTCAATAAAACCATATCCCTTTTGATCACTAAACCACTTCACAATGCCTTCTGCCATGGCGCATTTTTCCTCCTTCGTCGTTGTTTCGTACAGCGTTTCAGGCGTTACTTTGGAAGCGGCCACAAGAATCGCATCGCTAAGGCAAAAGGCGAGATTGAAGTGGGTTCCAAAATACGGACCCTGGTTTCCGTACTCGATCCGGCTCCTTCACATGACCCAGGCTTCGCGGCAAGGCGACCCATCGGACCGAATGATGTCACTCTAGTGCGCATAGGCCGACGTGTCAATGAAAACATCACAGAGAGGGGAAAACCTGGGGTTTCATGAACAACACGCTGGGGACATTTTTGGCGGGATGATCCCGCATCTCCTCAGTTTCCGACGGGTTGCAATAGTTCAGGACTCGGCTTTCACTGGTCCAGGAGAACTCCGTCTCTTTTATGTCCGGCTTCAAGGATCAAACAGGCCAGGGGGGGCAGCGTGAGGGGGATCGATTGGGCAAAGCCATGAAAAGGGATATCTTGTACCGCCACGTAACTCGCATTTCCGAGGTTGCTTCCACCATAGTAGGCCGAATCGCTGTTGATGCGTTCATAGTAACCGTGCTGGCCAGGCACACCGATACGATACCCGTGTCTGGGCACAGGGGTCAGGTTAAGGACACAGACAAGATGGGTTTTCTTTCCAAAGCGGATATAGGAGACGACGCTGGAATTCGAATCGTTGCAATCGATCCACGAAAACCCTTCCGGAAGGGGATCAAGCTCCCACAGGGCAGGATGCTCAAGATACAATCGGCCCATGTCCACCATAAATCGCTGGAAGCGTCGCCGCACGGGGTCTGACTCCAGGTGCCAATCAAGACCCTTAGCGTGATACCACTCATCCCACGGGGCGAGTTCGGTACCCATGAACAGGAGCTTCTTGCCGGGATGTGTGTACATATAGCCCAGCATCAATCTTAGATTGGCAAATTTTTGCCATTCATCACCCGGCATCTTGTTGAGCAGCGACCTTTTGCCGTGGACCACCTCATCGTGGGAAAAGGGGAGGATGAAATTCTCACTATAGGCATACATCATGGAAAAAGTGAGGGTGTTGAGGTGGTATTTGCGATGAACCGGCTCCTTGCTAAAATAGAGCAAGGTGTCATGCATCCATCCCATGTCCCATTTGAAGCCAAAACCAAGACCCCCCAGGTATGCCGGTGAGGTCACCCCTGACCAGTCGGTTGACTCTTCGGCCACTGTGAAGCAACCGGGAAAGAGTCTGTAAACAAGTTCGTTGAGCTTTCGAAAAAAGTCTATCGCCGCAAGGTTGTGATTTCCACCATATCGATTAGGAATCCACTCGCCGTCCTTCTTCCCATAATCGAGATAGAGCATGGAGGCCACGGCATCGACTCTGAGGCCGTCGATATGATACCGATCCAACCAGAACAGGGCATTGGCAATGAGAAAATTACGTACTTCGTATCGGCCGAAGTTGAAGATCAAGGTTCCCCACTCGGCATGCTCTCCCTCACGAGGATCACGGTGCTCGTAGAGGGCCGTGCCGTCGAAGAGCCGCAGGCTCCAGTCGTCTTTCGGGAAATGGCCAGGGACCCAGTCCACAATGACACCGATGCCGTGCTGGTGACAGGTGTCAACAAAGTGCTTGAAATCATCAGGGTTGCCAAACCGACTCGTGGGGGCATAATAACCCGTCACCTGGTAACCCCAGGAGCCGTCAAAAGGATGTTCGGCCACCGGTAAAAGCTCCACATGGGTAAAGCCGAACTTTTTCACGTGTTCAATCAGCCTGGGCGCTAACTCTCGATAGGTGAGCCACCCGTTTTCTTCGTCGGACGCGCGCATCCATGAACCCAGATGGACTTCATAGATCGCCATGGGTTGCTGGCGAAGGTTGACCCCGGTGCGGTTCGCCATCCAGCGGCTATCATGCCAGTCATAGGCTGCCAGGTCCCACACGATGGAAGCCGTCCCAGGCCTGACCTCCATGGCAAAGGCATAGGGGTCGGTCTTTAACCTCAGATTCCCGCTAGCGGTCTTGATCTCATACTTATAGAGGGCGCCTGGCCCGAGGCCGGGCACAAACAGTTCCCAAATCCCGGAAGCACCCATCTGTCTCATGGGGAAAAGCCTGCCATCCCAGCCATTGAACTCCCCGACAACGCTCACCCTTTTCGCACTGGGCGCCCAGACGGCAAACGAGACGCCCGCCGCACCGTCCATCTCCCACAGGTGGGCCCCAAGCTTCTCGTAAATGCGTTCGTGGCTTCCTTGCCCTGCCAGGTAGAGGTCTATGTCCCCAAGGGTGGGCAAGAATCGATAAGGGGCATCGCTTTCCCAGTGTTTTCCATCCGCAAAGGTGAACCGAAGCGTGTAAGGGAAGGGGAGGCGTCGATGAGAGACGAAGGCAGCAAAGAGACCACCTGGATGACATTTTTTCATGACGATGGGCCTTCTCCCCTTAATGAGCAACTCCGCTCGAGTCGCCTCCGGGTGAAAGGCACGAACCACGACACCCTTTTTGCCTTTCATAGCAAAAGGGTGGGCACCAAGAATGCTATGTGGATCAGGATGCTCGATCCTGACCAGCTTTCTGATGTCTCCTGAAGGAATCCCTCTCAGCAAAGAGACTTCTGCCATGTGAATCCTCTTCCGTGTGTTGGCCAACCGGCGCATGCTGTCTTTTGGGATGGTCGTCATCCATGCATGTTCAAGGGTCCATTTAACAGGTCGCCGGCTATTTAGCAAAACATAATATGACGCCTCTCCGTGAAGCAAGGCGAAATCTGATGCCAGCGTTGCAAAAGTCGAGGATGGTGAAATGATGTGTCATTGCGCCCAGCCCTTGCGCCGACAGCAGCCCGTGGAAGAGGCCTTGAAAACATGCTGGTATTCCGCTATGGTAATAAAACATAATGGGCATTGTTGAGGAAAGGGGGCCATGATGGTTGCTTTGTACGTAACATCCATCGGGAGGCATACCGGCAAAGATCTCATTGCCATGGGGTTGATGGACCGCCTGAGACGAGATGGCTTTAAAGTCGGCTATTTCAAGCCTATGGGACGATTCCCCGTCAAGGTGGACAACACGGTCACCGACAAAGGCGCCTGGCTCATCTATCGACTCTTTGCATTGGCAGACCCTATTGAATCGGTTTGCCCAATCGTTGTTACCCGTGACCTGATTATGCAGAACTACGAAGACGATGTCGCCGGGTTACAGGTGAAAATTGAAAAGGCCTTTGAAAGCATATCAGAGCAAAAGGACATCGTGGTGATAAGCTGTGACAACAATTTCAGTGAGGGGAGTTCTTTTGGCCTCTCGGGTTCCCAGGTCATCGCGTTGTTGAACGCCCATGCCCTCTTTGTGGAGCGGTATGAAGGCGACTTTTGTGTCGACTCTCTCCTGGAACTGAAGAAAACCATAGGCCCGCCTATGATGGGTGTCTTTTTCAATAAGGTGGAAGCCGCAGACTTGGAGGAGCTGAAGCAATTTGTCTCGCCCTTCCTGAAGCGCAAGGACATAGCGCCATTCGGCTCCTTGCTCATGGATACGTTATTGGGGTCCATCGCGATGAGGGACTTGGTGGATCACCTGGGTGGTGACGTGGTTTGTGGCAGGGATAAGCTCGATGCCATGGCAGAAAACTTCCTGGTAGGCGGCATGCAGGTGGACAAGTTCATCACGTACATGCTCAAGAAGCCAGAGTCAGCGGTCATTGTAGGGGGCGATCGGACAGATATCCAGCTGGTTGCCGTGGAAAACGGCGTGAAAGGTTTGATCCTCTCCGGCAACCTTTACCCTAATGAAATCATCACGGCTAGGGCCGAGGCCAAGGGTGTGCCGGTCGTCGTCGTGCGAGATGATACATACACCGTGGCAAAAAACGTGGAGGCCATGGTTGGTCGATTTAGCTTACAGGACAGGCAAAAGATAGACCACGGTATCAAGCTGCTGGAAAAGGCATTTGATTTTGAAACGCTTTATAACCGATTGAACCTGAGGGCCACCCACTAACAGGGCAGCGCGGCAAGGAATTCACGGTCTTGAGCAATCATCTGATTTGGATTGACCTGGAAATGACGGGCCTCGATCCAGAAAAGCATGTCATCCTTGAAATAGCCACCGTGGTGACGGATGGTGATCTGACGCTTGTGGCTGAGGGCCCCAACATCGCCATACACCATCCAAAAGAGATCCTTACGACCATGGATCAGTGGGCCGAATCCCATCATAAGGCCTCCGGCCTCTTAGAACGAGTCCAAGCCTCTCCATATGATTGCAAGAAGGCCGAACAGATGACCCTGGAATTTGTGGGTCATCACTGCCGGAAAGGGCATTCGCCGCTGTGTGGGAATTCCGTATGGCAGGATCGCCGGTTCCTGGCACAGTACATGCCGTCCCTCAACGCGTTTTTTCACTATCGAAACATTGATGTAAGCTCCATCAAGGAACTGGTCATGAGATGGTATCCTGCTCTGCCTCCCTTCAAAAAGCAGAAGGCCCACCTGGCATCCATGGATATCCAGGAATCCATAGACGAGCTCAAGTATTACCGCCAGAAGGTATTTCTGACCGGAGAGCAAGCCTAACTTCCGTCAGGAAGGCCCCCTTCACTTTTCATAGTCCATTCAGCCCGACCCTGTTTTGAGCCTAAGATCAAAATACTTCTTGACAATAAACTTTACTGTCCTATATTATGGTCACACGCTCATAACGATCAGGAGGAATGATCGATGCCAAGGCCCAGAAAACATCGTTTCGTACAGGGAGGACCCGTGGCAAACGTATTCAGGCCTGTGGGGATCCCTGCAAGAGACCTACAGGAGGTGGTTGTTCCTTTAGAGTGTCTTGAGGCACTGCGTTTGAGCGATCTTGAAAAGCTGGACCAGGAAACCGCAGCAGCCCGAATGAACGTCTCCCGGCAGACCTTCGGCCGGGTGCTTGCCGAAGGGAGAGAGATGGTGGCAGAAGCGCTGGTGGTGGGAAAGATGATCAGAATCCATGGCGGCTCGTATACCCTGGCTGGTGTCGGCAAACGGGGCCGAGGCGGCCTGAGGGGTGGAGGCCGTCGGGGCAGACTGGGGCGACATGGTGTTTGACATGGCAGTTGCCATTGAAAGGAGGTGTTTTTATGCCAGGCTATGACAGAACAGGTCCCCTGGGCCAGGGCCCGAAGACAGGTCGAGGAGCAGGCAAGTGCGGCAAGGCCAAAGCCAGTCCGAGATCCAACACGAGTCAGGGTGCGGGGAGGAGGCCCGGCGAAGGCATGGCAGCCGGCAGGGGCGGCGGCAGGGGCCGACGTGCCGGTCGCGGCCGTGGTCGTATGTAGGGAACAAGCAGCAATTTTGATACTTTCTGAATGAATGGAGGTGTTCTTATGCCAGGCTTTGATGGAACCGGTCCGCTGGGACAGGGGGCTATGACAGGCGGGGGTTTCGGTTACTGTGGAACCGGCCGCAGACCAGGCTATGGGCTTGCCGGCCGCGGTCTTGGTCTAGGGAGACGGCTGGGCCGCGGCTATGCCTACCGGCGACCCGTGGGGTCTTATGGGTGGGCCCGGACGATGGGTGCTAACACAGAACTTGCCGGACTTGAGAGAGAGGTCGAGGATGTAAAGGGCTACCTGAAGGACCTGGAAGCAAGGATGGCTCAGCTGAGAAGCTCCTCTGCATAGGGCTTCAGTTCACATACAGAGGTCGGCACCCCTGTGCCGACCTCCTGTGCGGGCAAGCCCAGGCCAGAGGATGCACACAATTGTTGAGAACGCCCTTTGTCAGGAGGAGGTGTCGCTGCCAACAACGGGTCTAGATACGCCTGATTATCGAATACTTTTCCAAGAATAGTTGATAGAGATAAACGCCAAGAAACGCACCGGCAAAGTCAAAGAAGACGTCCCACAACTCCGCCGACCTGTATGGGACAAAGTGTTGATGCCACTCATCAGTCGCCCCGTACATCCCCGTCAAGACGATGCTTGCCAGCTTGATGAACCCGGCGTGGTCGTTAAACCTCGAATGCCTGAAACCTCTCAGAAACAACATCCCCAGCAGGGCATAGCCCGCAAGATGAAGGAGTTTATCCATGTAAGGCAGGTCGGGTGTTCTTGCCAGGCTGGGATATGACGACTGGAAAAAAATGATCAGGCAGTAGAGAAGGACTGGAAACCAGTCATGCAAGAAATGATAAGAACGCTTTCCAACCATGATTTCACCATATGCGTGGACGCGTCATCCTAAAAGGTGACGCCCAAACCCTTACGATTGAACGAATCAGAAGTTGACGATTCTGGTCCCCGCTCCTAAACTGACGGCCATGGAAAGGAAGATAAGAATCGGCACCTCCGGCTGGACCTATTCGCACTGGAAACATGTCTTCTACCCTTTAGCGTGTCCAAAATCAAGATGGTTGGAGTATTACACTGAGCACTTTGACACGGTCGAGCTTAATGCCACGTTCTACCGACTTCCCAAAGCCACGACCTTCGAGGGTTGGGGCCGCCGGACTCCTGATCTTTTTCTGTGGGCGGTCAAGGCCAGTAAATACATTACTCATACAAAACGGCTGAGAGAACCCGCGGAGCCCTTGGAGCGATTCTATTCCGTTACATCGGCCCTGGGGGAAAAATTGGGACCCATCCTCTTCCAATTGCCGCCAAGTCTGTCTTTCGATGAAGAGCGATTCACCGGATTTTGTGGATGTCTCAGTCCGTCCCGGCGCCATGCGTTGGAGGTCCGGCACCCTTCGTGGATCAGCGATCGGCTTTTTGCCATCCTCAAGGCGCACAACATGGCCTTTTGTATCTCCGACACCGCGGGGCGCTATCCCTTTCATGAGAGGGTCACGGCGGATTTCATCTACATCCGCCTCCACGGTTCCAAGAAGCTTTATGCCTCTGACTATTCAGAAGAAGAGCTCCAGACCTGGGCTCAGAAAATCCGAAAATGGGGAAAGGATACCTATCTTTACTTTGATAACGACTTTGAGGGATACGCGGTGAAGAATGCAAAACGCATGAAAGAGATCCTCGGTTCCTTTTGAAAATGGCACACCGGAGTCTGCCGCGTCGGTTTTCAAGAATCGCTCCCATCAGAAAGATGGAACGGTTGACAACGGCTGGTTCCTGCATTAGGAATATGCCGCGGGTTATGGGAAAGCGGCATGTCTTTTAAGCCAATGCGTGAGAAATGGGATTGCTGGAGGTCCAATGGATCAGGAAGAGTCATATTCTGAGGCGCTTAAGGGACAGTTTCTTATTGCCATGCCCGGCCTGGCAGATCCGAACTTTTATCAAACCGTGACCTGCCTGTGCGAACACTCTCCAGAGGGAGCCGTGGGTCTCGTGATCAACCGCATCCATCCTCACTTGACCATGGGGGACGTGTTCAAGGAGTTGGATCTGGAGTCAGTGTCTGAAATGGACCGGCTTCCCCTCCACCTGGGGGGTCCTGTTCACACGGAACAAATCTTCATCCTGCATGGCCCCCCTTTCGACTGGCAGGCTTGCCGGCCCGTGACTTCCTCCCTTGCTTTAAGCAATTCAAAGGACATTTTGGAGAGGCTTGCCCTGGGCAAGGGGCCCGGGGCTTTCATTCTCACCCTCGGGTGTGCGGGTTGGGGGCCAGGCCAGCTGGAATCTGAGATCATGGCCAATACGTGGTTGACATGCCCGGCCAACGAGACGATCTTTTTTGAAACCCCGGTTGAACAGCGGTGGGAGGCGGCCGCCAAACTTATGGGGATCGACCCGTCACGTCTCACGGACGTTGCCGGCCACGCATAAAGCCAGTGTTCCATCTTTTGCCCACACAGAAAATCCTTAGAATTGACGATTCCCTGTCAGACACCTTGAAGCGCATTGCCGTCGTCTTAGACCTTGCTCTGTTGGTTTGTATCTTGTGGTCGTGCCAGCCTTCCATGGTATCAGCCCGGCAGGCTGCTTCCGTCCTGGCCCAAATTTCGCCTCAAGACGCCCTTTTGGTCGTCGCCCCTGATGGCCGTATTCTTTATAAGCAGAATCATACGAAGCCATATGCTCCAGCCTCCATCTTGAAGATCTTGACCGCGACTGCAGCGCTTCATTATATGGGAGAATGTTACAGGTTTCACACGGAATTCTATCTGGACAGCAAACAGAACCTGAAAATCAAGGGTTACGGAGACCCGCTCCTGGTGTCGGAGGTATGGCAAGAAATGGCTCAGGCCCTGCCTTCGAGGCTTCAAGGATGCCAGGACATCGTACTCGACGACACCTACTTTGCCCCCAATCCTTGTATACCCGGTGTAGACCAGTCGACCAATCCCTATGATGCGCCCAATGGGGCCCTTTGCGCCAACTTCAATACGGTCTTCTTCAGGCGGGACAAGGCAGGCAGCATCGTCTCCGCGGAACCCCAAACGCCCATGACGCCGCTGGCCCTCAAAGGGGCGCGTCGCCTTGGCCTGAAGGGTGGCCGGTACGCCTTGTTCCACGACAGTCGGGAAGCGGCCCTCTACGCCGGAGAGCTCCTGGTCTATTTCTTGAGAGAAACAGGCAGGAACCTTCGGGGCAGTGTTCGGTTGGGTGCCGTAAATTCCGAAGATACGCTGCTTTACGACTATCGATCCCCTTTTGCCATGGAAGCAACCCTGCAGAAAATGCTTGAGTTTTCCAGTAATTTCATGGCCAATCAGATTTTCCTGGCCCTGGGGGCCTACGTGTACGGCCCCCCTGGCACCGTTCAGAAAGGGGTCAGGGTCGTTTCTCAGTATGCCAGGGAAGTGCTCCATTTAAGCGACATCCGAATTGTTGAGGGCTCCGGGGTCTCAAGAGAAAATCGGCTGTCGGCACTGGACATGCTTTCTGTCTTGAAGGCCTTTGAACCCTACCGGGGTCTCCTTACGGCCAAGGGGCAGGTTCTGTACAAGAGCGGTACCTTGAAGGGCCTTAAGAGGAGAGCCGGCTATGTGGAGAGCCGGCAGGGTAGGCCATACTATTTTGTCTTCTTTCTGAATGGTCCGAAAGTCGATATAGACGCCCTGACCGCTGATCTTGTAGAAAGCCTGGACCATTGTCACGGCGATTGAAAGCGGCCGCCCTCAACACATGCCTTCCGGTGCCCGGCGTTCAGGTCCAAGGCATATGGTCTTGTTAAATCCAACGAAAGAAGATATATGCATATCAATTGGTTGCCAAGCCGCAGGGCCAGGCTCGGACCGTCATGGATAAGATCCTTGAAATAGATCATGTGACAAAATCCTTCGGGGGGTTAGTGGCCCTCACAAGGGTTTCCTTCTCTGTTGCGCAGGGCCAAATCAGGTCGTTGATTGGCCCCAATGGCGCGGGCAAAACGACCCTCTACAATATCGTCACCGGCATCCACCCTGTTACCGAGGGTGCGGTTTGGTTTCTTGGTGAAAGGATTGATGGTCTCAAGCCCCACATTATTGCTAAGAAGGGTATTGCTCGCACTTTTCAGAACGTGGAGCTCTTTGAAAACATGTCCGTGATCGAAAATGTCATGATGGGCCGCCATGTAAGAACGAAGACAGGGCTCTTGGGTGGGGCGTTCGGGCTCCCTGCGGCCCGCGCGGAGGCGCGGGCTGTCCTGGATCGGTCCATGGAACTCCTCGACTTTGTGGGCTTGAAGGAGCGAGCCCATGACGATTCCTCAGGACTTCCTTTCGGGCTTCAGCGCTATTTGGAGATTGCCAGGGCGCTGGCGACGGAGCCCAAGCTGCTTCTGCTGGATGAGCCTGCCTCTGGTCTTGACCCCACTGAAAGCCGAACGTTGTGCGACCTCATTCTCAGGATAAGGAATAGCGGGGTGACTGTCCTGCTGGTAGAACACAACATGGAGGTCGCTATGGAGATTTCCGATGAGCTCGTGGTTCTCAACTATGGCACTAAAATCGCCGAAGGCAAGCCGAGACAGATTCAGAACCATCCTGGGGTCATCTCCGCCTATCTGGGGGATGAAGCCATCTAACACGGATTTTTTACGAGTCTGTCATGCTTAGGATCAGGAATCTGCACGCTTACTATGGCCGAATCCGGGCCCTTGACAATGTCTCACTCCATGTCCGCGCCGGAGAGATCGTTTGCCTGATTGGCGCCAATGGTGCAGGCAAGACCACCATCTTGAACGCCATCTCCGGACTCATCCCTCGTGCGCAGGGCGAGATCTCCTTGGAAAACGGCAGGATCAACGGTCTTGCTCCCGAGAAGATCGTGGGTGCCGGGATCAGTCAAGTGCCTGAAGGGCGACAGATCTTTGGCCCTCTTACGGTTCTTGAGAACTTGCAGCTGGGTGCCTATCTGCGTTTTAGGAACAAAGAAAAGGGTGCCATAGAACAGGACCTGGAGAGGATTTTTCAGCTGTTTCCTCGGTTGAAAGAACGGCTCACACAGATCGCCGGCACCCTCTCTGGAGGGGAGCAGCAGATGCTGGCTATTGGTCGTGCCATCATGGCGCGGCCAAAACTCTTGCTCTTGGACGAACCCTCCATGGGCCTTGCCCCCTTGGTGGTCAGCGACATCATGAATACGATATCGGCGCTGCGTGACAGAGGCATGACCATCCTCATGGTGGAGCAAAACGCCCGGGCCTCTCTGGGGATTTCAGATCGAGGCTATGTCTTGGAAACGGGCAGGGTTGTCCTGCAGGGGAGTTCAGAGGAACTTCTCAATGACAGCGATGTCAAACGAGCCTATCTTGGAAAAGATTACAAGACGTTCTGGGAGGGGAGGGGTCCGGTTTGAAAGTCTGGAATGGTGAAAACGAGCACATGGTGAAGGAAGATCTGGAACAGGTTCAACTGGAACGGCTCCAGAGCACGCTGAACAGGGCATATAAGAATGTCGAGTTCTATGGCAGGCAGTTTGATTCGCTGGGGATCCATCCCAACGCTGTCTCCAGTATAAGGGATATTACAAACCTTCCCTTTACGACCCGGAAAGATCTGAGTGACAATTATCCCTACGGTCTGTTCGCCGTTCCTCTTCGGGATATTGTCCGGATCAGTCCTTCAGCGGGCACCGCGGTCAAACCGGTCGTGGTGGGCTACACCAAGGGCGACCTCAAGGTGAGGGACACCATTACAGCCCGCTTCCTGTCAGCCGGAGGGGTGATCGACACGGACATCGTCCAGATTTGCCTCAATCCCGGCTTGTCCGCTTGGGGCCGTGCCTTGAAAGAGGGCGCGGAAAACATCGGCGCTTCCGTCATGCCCATGTCTCACATGAGCACATCAAAACAACTGATGGCCATGGAGGATTATAGAACCTCGGTGCTCCTCACCACGCCTTCCTATGCCATGCACATGCTCGGGGTCATGGAAACCATGGACACGGATGCGAAGGGCCTTGCTCTCAAGGCGATTCTCGTCGTGGGGGAACCCCTGACGCAAGAAACCCGTGGTGTGTTGGAAGCGGCTTTTCATGTTGACGTGACCGCTGGATATGGGCCCAGCGATGTGATGGGTCCGGGGATCGCCTTCGAATGTCATGAAAAGGAAGGCCTTCACATCTGCGAGGACCATTTGCTGCTGGAGATCATCGATGTCGGCAGCGGGGATACATGCGCCCCTGGTCGGGCAGGCGAAGTGGTGTTGACGACCCTGACCGCCAGGGCCTTCCCCTTGATTCGCTTCCGAACGGGAGACCTTGCGACCGCCATATCGGAACCGTGTCCATGCGGTCGGACCCTGGCGCGGATGACCGGCATCACGGGGCACACCGGGGAGGTGCTCACGATCCGGGGGGTGAAGGTCCATTCCGCCCAGATTGAGCGAATCCTTGAAGGTGTTTCCGGGGCCTTGTCTCCCCGGTTTCTGGTCCACCTTTACAAAGAAAAGCATCTGGATATGGTTGAAATATGGCTTGAAATGACCGACACTATGTTTTCGGACGAGGTCAAGGTGGTAGAGCATGCGTTGGAACGGCTGCGGCAACAGATGTTTCAGATGCTCGGGCTTGAGGCAACGATCAAACTCATGGAGGCTTCGACGCTGGACCGGTATGCTGTGCCGTCCGGCGGGGTCATAGATGATCGATGAGGCCTTGTAGACAGATGATATAGCGATTACGGACTGCCTTGTTACGTCTCAGGAGTGTCCATAGTTATTACGGCAATGTCCATGTTCTCAAAGGGATATCGCTCCATGTGCGTCCCGGTGAACTCGTGGCGCTCATTGGTGCGAACGGGGCCGGCAAGACCACGACGCTTAAAACCATCTCCGGGCTCGTGAAGGCAAGGAGCGGAGAAGTCGGTTTTCGCGGAGCGGACATCGCCGGGCTGGCCCCGAACAAGATCGTCCGGAAAGGGCTTTCCCATGTGCCAGAAGGACGCCAGATATTCGCCAAGATGACGGTCTGGGCAAACCTGGAGCTTGGGGGATATCTGTTGAGAGACCGCGAGGCCGTGAAGGAGCGGATCGAGAATCTCACGGACCTATTCCCCATATTGAGTGAGCGGAAGGATCAGCTGGCAGGGACCCTTTCGGGAGGGGAGCAACAGATGCTTGCCATCGGGCGGGCACTCATGGGCAAGCCTAAACTCTTGCTCTTGGATGAGCCCTCGCTGGGCCTTGCGCCAATCATGGCGCACCGGGTATTCAAGTCGATCGCCCGGTTGAGGGATGCGGGGATGACGATCCTGTTAGTGGAGCAGAACGCCCGGGCCGCCCTTCATGTCTCTGATCGTGCTTACGTGATGGAGACCGGCAAGATCGTCATGGAGGGGCCGTCAGAGGAACTCCTGAACCACAACCAGATCAAGCGGGCCTACCTGGGCAAGGGGTATCGAGAGGTGTGGGAGTAAGACGAACGTGGTGAAGGACGGGACGCTATGACGACAATCCGGGACAGGTCTCACGAATGTATGCCGCGCGATGAGTTGGAGCAGCTTCAATTGGAGCGCCTGCAAGCCACTCTGAACCGCGTTTATCGGAATGTCCGTTTTTACAAGAAATCATTTGATGCCATTGGATTTGTGCCTGAAGACCTCGATGACCTGGCATCTTTGGCCCGTCTTCCCTTCACGACTCGCCATGATCTTGGTCGGGCTTACCCCTATGAGATGTTCGCCGTACCCTTGAGAGAAGTGGTACGGGTCCATGTCTCTTCAGGCACTTCTGAGAACCCCAGTATTGTGGGATACACGGCAAACGATCTCAAGCATTGGGGCGAGCTGGTTGCCCGATTGCTGACGGCTGCCGGGGTGACTCGGGAGGACGTGGTGCAGGTAGCCTTCAATTATGGGCTTTTTACCGGCGCTTTCGGGCTGCACTATGGCGCGGAGCAGATTGGTGCCTCCGTGGTGCCGTCGTCGGTGGGTAACACCCTGCGCCAGGTCAAGATCTTGAAGGATTACAGGACCACGACCCTGGTGTGCACACCAAGTTATGCCTTAAGGATTGCTGAGGTCGTGGCACAGATGGGCGTTGATCCCAAGATGCTGGCCCTGAAACAAGGTCTTTTTGGCGGGGAACCTTGGGGCGAAGAGATTCGCCAGGCCATTGAAGAGAGGCTGTATATCAAGGCCTATGACAACTATGGCCTGAGTGAGGTCATGGGGCCCGGGATTGCGGGCGAGTGCCCCCACAGGGCAGGCATGCATGTGTCCGAAGACCATTTCATAGCCGAGATCATCGACCCTGATACCGGCAAGGTGCTTCAAAACGGGGCTACGGGTGAATTGGTTTTGACCACGGTGACCAAAGAAGCCTTTCCTGTCATCCGGTTTCGGACAGGCGATCTGACCTCATTAGACGATTCCCCGTGTCCTTGCGGTCGGACACTGGCCCGGATATCCAGAATCTCAGGTCGTTGCGATGAGATCATTATCGTCAAGGGCGTCAACATATACCCCAAAGCAGTGGGCGCCATACTTGATGCGGTTACCGGCGTGGAGCCTGCCTATCAGCTTGTTGTTGGCCGGGAAGACGCCCGGGATTTTCTGGGGATTCGCATTGAAGTCTCTGAAGCCATGTTTTTTGATAAAATGGAGAGCCAGCGTGGCGTGGTGGATCGACTGCGCAAAAAGGTTCGAGACACCCTGGGGGTTACACCGCGCATCTGGCTCGTGGAGGCGGGATCGATCCGGCGAGACAAGGAGACCGCCCCCATGGTCGTGGATAGAAGAAGACGGCCTGAAGCGTCATAACGGAATGAATGCCATGAAACACAAGGTGGGAAACATGCGCACTATGACAAAGGCATTTCTGGCAAGCACCTTTCTTGTCCTTCTGGTCTGGGGGTGTACCAGCCAGGCAGAAAATGACCAGCCCTCCGATCAAGCACCCCCGTTTGCCCTGAAAGACCTCAAGGGCCAGACCTTGCACCTGAAGGACCTCAGGGGCAAGGTGGTGATTTTGAACTTTTTTGCCACCTGGTGCGCGCCGTGCCGCCAGGAGATTCCGGATCTGGTGCGGCTTTACAAGCAATTCAATGGTAAGGGCTTGGAAATAGTCGGCATCTCTCTCGACATGGAAGGCACCCGTGTGCTCCATCCCTTTGTGCAACACTATGGGATCACTTACCCGGTTGTGCTGGGGACCAGGGAAGTGGTGATGGATTACGGAGGCATCAAAGGCATTCCCAGCAGCTTTGTCATTGCTCGCAACGGCAGGGTGGCTAAACATTTCGTCGGGTTCCGTCCGGTTCACGTGTTCGAGCAGTCCATACAGGAACTGTTAGGGGAAAAGGGCTAGCAGAAAATCCGATGACTGGCCGTAATTCGTTCATCCCCCCGGGAAGAAGGGACAAGACATGATGTTGAAGGATGACCGTCAGAAAGACCCCGCCCCTTTTGACCTGGGCAGGCCCTACCAACTGGGTCAAGATCCTGCCGCAGATGCCTGGTACACGGCGTTTTTTATAGAAAATCACCTGGACCCCTTTGCTTACCCGGATCACGTGGCCACCCCGGAGCAGGTTCGTTTCATGGTCTACACCGAGGACGGCGAGCGGTACTATCCGTGCTCGGATCGCATGTTCTGGACGATCATGAAACGGCAGAACCCCCCGTATCTGAAGGAAAGGTACGAGGAAGCCCTCCACAAGGTCCTCAACCTGGTAGACCAGCAGATCGAAGATGCTTGGGAAAAGGCCTATCTGAAGGCACTCCTCAGGACCAAATACCAACACGAAACACGCGACGGTGTGATGATCCCCTCCCGTCTTGAAAAGCGCCTTCTCAAAATCTATCTCAACCGGACTCAAATCGAAGACCCCTGCTTGTGCGAAAAGGCTCAGCGGAATTCACGCGCCTCCCGGATTCTTGGGTCGGCACCGTTTCAGCAGGCCCTGGACTGTGTTGACGAATCGGTTCTGCTTTCCTCGCCGGTGAGCCTTGAGCAAATCAAGGAGCGGGTCGACTATCTCAAGCTGCGCCGTCTTTTCGCCCTTTCAGTGGAAAGCGCCCTATGGGAATCGGATGCCATGGCGAGGTACGCGGCGGACGACTATCTGAGACTCTTTGCCCGGCCGATCACAGGAAAGGGGATAGAGCCGCTGTGGCGGTTCCTGGAAGTTCGCCAGGACAGCGGTGCCTCACGGGACACGCGGCCCAAGAAGATCCTGTGGCTTGCCAATGAGGCGGGCGAAGTGATGGTCGATCTTGCCATCATACGATATCTGGCCAGGCTCGGGCATAAGATAATTATCGCCTTCAAGGAGGGCCCGTTGTTCACAAAGGTTGACTTCTACGATGCCCAGGGAGACGAAGAGCTGATCAGGGAACTGGAAGATGCCCTCCTGATTGAGGCAAAGAAACTGGGCAAGAATGAACTGGTCGACGTTCTAAGAAGCGACAGGTCTATGATGGCCGTCTCGGATGGTACCCACGAAAACCTGAATCTCCTCATGACGTCCACGACCTTTGCGCGCATCTTCAAGGAGGTGGATGGTGTCATTTCCAAGGGGCCCGAGCAGAGGCGTCGTTTTTTTGACACCCACTTTCACTTCACCCAGGACATTTATAGCATCGCCTTAGACGAGAACGGCTCTCCGTCAATCTGGTATAAGGCCAGGCACCCGGCGGTCATCAAGTTTACACACAGAAATCTTGAGGAAAAAGCGGAAGCTATTATTTCTCAGATGCAGCTGGCCAAACGAGAGGGGATGACCATCATGTTCTACAGTGGCATTATTGGTTCTATCCCGGGCAAGGAGGCGGTGGCAAAAAAAATCATGTCGACGTTTGTAGAATTTGTTAAAGAGCAGTCTGCCAAGACCTTCATCATCAATCCCTCGGAGCACTCCGAGGCGGGGATGGATGCCGATGACCTCATGTTCATGTGGGAGATTGTTCAGCGCAGTGGCTTGATCGATATTTGGCGCTTTCAAACGTATGATGATATCCTGCAAAGTTTTCGGCTCATGAAGACCAAGGTTCCCCCTGAGTGGGTAGGCAAGGATGCCACGTTCAGCACCGGTTGTACCAAGGAAATGAAGATTGCCCTTGACGTTCAAGGGGCGCACCCCGAGATGCAGGTCATCGGGCCCTCTCGGGAAAAGTTCTTGAGGCGGGAAGAATATGGCATCGGAAAGATGTACGATCGCCGGTTAAAGGATATTTGTTCGCCCTAGCCTGGAGGTTTTTCGCATGGAGGACTGATCAAATCGTGAGCCCTTAGTGCCAGCCTGACAGTGATCGCAAGAAGGCCGTTCAAAGTGCAAGTGTGTAAGTGATATGGCGATTCTTGTCAAACCCGTTGGCTGGATCGAGAGGTGAGGCGGGTAATTAATTCAAAGATAGGAGGGAAGGGGTCTAGTCATCAGGGGGGGAGGGTTCATGAGTGTTATGCCCACCGATCAAAACCTGTCACAGCGCACATCCAACAGCTCGTCTTCCAAAGCATCGTCCATCGAATCAGCATATTCTTCTAAACGGAAACTGGCACTGCAAGACCCGCAGAGCAGATAAACAGCACGTCAGGAGCGATAAACCGTCAGTCGATCACCGCATTGCGAACAGACAAGAGGCGCTTTTGTCACGTGCCTTCACCTCAAAGGGCTGAGTATGTGATAAAGTGGTGAACGGCACGCTTAAGCAGGTCAGAGCGCTACGGATAATCCGCATTACTGCTCAAGGCAAGATTTGACGCTTCGGAACGAAGACCTGGGACCGATACTTAATCTTGAAGCTGTACCGTTCACCGGTCAAAACCCTACAAGAACGGCTTGACATTGTCAACATCGGACACACGGACGGGGGACATTCTCTTTGGAGGATTTACGGGAACACGCTATCGACGCCCCTGGGAGGCCGATGTTTTCCCGATATTCTTGCTGTCTTCTAGTCTTCCAGTGTGGTTAAGTCCCCTGGCTTCAAGCCGAGCTCCTCGGCCTTAAGAACCCTGCGCATTATTTTGCCGCTGCGGGTCTTGGGAAGTTTGTCCCGGAATGAAATGGTTTTGATAATGGCAAGAGGGCCCATCTTCTGCCGAACATGATTCTTCAATTCGTTTACAAGACAATCTTCATCCTCATCGACGCCCTCTTTCAAGGTTACAAATATCTTAGCCACCTCTCCGCGGACCGTGTCGGGGACACCAATGGCGGCAGCTTCCGCCACATATTTATGGCTGACCAGGGTGCTTTCGATCTCTGCTGTACCGATGCGATGACCAGCAATATTGAGCACGTCGTCGGAGCGCCCTTGAAGCCAGAAATAGCCTTCCTCGTCCTTGGTGGCTACGTCACCCGTGAAGTAAACCCCGGGGATTTTGGACCAGTAGATCTCCCTATATTTTTCCGGTTCCTTGTACAGCGTCCTGGCCATGGCAGGCCACGGCTCCTTGATGATCAAAAAGCCTCCCTTGTCCGGCGGAACCGCTTCCCCCTTGGCATCGACCACATCGGCCTGAATGCCCGGGAAGGGTTTATAAGCAGAACCGGGCTTCAAGACACTGCAAGGCACCGGGGTAATCATTAACATTCCGGTTTCCGTTTGCCACCAGGTATCCATGATGGGACACGTCTGATTCCCCACGTTTTCATAGTACCACAGCCAGGCCTCGGGGTTGATAGGCTCGCCCACCGAACCCAAAAGGCGCAGAGTAGACATGTCATATTTCTCAAGACGATGGGCACCAAAGCGCATGAGCATCCTAATGGCCGTTGGAGCCGTGTAAAGGATATTCACGCCATATTTTGCTACAATTTTCCACATGCGTTCCGGCGTGGGATAAAGGGGGTGGCCTTCGTATATCACCGTCGTGGTGCCGGCAATGAGCGGGCCGTATACGATATAGCTGTGGCCCGTTATCCAGCCTGGATCCGCGGTGCACCAGAAGATATCAGTTGCCTTTATGTCAAAGACCCACTGGAGTGTGCGGTTTATGCCGACCTGGTAGCCGCCGTGGACATGGACGATGCCCTTTGGTTTGCCGGTGGTACCCGAGGTGTAGAGAATAAACAGAGGGTCTTCGGCATCCATCGGCCTGCTTTCATAATGAGTGCTTTCTCCTTCAACCAGATCTTCATACCATACATAACGGCCATCAGTCATATCGACCTGGAT
Source organism: uncultured Desulfobacterales bacterium (assembly GCA_964502635.1). Lineage (GTDB taxonomy): Bacteria > Desulfobacterota > Desulfobacteria > Desulfobacterales. The sequence goes on from CAZCXI010000029.1 coordinate 20,941, forward strand.
ATCGGCCCATTTAACAACGACAACATGCTCTACCGTTGGGCAGTCTAGCATGGCCTCGTCCACAATTTCTTTCAGCTTAATGACTTTTCCGTTTCGGTGGAAACCGTCGACCGTGATGATGGCCTTGGCCTCCGCATCGTTGATACGATCCCGCAAGGCCATGGCACTGAAACCAGCGTAAACAACACAATGGATCGCCCCAATCTTGGCGCAGGCCAGCATGGCGACGGCCGTATGTGGAATATTTGGCAGATAGATACTGACCCGGTCCCCCTTGGTGACGCCAAGGGCTGTGAGCGCATTGGCGAACATGTTCGTATAGCGGTACAGGTCATAGTAGGTCATGCGTCCTCGCACTCCCTCTTCGCTTTCAAATATGATAGCAACCTTGTTCTTACGGTCCGTTTCAATGTGGCGGTCCAGAGCGTTATAGGCGATGTTCGTCTTCCCATTGACAAACCATTTGTAGAAAGGCGCTTCACTCCGATCGAGCACCTTGTCCCATTTTCTGAACCAGTCTAATTCATGGGCGGCCTCTTCCCAGAAACCTTCTAAGTCACGCGTGCCTTTCTTTACGGCCTCTTCGTAGTGGACTGGGTTGATATTTGCTTTAGCCACCAACTCTGGTAGTGGCCGAAAAAACCGCCGTTCCTGCATCAAGGCTTCGGTCGTTTCTCCTTCTGCATGGCTTTTTTCTTGTGGCATGTCACATTCTCCTAGGAGGCTGTCGGAAAACGTCCATCTGCGGCGTTATCCTCATTCTTCGTCACTGCGGCGTACCGATAAGTACGCCTCATTCCTAAGAATCTCGGATGCCTTGCATCTGAACATTTTCCAACAGCCTCCGAAAATGGGGTTCTCCGACAGGCTCCTAGTAATAATTAGACCAATGAAACTTCCCGTGGGATCACACATATCCTTGCAACATCTGAACTGGGGTGAGCCAGAACCCGGGTAAAGCTTGCCAAAGTTTATAACGCATCAACATGACGGAGTTCTTGAACGTTTGGAAAGGATATCATGAGATTTTCAGCGGCAGAGACCCCTGACCCATCAAATCCAATTTGAGCAAGCAGGGTATAAATACCTCAAGAGGGGTCCATCTCAAACCCCTATTCAGTCTGTCATCTCAGGAACTTCAATCCAAAGCGGTGTCGTCCTGAGGGGCGCATCAGGCCCCGGGGAAAATGGCAAGTTTTCCCTTTCGGTTAGGTCGTGATTTCTGTCTCTACGGCCTCCTGGTCTTCATCCTGCGGTTTGACCCACACGATGAATTGCTTATTAAGGACCAGCACCTCTTTCTTGGGGGCTCCAAAATGCATGGCATCGAATAGAACAATGAAGGGCCTTCCAGACGCGGTAAACAGATCCGAAATCCTGTTTTCGTAACCTAAGTTTACTTTTCCTTCTATAACGCTTCCGTCCAACGTCTTGATACTGACCCCCGCAGGCCTTAATACCTTGGGTCCATGCAGCGTTTCCATGTTGATTGCTCCTCCTTTCTAAAGGTGTTCCCTCAAATCGACATATACTTTCCCTCCACCGGATGAGCATATCGCTGGCACACAACTTGCAAAGTCAACAACTGAAACGGTGCGTGACATAACCCTAACCCAATCCGGACTTAAGGCCATGACGGTATGGCAAGTCAAGACAGAAAATGGTTACATATCATTTGGTGGAAAGACGCGGAAGAAGTTAAGGCCATCTGCATGTAATGAACCTTTTAGAGAGTATTTTTGGTGTCCGCGAAAGAAGTGGTTTCTGAAAGAACCATGCCCATTCCTAAACAGACGTGAGTGCCTCAACTATCGACAGATGTGTGGTCCGTACTAAGGGCTCGCGCAAAAACAACTTCGCATTTTGGCATCTCAGCTTCAGCCCATCTTTGATCGATGCCTCATTCGCAAACTCCTCGAAATAGCACGCTATTTCTCAGGTTTTGCTCAATCGAATCGGCCAAATCCGAACCAAATCTGAGCGCAAACTCTGCGAACTTATTTTTGCGCGAGCCCCAAGGGTCTCCCTTCGCCACCATAGTCTCATCATCCCGAGTGGCCATCAGTAACATGTCCTTAACGCTTGAGGTCCTTCTTTTTCAAACTTCGTAGTAGTAATCCAGGCCCAGGTGGGTAATTTGTTCCTCGCCCATAAGATAGCGCAGGGTGTTTTTCAGTTTCTTCAGTTGAATGAAAAGATCGTGTTCGGGATAGAGATTGGGCGCGCATTGTGGGCTCTTGAAGTAGAATGAAAGCCATTCCTGGATGCCCGTCATGGCTGCGCGCTGGGCCAGATCCATGAAAAGGACGAGATCCAAAACAATGGGTGCTGCCAATATGCTGTCCCGGCAAAGGAAATTCACTTTGATATGCATGGGGTAACCCAGCCAGCCGAAGATATCGATAGCATCCCAGCCCTCCTTTTGATCACCCCGGGGCGGATAATAGCTGATGACAACCTTATGGCAGAAATCCTTGTACAGCTGGGGGTAGACGTCCGGCTGCAGCATGGTCTCCAACACGGAGAGCTTACTCTTCTCTTTGCTCTTGAACGAATCCTTGTCATCCAGAACCATGCCGTCGCGGTTGCCGAGAATATTTGTAGAATACCAGCCCGTGAGTCCCAGCATCCGCGCCTTCAATCCAGGACCCAGTATGGTCTTCAGCAGGGTCTGTCCCGTTTTGAAATCCTTTCCGGCAATGGCAACCTGACGCTGACTTGCCAGCTCCACCATGGCAGGGATATCCACCGTACAGTTTGGAGCACCGTTTACGTAGGGAATCCCACTGCTCAGGGCAGCATAGGCGTAAAGCATACTTGGTGAAATAGTGGGATCGTTGTCTTTCAGACCCTCCTCGAAACTGCTCAGCGATGCGTGGACCGGCCCGGGCTCTAGGTACGCCTCCGTACTGGCGCACCATATCATGATACAGCGGGATACCGCGTGCTTGCGCTCAAACGATGCAATGTCTGCCTGGATGGCCTCAACCAGCTCCAGGTGAGAAGTCTCCGGCTTCACGTGGGAACCACTCAGGTTCTTGACGAATGCCTGTTTGAAAACCGCCGGCCAGGGTTGCAGCGCCTCCAGAAAAGAGCGCACTGGGTCGAGGTCCTCTCGCTTAAGCACCGCGGCCTTAAGAGCAGCCTCGTAGCCATTGTCCGGAAAGACATCCCAACCGCCGAAGACCAGGTCATCCAGACGAGCCAGTGGGACAAAATCTTCAATGCGAGGGATACGATACTCGAACCGTTTACCCAGGCGAATCGTACCCATTTGGGTCAGGGAACCAATGGGCAGAGCCAACCCCCGGCGTACAGCCTCGACGCCCGCCAACAAGGTGGTGCTTACAGCACCTCCGATTCCCGGGATAAGCACCCCCAATTTCCCCTCCGCCTTGTGGATGTCATCTTTACGTCTCATGGCATTCCTCGTCACTACCGGCACACACTGGTGTTGCGTCTCGCATTGTAAATCGGGCTTGTCTGTAACATCTTAGCCCTTTGAAAATGTTATTTGTACGTTTCTTGAACCGCAAAAGCGAGCGCATTCCCCGTAGCTTGCTGCGGGGTTAGCGAGCGTATCCAAAAAAAGTGAAGCCTCTCCCGCCCTAAAGGGCGGGGCTTCCCGGTGAGGAAGAAAATCAGTTTTTTTATAGCCGGTCAGCGTTCCTTACGGTCGAAAATTCCCTGTAGCTTGCTACAGGGAGCTTCAATAGGCTGGTGCCTACCCATGAACGCGGGCCAACCGAGCCAACATGGCTCGGTTGAACACTAGGCTAAACTGATCTCAGTATCCCCAAACCAAAGACTTATGGATCCAGCCGACGTCGCCGTCTGCATGCCGGACCTTGAACCAGTCGCCCATTTTCCCCAGGCACTCAAAACTCACGCCTTTTTCTGCCTGAAACAATATCCTGGAATCAGTGCTCGGCTTCTCCCGAACATTGACGAGGGGGGCTTTGACAATGATGGCCGGGATCTTTTTTAGTAGAGACTCATGAATCCACGCCTCGTCACCTTCAAAGTCACGGATCTTGTACCAGCTGCCGGATTTCTTCAGGGTGTCAACCGGATAGTACTTTCCCACAGACCAGAGGATCTCATGCTTCGTCCCGGGTCCAGAGCGCATATTCGCCTTGCCCACGCTCACGGCAAGCCGTCTGGCGGCCGCTTCTCCCGCGCAGAGGGTGACACAAAGCATGACAAGAAGGACGATCTTTTTCATCAGCCCAAAACCACCACTTCGCAGGTTCCGCGCAGGGCCTCTTGGAAACGCTTCGCATCGTCTGCCGAGCCCACAATAGCGCCATAGTGCATTGGAATAACCACCTTTGGCTTGATGACACCGGCTGCTACCACGGCCTCTTCTGCGGTCATGACATAGGTGCCTGACACGGGCAGAAGGGCGATATCGACCTGAAAGGATGCCATTTCCGGTATCTGGTCCGTATCACCCGCGTGGTAGATCCTGGTGCCGTCCACCGTGACTATAAAGCCCAACCAGCCATTTTTTTTGGGATGAAAGCTCTTGTTGGTGTTATAGGAGGGGACAGCCTCAATCGGAATCCCTGAGACCGTCAGCTTGTCCCCGGGCTGCACCACCCTCACGTCGCCGGAGAGCTTTTTCGCCGATTGGGCCTCTGTGACGATAACGGTGGAGTCTTTCCGTATCTTGTTCACATCCTCTGGTGAACAGTGATCGTAGTGCTCATGGCTGATCAGGATGATATCCGCCGGCTCGCATTGCTTGACCTGAAAAGGGTCGATGACGATCGCCTTGCCATCCCCTTGGATGAGAAAACCATCGTGGCCCAGCCAGGTGATGTTCTTGACCACGTCATCAATGCCCATCATCACTGCCTCCCTTCGTCCGCCGCAACATCATAGCTGCTCACAAATCCCGCCCCTGAGAAACCATGATCAAACAGGCCCGGTTATACGCTGAAAAACTTCATAGCCGGGAGCTCCACACACGTCAACTTATTTCCATAAACAGCACCTGTGTCGATACCAATCTTATTGTCCAGAATCAAGGGTTGTCGAAACGGCGTGTGACCAAAGATCACACGCTTGCCAAAATCGAAATCAGAATAAATAAACTCGTCTCGGATCCAAAGCATATCCCATTCATCCTGGTGTTCAAGGGATACGTTTGGTTTCAGGCCCCCGTGCACAAAAACATAAAGGTCCGTTTCAAAGTAGATGCGAAGCTTGTCAAAAAACTCGAGATGTCTTGGTGGTATCAGGTTGGCTTCCCCCCGGCCAGCGCCTTTCATGTAACTGCTCAGCGTGGCCTCCCCGCCATTATAGAGAAAGCTGAGTTTGTCTTCTCCGCTCAGATAATTTTGCAACATCAGCTCGTGATTTCCCTTCAGAAAGACCACGCGATTGCCGCCTTCAGCCAGATCAATCAGATAGTCCACGACCTCTTTTGACTGGGGGCCACGGTCTATGTAGTCCCCTATGAAGACGAGCGTCTCTTCCTTCAAGTCAACATCGATGATGCCCATCAAGGAGACCAACTTGTCAAAGCATCCGTGTATGTCGCCCACGGCGAATATTCTCTCCATGATATCATTTCAGCCTTACAAAATCGCCTTTAACAAGCCATGTTTTCAAAAAGCTACACTGTTACTTTCCATCGATCAACTTGAACCGCCCACCCTTTTCCTCTCGTTATTGGATTCCCTTTAGAACCAACGCAGTGCAAAGACCCGCTTCCTTTCATCCAGCCGGGTGATCCCTGCCTGGTGGGCCGTCTCCATCGCCTCCTGGTACTCCTCATCCGTAATAGACCTGCGCAGGCGGGGCACGTCGCCCGCCCGGCCGCACGGTCTGTACTGTGCCATAATATTTACATAGCTGTTGGTAGAGACCTCTGTGGCCAGAAACCGCATGACGTCCCGGGTGCCGGCCAGCCCATCCGGAAGCACCAGATGACGGATCAAGAGGCCTGTCCGGGCGATCCCCTGTTCATCCAGGACCAAGTCGCCTACCTGCCGGTGCATCTCCTTCAGGGCCTCACGGGCCCTTTCGGGATAGTCTGGCGCCTCGCACAGCTGTTCAGCCACCTTGGGATCCCAGAACTTGAAGTCAGGCATGTAGAGATCGAAGACCCCTTCCAGAATGGCCAGCGTGTCCACGCGGTCATATCCGCTGCTGTTATAGACCAAGGGAATCCGAAGGCCCGCCTCTGCCGCCTGGTCGACGGCGGCCAGGATTTGCGGCACCACGTGAGAGGGCGTGACAAAGTTGATGTTTGGACAACCGGTGGCTTGGAGAGAAAGCATGGCCTCGGCAAGCTCTTGCGAAGAGACCTCCACGCCTTCGCCTTCATGGCTGATGTCGTAGTTCTGACAGAAGATGCACAGAAGGTTGCACCGGGCAAAAAAAATGGTGCCTGAGCCGTGTTTTCCCACCAGAGGGCTCTCTTCTCCAAAGTGGGGGCAGTAGCTTGAGACAATGGCGTGCTCGCCGGTCCGGCAGATTCCCTTTTCACCCGAGAGCCGATCTATGCCGCACGCCCGCGGACAGAGGGTGCAGGCCTTGAGGATGTCATAAGCCTGGTGGATCTTTTCCTTCAGGAGCCCCTGGTTGCGAGTTTCAATATATGCAGGTTCGAAGGAAGCCATGGCTTCCGGATAACTTTCGGTTTTTGGGTTGAAAAGCGTCTATGATTAAAATCTTATTAAACATCGCTACCCGTGTCAATCGGTTATTCAGGCTGGAAATTCCTTCAACTACCGAGGGTGACACATTTGCAAGGGCTCTCTTGCCGGTTTGTCAGACTTGGGGACAAGATGCGCTGCATGCGCTTTCACGAGTCAGGACTCCTGAGGCGGAAACCGGTTGACCTTCTGACGATGGCGTCCGTATAATGTCTTGGAGCTTCTTGATGAACGTCGTGTCCGTCGCGAGACTATCGGGCACGTAGCAGACAGTCCGAACCGGAAACGAGAGGGGCGGGACCAAGAAACATGCCGACCGTCGATGATTACGAAACAGCGCGGGCCTTGGCCCTGGACACACTGGCGCGGCTCGATATAGACATGTGCTGCCTGCGTGCCGACATATCAGCGGAAAGGGTGTCCGGTGACAAGAAGCGCTTGCCCATTCCATATCTGGGCAGCACCTGCCATCTTACGGTAAGTGGCGGACAGACAGCCTTTGAGGAAGACGCCGGTGCCCTCAAGATTGCCGACCAGGTCCTGCTGCTTCATTATCTGATCACGGCGACCGGCGTTCCTGTTGAAGAGCGGTGGATCACGTTCCGCGAGGTGCCGTCCGGTCCTTTCTATTACCCGTCCTTTGTGAAACGGGCCATCACACCCCTTGTAAAAAGCCTGGGGTCGAGGCCTGAGCTGTTGGAAAGGGTTGGAGGAGTGATGGGTGAGGTCGTAGACGTGCCCGGAGACCAGGCCTTGAAGATATGGGTCCTTCCCCGGGTGCCGGTAGTTCTTTCCTTGTGGAGGGGAGATGAGGAGTTTGCAGCCGAAGGCAATGTCTATTTTGATGCGTCAGTTTCTTCCTATCTGCCCACAGAGGACATTGCTTATCTGGCCGGCGCCGTCGTGTACAAGGTCATTGGCATGGCCCGAAATATGTGAGCGTATCATCAGCGCGGCTTAGAAGATGAAGATCACGATACTGGGCTCGGGAACCTGTGTGCCCTCTTTGCAGCGAAGCTCTTGTTCGGTCTTGATTGAAATAGACAAGACCGCGCTCCTCTTTGATTCCGGCGCAGGGACCATGCGCAGGCTCCTCGAGGCGGGTCTCACCATTGATGAGATTTCGTATATCTTTTACAGCCACCTTCATCCAGACCATTCCGGCGAGTTCGTCCCTTTTCTGTTCGCCACAAAGTACCCGGCAAGCTACAGGCGACGCAAGCCCTTTACGATCGTGGCGGCCAGGGGGTTTTCAGACTTTTATGAAAAACTGAAAGCGGCCTACGGGCATTGGATTGAACTGGCCCCGGGCATGATGAGTATTACCGAACTCGACAACAAGGGCCCGGACCATCTGGACGGCGGCGTGTTCGATGTGGACAGCCTTCCCATGGAGCACACTGAGAGCAGCTTGGCGTACCGGATCACCGACCGTCACGGCCAATCCGTGGTCTATTCAGGCGATACCGACGTGAGCGCAAACCTCGTAAAACTGGCCATGGACGCGGATGTGCTGATCTGCGAATGCGCCCTGCCTGATGAGCTGAAGGTGCCTGGGCATCTGACGCCGTCTCTGGCGGGCGAGATCGCCACCGAGGCTGGCGTAAGCAAGCTCGTACTCACCCATTTTTACCCTGAATGTGACGCGGTGGATGTGGCCGAACAGTGCCGCAAAACCTATCAAGGTCCCCTCGTCCTGGCCGAAGACCTCCTGGAGATAGGGCTGCTAGCTTTTTGAAAACATGGCAGCTTCCAGGGCGTACTTGATCACGATATCTCCTACTTTGATGCCAAGGTCTCTTGCAATCACCGGGCACTTGGCCTTCAGGAGAAAGAAAATAGGGCGTTTTTCTTGAGACAGGGTTTCGTAGTTGCCCTGACCTTTGCTGATGATGAGGTCCGCCCTGTTAAAACGAGCCAGAAACTGCTCCGAGCATCCCCCAAGCACGGTCCCAGGGGCGTCGCATCCTGATGAGACAAGGGCTGCCACTTCGCCCAGGCCACTGCTCAGGGCATCTTCCATCGTGGCATCATTGATGATAGGGCGCTGCCTGACCACAAAGGTGACAGGTTTGCCCATGGTCTCAATCAAGAGCCTGTCAAAGACCGTCTCTCCGGCATTGTCTCCCAGATAGACAATGTCCCGGGCACGGGCCAGCTTTTCCTTGAACGCCTGGTAGTGGTTGATCGCCGGTTCCTTTTGAAGGACCTCTTGAATGTCTTGTTCGAGCTCAAAATCAGGATTGGCCCCAAAATCAATGACGTTTCCGGCAATGGCCAACCGCACGGCGGTCTCCAGCGGGTCTTTCGCTTCTGCCAATATGTGCTTCAAGGAGGGATAAAGGGCCAAGGCCTGATGGATGCTTTTCGCTTTTAATGCCTTAAAAGGGTCATGGACGCCTGTCACCTCTTGGACCGTCATGTAGACTCGTCTCCCGGTTTCAGGCGGTGAGCTGTCCAGGGGGATCTCAGAGACCAGCAGCCCAATTCTGTCAAGCACTGCTTTGATTTTTGCCTCGTCATCCAGGGCGGCCCTTGCAGCAAAAAGGGCCTGCTTGAAAAAACAAGGAATACAGTCCAGGTAGGTCTTCATCGTCCTATTTGCCGTTGAAAAAAGCGTCATAGGCCTTATAGGTCATGTAGATGTCGGCCTTGCTTGCTATCTCAAAGGGGGAGTGCATGGAAAGGATCGGAGTGCCGCAGTCCAGGACCTCCATGCCATAGACGGCAAGAAACTTGGCGATCGTGCCGCCACCCCCCTCATCGACTTTTCCTATTTCTCCGGTCTGCCAAACCACCTTGTTTTCATTAAAAAGTTTCCGGATACCGGCCACATACTCGGCATTGGCATCGCTCGAACCATACTTACCCCGGGAGCCGGTGAACTTTGTGATACACACGCCATATCCGATCCGCGCTGCGTTGCGTTTTTCATGGACCTCCTGGTAGTCCGGGTCCAGGGCGGCATTCGCATCAGCAGATAAAGCTCTCGATTTCATCAAACAGGACCTGAGCGCCCTGGCTGTCGCCTTCTGGCCGGTCACTTCGAACAGATCAGACACAAAGTCTTCCAGAAAACGAGACTTCGCCCCGGTGCTGCCATCGCTACCGATCTCTTCCTTGTCCATGAAAAGGGCTACGGCGGTGCTTGCCGGCGCCTTCGCGCCGCCCAGGGCCTCCAGCGAGGCATAGGCGCAGGCCCGGTCGTCCTGGCCATAGGCCCCGATGAGCCCACGGTCCAGGCCCACGTCACGGGCCCTGCCCGCAGGCACAATCTCTATCTCAGCGCTCATCAGATCTTCTTCGATGACACCGTATGCAGAAAAAAGGTATTCCAGAACCGCGAGTTTAAACCGTTCTTTGGTTTCATCGTCCCCCAGGGGCAGGCTTCCCACCAGGACGTTCAACTTTTCCCCCTCAAAGGCCTCAGACACCTTTTTGTTCGATTGGAGCTTATGCGAAAGGTGGGGCAAAAGATCGGCGATGGTGAACACGGGGTCCTTGGGGGATTCCCCAATTTGCAGGCTGATGGCGTGTCCATCTTTCTTGAAAAGCGTCCCATGGATGGCCAGGGGCCGTGCGAGCCACTGGTATTTCTTGATGCCGCCGTAGTAGTGGGTCTTCAGAAAAGCCAGGTCCACCTCTTCATAAAGGGGGTTTTGCTTGAGATCAAGCCGTGGGGAGTCAATATGGGAGCCTATGAGATTGAGCCCGTATGAAAGGGGTTTTTTGCCGAGGACGGCCAGGGCGATGCCCTTGTTCTTGTTGATCTTGTAAAATTTTCTTCCGCTTCCGCCTTTGCCTATGTCCTTGAAGCCATTCTCTTTGGCAAAGGCCTCGATGGCTTGGACGCCCTCCCGCTCTGTCTTGGCGCTATCAAGAAAGCCTTTGTACCCTTCAGCAAACTCAAGGACCTTCTTTTTTTCTCTCGGTCCCGCCAGATCCCATACCAATTGCGGTCTTCGCACGAGCCGTTTTCTGAGTTCTTCCACTTTCTTCTTGCTCAGTTTGCTTTTCATGTCTCTTCCCATCTCCTTTTCAGCTACTCTATGCGGCTATCCCCGATCACACGATCAACCCTTAGAATACCGTCCGTATACAGCCTGTTTGTGCCAAGGGCGGCGGCCCTCTTGTAGAGGTCTCGTGCGGTCTTGAGATCTTCCACGGTCCCAAGGCCTTCACGGGCGACCCCGAGATTATAGTAAGCCGCAGCTTGGCCTGGTTCCTCACGGACGACTTGCTCCCAGATTTGCATGGCCGCTTTCCAGTGCCCGCTTTTGGCCAAGGCCACCCCTTGTTTCACCGTGGCGCCTCCTGTCTCGTCGAGCTTGAGGACGCCGGCGAGCTTCATGCGCGAGAGCCTGGCTATCAGCTTGGCGGCGGTCCGGGCAGAGAGTCCGTCAGCGGTTGCACTTGAAGTCGGTAGATTACTCAATGCGTGGCCGGAAGATGCGTACTCCTTGTCACCGCCGAACTTGCCGCGCTCTGCTTCCGTCACCTCTCCAGCGGCCACGACGACACGGCGCAACACGTCCCATACCTTGAATTCTGATTCAAGACGTGCCTCCCTCATGACGTAGGGGATGGGTCTGATGACGGTGCGTTTGATTTCCACATCCACCCACTGACCGGAGGCGTCTTTTTCCTTCTTGTAGTAACCTGTCCCTTCCTTGACCTCAACCTGATCGACGCCGGGAGCGTCATGGACATGGACACTCACCCGGCCGGTTATGACGACATCGACCCCTAAATCCTCAATGGCATGGAAAAACTCATAGTCTCCTGCCTTGTCATAGGAAACGTGGGACAGGGCCGGGTTCTGAGAAGTGTCCTTCGGGTTGAAATACTGAACCTCGGCGAGCCTGTGAAAGACCTGCCTGCGAAGGTTTTCTCCGTACGGCCCATCAAAACCGAGAACAGCGACGTTATGGATCGCTTGCCAGCCAACCCTGGCAGGTTTGACACGATATACCTTGCCTTGAGGGACACAGCCAAAGAAAAAGATCAGGGTAAAGAGGCCTGCCCACAGTGGGAACGCCTTTTCCGAGTTGGTCATGGTTCTTTTCTCAACTCAATACTGACAGACTCGTAAAATGGACTTTTTACGAAACCATCAATACTGCTTGATGGTTCTTGGGCATAAAACTACCTTCCGGGGTTTTGTTCAACGTAACACCTTAATTGAGCGAAAGTCGAGGGTGTCGCAGCTTCAAGGCGTCCAAGGGCGAAGCTGTGGTCGTCCACCGCGAGCCCTCGGCAACAAAGAAGATGGGGTGGCATCGGCTTTCCCGAGGGGTAAACAAAATGGGAAAATTTCTTAAGTCTATATCTCATCAATGGAAGACATATTGAACCGAAAAAGCGAGCGCATCTAAAAAAGTGAAGCCTCTCCCGCCCTAAAGGGCGGGGCTTCCCGGTAAGGAAGAAAATCAGTTTTTTTATAGCTCCCCTCGACCCCGTCCTAAAGGACGGGGCTTGCGGGGAGCAAGCCGGTCAGTGTTCCTTACGGT
>CAZCXI010000030.1:0-32964 GCA_964502635.1 uncultured Desulfobacterales bacterium
GTGACCATGTCGATGGAGCGCTGCTCTAACCGGTCAATGAGCAGGTCCACATTGTCCCTGCACTGTTCGGTCTGGTAGGCAGGCACTTCATCCACCGTGGCACCCATTTTTCGGACCTCCACCGGCAGGATGGGTCTTGCCTCTTTGGCCCTGGGCAACAGGACCCTTTTGCCTTCCATGGACTCCTTCTCAAAGGCCTCTATGATCGATTCCGCCCGGTAGGTCTTGGGGATAATGTCGCTCGTAAAGCCGAAGTCCCGCAGCCGCTTTGCCGTGGCCGGTCCGATGGTGGCTGTGCGCACATTTCCCAGGGCCCGCACGTCCTTGCCTTTTTCGTAGAGCCGATCAAAGAAAAAATTGACGCCATTCACACTGGTCAAAACAAGCCAGTCATAGGTATCAAGCTGGTCGATCGCCCGGTCCAAGGGGGCCCAGTCCCCTGGAGGCACGACCCGGATGGTGGGGCATTCCAGGCACTCGGCGCCCAGGTCGGAAAGCCGCATGACCAGATCGCTGGCCTGTTCCCGCGTCCTGGTGATCACCACGGTCTTTCCGAAAAGGGGCCTTTGTTCAAACCAGTTCAGGGTTTCCCTGAGTTTGACCACCTCGCCCACAACGATCGCCACGGGCGGCGTAACTCTGGCCTCTTTGGCCTGGCCCGCAATCGTCTCCAGAACGCCGACTACCGTGGTTTGCTGGGGCGTGGTCCCCCATCTGACCAGGGCTACCGGGGTCTTCGGGTCACGGCCGGCCGCGATCAGGGCCGCTGTGATCTTGGCCAGGTTCTTCATGCCCATCAGAATGACCAGGGTGCCCACACCGGTGGCAAGCTTGGACCAATCCACCGTGGAGTGCGGTTTTGTCGGGTCTTCATGACCGGTGACAATGCCCACGCTCGCCGTGTAGCGACGATGCGTGAGCGGTATGCCCGCATAGGCGGGGGCAGCAACAGCCGAGGTGATACCGGGGACGATTTCAAAAGGAATCTTTGCTTCAGCCAGGGCTTCGGCCTCCTCGCCGCCTCTGCCAAAGATGAAGGGGTGCCCGCCTTTGAGGCGAACCACCATGTGGCCTGCCTTGGCCTTGGCCACGAGGAGCTTGTTCATCTCATCTTGAGCAAGGGTATGGCTGCCTTGCTCTTTGCCTACATAGATGGCTTCCGCGCGCGGCTTCGTGTGTCTTAAGAGCTTGGCAGAGGCTAGGTGGTCATAGATGATCACATCAGCCTGCTGGAGACACCGTCTACCCTTTACGGTGATGAGGTCCGGATCACCGGGCCCGGCACCGACAAGATAAACCTTGCCCCGCCTCATGTTGTCACATCCTGCACAGACCTGCCGTAGACGTTGTCCAGGATTTGCCTTGCGCCCTGCTCAAGGAGGCGATGGGCCAGTTCCACGCCGAGCTGTTTGCCCTGGTCCACAGGTCCCTCGATGGTCTCGCGAAGAAGCACAGAGCCGTCTACTTCCGCCACCAGCCCCGTTAATTCAAGGCGGTCTTCAATGACCCTGGCGTGGCCGGCAATGGGAACTTGGCATCCCCCCTCAAGCCGGGCGAGAAAAGCGCGCTCACTTTCCACGGCCAGACGTGTCTGCCGGTGATCCATGGGTCCTGCAAGCTTGCGAATGGCCTCGTCGTCTTGTCTGACTTCGATGGACAGGGCCCCTTGTCCGATGGCAGGAAGCATTAGAGAATCAGGAATATATTCTGTGATTCGATCTGACAGTCCCAGCCTGATGACCCCGGCGGCTGCCAGAATGATGGCATCCAACCCCTCTGTTTCCAATTTCCGCAGCCGCGTGTCGAGATTGCCTCTCAAGGAATGCACGGTGATATCCGGTCTGGCGTGTCGAACCTGGGCGCCGCGCCGAAGGCTGCTGCTTCCCACGCGAGCTTGCTTCGGCAGGTGTTCGAACGTATGGCCGTTCCGCGAAATCAGAACGTCCAGGGGATTCTCCCGTTCGGGGATAACGCCAATGCAGAGCCCCGCGGGGACCTCGGCCGGCATGTCCTTCATGCTGTGGACGGCGAGATCAATCCGGCCCTCAAGAAGCGCCGTTTCAATCTCCTTGACAAACAGCCCCTTTCCTCCAACCTGGGCAAGGGGCACATCTGTAATCTTATCCCCCGTGGTTTTAATCTTGACCAGCTCTACGCTGTATGCAGGATGGAGGCTCAGGAGCTGAGAGCGGACCCACTCGGCCTGCCACACGGCAAGGGCGCTCCCTCGTGTACCAATTCTAATGACTTTCATCATCAGTGGCCGCACGTGCTGCAAGTGGTAGCACTACAGCCGCTGCAAGTGGAGCCCTGCGAACTTGTAAACTCACCATCGCTCTTGTGGCTAACGGTGGAAAGGAGTTTCTTGATCTTCTTGCCGTGGCACGCGGGACAAACGACTTTCTCTTTTCCAAAGACCAGGACCTCGAAATTCTTGTCGCATTTGGAACAGTAATATTCAAAAATGGGCATGTTGTCGTCTCCTTAATAAAGATGAAAAGTCTGTCAGCACCCTTTCTTTATGGCACAGTATAAAACGCTCTTTGCTCTTTGTCCAGCCGGCGCCACCCCTACGCCTTGTGCTTCAGCCCCACAGGGGCTGAACCGCCAGACCTCACTATTTCCTCAATGACTGCGCCTGCCAAAAGCGGGAACATAATCTCATGGTGACCGATGAGGCTATAGCCCTGACCACCCGAGGCGGTGGGGCGGATGACCACGTTGGTCATGGGGCGATAGTGCCGGACAAAATCCATGTTGACCGTGGTAAACTGTTGCACCTGGTGCCCCATGTTTCTAACCAGGGTCAGTGCCTTCAAGAACACTTCCGGCAGGATGACGGCAGAGCCGATATTCATATAAACCCCTTTTTCCAAGGCGGCGACTGCTGAGGCAAAGAGTCTGAAATCGTCATAGCTCGCTTTGCCGGCCGCTTCAGGGTCGAACCCGGGATGGATGTGAATGATGTCGGTCCCGATGGCTACATGGACGGTGGCGGGGATCTCTAGCCGGGCCGCAGTGGCCAGGATGCTGTCTCTTGCAAACGGCAGGCTCTCCTTGATGATGGCACGTCCCACGGCTCGACCCAGCCCGCAACCCTCCTTTGCGGCGTCGGTGCCCGCCCTGTTGAGAAAATTCGCCGACTCCTCGGCCATGCCAAAGGCCCCCTTTTCCAAGCCTTCCAGGACATCTTCAGAGGTTCTCCCGATCAGGGCCAGCTCAAGGTCATGGATGATGCCGGCGCCGTTCATGGCAATGGCCGTGATGATGCCGCGCTCCATCATGTCGACCACAACAGGGTTGAGGCCCACCTTAATGACGTGGGCGCCCATGCCCATCACCACCTGCTTGCCTGCTTGATGGGCCTTTGCAATGGCTGAAACCACGGCCTTGAGATCCTTGGCAGCCAGGATGTTGGGAAGCCGTCCCAAGAAATCTTCCAGGCTCCCTCCTGGCTCCCATGCATGGGCAAAGTCGGCCCGATCCACCTTGCTTTTTCGAGAGGCCAGGGAATAGGTTTTAAGAGAAGCACGGTCTATGGGTTTTAAGGGTTTGGCCATGGATGCCTTTATCAAGTTCGAGAGTCTTGCAAAGAGTCAATGTTGCTCGCTCCGTGAACATTTTGGGCGCGCTTGAGACGTTCAGCTAAAATGCTAACACGCAGTGAAGCTCTGCGCTCAACTCGGGCTACCGCCCTCAAACGGTTAGCATTTTTTAACGCTGAACAGCTCAAGTGCTTTTTTCCCAAAATGCTCAATGTCGCTCGCAAAAGACTCTTTACGAATTTATCAAGTTTCCACGAAACTCTCCGGAAAAAGGATTCGCTCTACGAGTTCGCAGAGAATGTGTGCTGCTGTGATGTGGCTTTCCTGGATCCGCGGGGTTGCCTGGGAATCCACAATCAAGGCGAGGTCGCATCTTTGGGCGAGTTTGCCTCCACCACATCCTGTCAGGCCCAAGGTGTAAAGGCCCATGTCGCGAGCCGCCTCCATAGCAAGCAGTACATTTTTCGAGTTGCCGCTGGTGCTGATTCCCCAGGCGATATCGTCTTTCTTGCCAAGGGCCCTGATCTGCTTGGAAAATATTTCATCGAAAGAAAAGTCATTGGAAATGCTGGTCAACACAGAGGTGTCCGTGGTGAGGGCCATGGCGGGCAGGGGCTTGCGGTCTACGGCAAAACGATTGACGAATTCTGCCGCAATGTGCTGGGCATCGGCAGCGCTGCCGCCATTACCAAAGATCAGAAGCTTGTGGCCGGCAGCAAAACAGGTGGCCAGTCGTTGGGCCACAGACAGGAGCAGATCCGCATTGCCCTTGATAAAACCTTCGTTGACCCGAATACTCTCTTCCAGGGCCTCTAAGACGACAGATTTCATAAGCATTCCAAAGCCTAAGGCCTGCAGTCCCTGGCGCTTTCTGCCTCGCGTAAGAACTCGCCGCACGCCTGTCCAAGGTCTGCTGCCATCTTGAGCTGCTCGATGGCCTTGTCATAGTCCCCGTGTTGTGCGTACAGCTTGCCCAGTCGGTATCGGAAGAGGCCATTGTTGGGATCCAGGCTGATACTTTCCCGACACAGCATGATGGCGATGTCCTCGTTTTCACCCAACTCGCCGTAAAGATAGCCCAGGGCGCTCAAGCTTTTTGAATCGGTCGGGTGCCGTTTAACGGCTTTTTCATAGGCCTTGACCGCATCGCGAAGCCTCTCCTTTTCCAGGTAACAATCCCCCAGGGCCCGGAATACGTGGCCCCATCTTGGGGTACTACGGGCTGCTTTTTCGAGATACCCGAGGGCGGCTTCCGTTCGGCCCATCTCCCGATAACATAGGCCGATCTGACAGGCTATGTCCGGATGTTCTCCGTCAAGGCCGTGGGCCTCAAGAAACAGGTCAAGTGCCTTTTTACGGTGGCCTTGCTTAAAATGGGCAAGCCCCAGATTATAGGTGGCCATCACATCCTCGGGATCAAGGGCAATGGCTGTTTCAAAGGCATCAATAGCCAAATCGAACTTGCCCCGCACACCATAACACACACCCAGGCTATTATGGACATTCACGTTTTTCGGGTCCACGGCCAGCGCTCTTTCGAATTCTTTGATGGCCCCGTCCATGTCTCCGTATTGATAAAGCTTGTCAGCGCTTATATTGAGGCTGACGGCATCAAAGGGCGTCACCGTGCCCGGACCAAAAAAAGCAGCGTGATCCAGCGCCTTCTTGGCATTGGCCAGGATGGTCATTTTTTCGAAGGGCCAAAAGGGGTATACGGCAATGCCGACCGACACGCTGTGTTCATCAGGACGCGCAAAGCGCCCCTGCATTTGTCCGGCCAGATGCGCTGCACCCGACTCGTCCATGTCCGGACAGAAACAGGTAAACCGATTCTCGTGGAGTCGTCCCCACTGCATGGGATAGGTCTTGCTCAGATCGTCTATGATCCGTGCCAGCCTGACGACGACGTCCGACATGACAGGCTCCCCAACATGTTGCAGCATCTTGTCAAAGTCGTCGATATGGATGACAAGCACAGCAAACCGATCCGTCTTTGCTTGATCCTCCTCAAACAGCGATTGGCATGCCCCACCCGCCGGGATCTGGGGAAAGGTCTCTTTCAAGATACTTGATGCGACCCAAGGCTCGTCCACTTTACTGCTCCTCCAGTATTTTCTTGAATGCAGAGGCAATCATGGGAATCTCTTCGTCCTGAATCGTGCGTACATCCATGAGAAACAGGTCATCTTCAATATGCCCGATAATAGGCGGGGTCGCCTCTCGCATGATCTGTTCTATCCGGCTTGCCGAGAGGCCCTCTATGGTGACCCCCACACATTTGGTAGGGAGTTGTTGTAAGGGCAGAGCGCCTCCGCCCACGCGAGACGAGGTGTTGACGAGGACCGCTTCCAGGCGATTGGTTGCCAGCTTCCTCAAGCGATTCAAAAGCCGTCTTGCCTTGGCCGAAATCACTTTGGCGGGCATCGTCAGCATGTGCAGCGTGGGGATGGCCGAAATCGCCTGAGCTTCGTCCCGGTACATGTGCAGTGTGGCTTCCAGCGCAGCCAGGGTCATCTTGTCGATTCTGAGCGCCCGGTTAATGGGGTTTTTCTTGATCCCATCAATCGTATCTTTTCTACCCACAATGATCCCTGCCTGGGGTCCGCCCAGCATCTTGTCCCCGCTGAAGGTGACCACGTCGGCGCCGGTTGCCACGGTCTTCTGCACGGTGGGTTCCTTCAGGAGACTGTATTTTGATAAATCCACAAAGTTTCCGCTGCCCAGATCCTTCATCACGGGAAGATGATACTTGGCCCCAAGGGCCACCAACTCTGTCAGCGTGACCTCGGCTGTAAACCCCACGACCCTGTAATTGCTCGTATGGACCTTGAGCAATAACGCCGTTTCATCCCGGATAGCCCTTTCATAGTCTGCCAGATGGGTTCGGTTGGTCGTGCCCACTTCTACGAGCCTGGCGCCACTTCGGGCCATAACATCCGGTATGCGGAAAGATCCCCCGATTTCCACCAGCTCTCCTCTTGAAACGATGACATCCTTGCCCCTTGCCAGGGTTTCGAGAGACAAAAAAACGGCTCCCGCGTTGTTATTCACCACCAAAGCCGCCTCAGCACCACTGATCTCGCACAAGATATCCTCAACGTTGCTGTATCTGGACCCCCGGGCCCCTTTTTCAAGATCGAACTCAAGGTTCGAATACCGGCCCGACAGTTCAGCCACATGCCTTGCGACGCCTTCGGGCAGCAGGGAGCGGCCTAGGTTGGTGTGAACGACCACGCCCGTTGCATTGATGACGCGCTTGAGCTTAAAGTCCATAGCATTCTTCAAGGCCGTCTTCGCAAGGTGCAAGAGTTCGGTGTCCGAAAGCAGGGCCTCGTCCAAGGTTTCATCCGCAGCCATGATCGTTGCCCGGAGTTTTCCCAGCGCACTCCGGATGGCCTGAACCACCACCGGCCGGGGGGCCTGTTGGACGGGCTGTTCCTGCTCCCAAAGGTTAAGGACGTAATCCACACCGGGAAGCTTGCGCAACAGGGCCTGCTGTTCTGGTTTCAAGTTCTTCCTCCCCTGAAGCGAAATAGTGTCTATGTTTCTGTTTTTTTTACATTCATACCATATTTCAGTCAACCTTGCCATGGAAAACGCCCCATGGCCACCATACACCATGATGATTGATGGTTTCGTAAAAAGTCGATTTTACTCACTCCGTGAACAATTTTGGGGCCCTTCAGATGTTCAGCTAAAATGCTAACACGCAGTGAAGCTTTGCGCTCAACTCGGGCTAACGCCCTCAGACAGTTAGCATTTCTAACGCTAAACATCTGAAGTGCCTTTCTCCCAAAATGCTCAATGTCGTTCGGAAAATACTTTTTACGAGTTCATGATGATTGATGCCGTCGAAGAGCTTGACGTCCGATAGCGATAGCCGTTAGGGATGGCAACGAGAAAATTCGCAATCCACTGGCATGTGCGCCTTCATTGTCAGACAAGCGACGCACGGGTGAAGAAGTGATCGATCTGATGGTCCTTGGGGGATATTTTGTGGTCATGCTCTTTGTGGGCTGGCGCGGCCGCCGGCAGACTGCCGAAGCTTTTTGGATTGCGGAACGCAGATACCTGACGGGTCCTGTCACCCTATCACTGGTGGCAACCATTTTTGGGGCATCTTCCACGATGGGCATCATCGGTCTTGGCTACTGCCGCGGCTTAACCGGTGCCTGGTGGTCACTAATCGGAGGGATTGCCCTGATTCCCTTCGCCCTCCTCTTGGCTGGGCGTGTCCGATCCCTCAATGTCTACACCCTGCCGGATATCCTGAAAAAGGCCTACGGCGAAAGGGTCGCAGTCCCTGCAGGGGTCATGATCGCGGTGGCCTGGTGTGGCGTGATCGCCGCCCAGTTGATCGCCGGGGGGCGATTGCTGAGCAGCGTGTTCTCTCTTGGTTTCCAGGGGGCCCTGGCAGTGGTGGCCGTTGTCTTTATCCTGTATACCTTTTGGGGGGGGCAACGAACGGTCATCAAGACCGACTCATGGCAGTTCTTTCTTTTCTTAGGCGGCCTCCTGCTCTCCCTGGCCTTCCTCTTGTTGTCCCAAGGCATGGAAAGGCCTGGTTGGCAGAACGTGCCTGTGGGACACTGGCGCTTTCCGGTCTCAAGCGCCTTTGGATGGTATGACGTACTGGTTTTCTATCCCCTTATTGTAGGGCTTCCTTACCTCGTAGGGCCGGATATCTATTCGCGAGTACTGTGCGCAAGAGACAACCGCGTGGCCCGGAGGTCTGCCCTGCTTGCCGCCGTACTGGTTATTCCCCTTTCGTTCTTGCTTGCCTTTTTTGGACTCCTGGCCTGCGCCAGATTTCCAGGCATCGCGCCTGAAGCGGCTCTTCCGGAAACCCTGGGCACACTCATCCCGGTGGGGCTTAAGGGATTCATCGTGGCCGGCTTTCTGGGGGCAATCATGTCTTCCGCCGATACCTGTCTCATCTCTGCCGCCACGATCCTTTCCCTGAATGTGCTGGGTCCATTCTTGCGTCTTTCAAAGGGTGAGCAGTTGAAACTCACCAGGGCCGCGGTTGTGGCTATCGGTGTGGCTGCCTGGCTCATTGCCGGCCGGCAGCAGGGGATTATCACCGCACTTCTCTTAGGCTACACGGTCTTTGTGGGTGGCGTTGTGCTTCCGACCCTGGCAACATTTTGCCGGCGGTGGTTCAAGACCACCGCAAGCGGGGCTCTCTGGGCTATTGTCATTGGAGGCGGCACAGCCATCCTGGGAAAGATCTACGGAGGCGCCCCCATGAAGGCCGTCCTCACAAAAAACGGGGCGGCCTTCTTGCGCCTTCTCTTGGGTCCCCAGTACCTGAGCATCTTGCCTATTGTCCTGTCTCTGGTGGTTATGCTGGGAGTCAGTCGGATGACTCGTTCATGAAAACACAGAGTGACTTGCGCCTACAATGTTCACATGGTATGGCCCGGCAATCAGTGTCCATTTCAATTGCCACACCGATCCTTTGAGTGCATATTCGCGCCCATGGCTCAGAGAAAGGAGATCAAGCGAAGATGACATGTGACCCGGTAGAACCTCGCAACGGCACCATGACAATTCTGAGTTTAAGCATAGCAGTGGTGCTGGTCTGTGCCCTTGCAGCCCCGTTGGCTGCAGCCCCTAAGCCGAAACGAATACTGAAAAACAATATGACGGAAGGCTACAACGTGCTTCCCCAAGACGCGACAACCCTGAGCGAAGCATTCACAGAGGGGATATTATACGGAAGGCTTCGAATGAACGCCTTCAAATTGTACTGGCATGATGAGTCAAAACATGATCCGACCGGATTCGGTCTTGGCGGCAGCTTGATCTACAAGACGGCACCCCTCCACGGCCTTAGCGCAACCGCGGGTTTCTACACATCGCAAAACATGGGCCTTTTGGATAAAGATGATGCGCTGTATGGCAAAGCCGGCAAAGACACTTTTTCCCGTTATGACGTATTGGAAGACGATGATTGGGGTATGACCGTTTTGGCCCAGGCTTACTTGCAGTATCGTTTTCATAAAGCTGACATCAAAATAGGACGGCAGATCTTTGAAAGCTTTTTGACCAACTCCAATGATACGAAGATGATACCCAACACGTTTGAAGGCTACACCTTGGCCAGCAAGGACATCCCCGCAACAAGCATCGAGTTGGGCTACCTGACCCGGCAAAAGTTACGCGATCATACGCGATTCCATGATGTGATTACATATAACGACGGCAAGGGTAAGACTTACAGCCAATGGAACAACAATGACGACTCAGCGGTGCACAAGGGCCTGTCGTATGCGAATCTGAAGGCAGCAGGCAAAGACACGGACAATGACCTCCTTGTTGCCGGGGTGACGAACCAATCGGTGGAAAACCTGACCTTGGATGCATGGTACACCGGGGTGCCTGACCTGTTCTATTCGCTCATGGGAGAGGCAAACTACAAGATCCCGCTGGCCGGTGGCTGGAGCCTGACGCCTGGGCTGAGATACGTGCAGCAGTTTGATGACGGGGCCGGGGCCGGGGGCGGTGCGGCCTTAACAGGAAGCGTCGCGGGCATGAGCGGATCGGCAAAGGGCTACAAGGATGCGAGCAGTGTGGACGGCAAGCTTTACGCAGTTCGACTGGTGCTCAAGAAAGGTGCGGGCAGCGTGCTGGCAGGATATTCCGAGACTTCCGATGACGCGGATCTCATCGCACCGTGGCGGGGTTTTCCAACGGCCGGTTATACCCGTTCCATGGCCCAATATAACTGGGAGGCCAATACCAGATCTTGGATGGTGAAAGCGTTCTATGACTTTGGCAAGGCCGGCCTCTTTGATGGGTTCCGTGCAGCAATCGATTATGTGTACATGAACTATGACGACACCAAGGAACAGCTGGGTGGACACACCAAAACAGACCGAGGCAATGTCCACGCTGACATCTGGTACAAATTCCCATTTCTTCCGGATTTAGAAGCAAAGGTTCGGATCGGCCTGGTTGACGCAGATGACACCATGGCTGGCGCAGACCCTTCTTATAATGAATTCCGATTCGAACTCAATTACTTGTTCTAGGAGGCTGTCGGAAAACGTCCATCTGCGGCGTTATCCTCATTCTTCGTCACTGCGGCGTACCGATAAGTACGCCTCATTCCGAAGAATCTCGGATGCCTTGCATCTGAACATTTTCCAACAGCCTCCGAAAATGGGGTTCTCCGACAGGCTCCTAGGTGAGCATATGAGGCCTTTGCGCGTAACACTTTGCCGTATCTAATCTTTCAGCAAGAGGTTTCAACTTTGATCCTTCTGGCAAAATGCCTTGTTCAAAACAACCTTCGCCAACTTTGGTTGGATATCTTATTGATATCTTGCAAATTATTAAAGCGCAGGTCTTGGTAAATCCTCTATCACGCCTCCCAGTGGACACCTACCATATCTTGTTGCATGAAAGTCGACCAGCTGCATCCAACAGACTGCCCTCTTGATCCTATCCCATTGCACTTCGTTCGACCCTAAAGGACATCGCCTCGGTACGACCCTGTCTTGTTAAGCGGTGAAAATCAATATAGCCATCAAACAAGCTAAAGGGTGAGATTTAGCTTGTTTCTGAACTTTGTGTCATAATTAGTAACAAAAAGATGGTTTTCGTAATGATTTAGCCCTGGGTCATGAACTAGAAACAATATTGACAGTAAGCCACCTTTTATGCTAGCGATTACAAATACGAACTTTTTTGGCCAGAGAACGCACCAAGAGGAGGCCAAGGGGGCCAGATGAAGGCCTCTTTTTTGGGGGTTAACTATGTCAGTAAGGACATAAGTAAAGGAGGAGAATCATGTGTAGATTGAGATGCTGCTTTTTTGTTTTTCTGGCTCCAATCGTATGGATGGCTTTTCCTAGCAACGCTCTTTCTGAAGTGGCGGAAGAACACGCCGGTATCTATACCTTGGGCGAGGTGGTCGTTACCGCAGAAAGGCATCTTGTGGAATCTGTCGGGACCGTTCGCGAGATTACGGCAAAGGATATTGAGGCCAAGGGGGCCAGAACGCTTGATGAGGCCCTTGAGCTATTGCCTGGGGTGGATATCAGAACCGGGGCCGAAGGGGTTCCCAGGGTGGATCTGAGAGGTTTTCGTTCAAGGCACGTTCTTTTGCTGCTGAATGGCATTGCCTTGAACTCCACATTTGATGGACAATTCGATCCCTCTATCATTCCAGTAGAGAGTATTGCCAAGATCAAAGTGTCTTACGGCAGCAATTCAGTCCTGTATGGCCAAGGCGGGCTCGGTGGTGTCATCAACATCATCACCAAAAAGGGCACAGAAGGTATCCAGCCGATGGCTTCCGTGGAGGTCGGGAAGGAAGATAGCCACCTGGGCCGATTCAGTCTTTCAGGTGCCCGAGAAAAAGCAGACTTCTTTATCAGTGGAAGCCGATTTGACACAGATGGATTTCCCTTGTCGGATGATTTTGAATCTACACCGGTAGAAGACGGCGGTTTGCGGGAAAATAGCGATAAGGAAAGAAAGAACTTTTTTGCCAACGTGGGATTTAACCCCAGTGAGGACTGGCGCTTGGGTATCGTGTTCAACTATCTTGGCGGTGAGTTCGGCGTCCCCCCAAGCACCATAGACGACCCCGCGGACCTGTTTGCCAACAGACCCAAATACGACAGGGTAGAAGACTATGACGGTTACTCCGGCCAATTCTCGATAAGCCACGACCTGTCCGGTCCCCTGGATATGCGGGCGTGGGCTTTTTTTAACCAACTCGACGAGCAGAAAAACCGGTATGATGACAGCAACTACGACTCCATGGACGATCCGACCGTCAAGGGCACATTTGAACAGGATAGCACAACGAAGATCCAAGGCGGGACGCTACAGACAAGATGCGATTTGAAATCCGCAGGCCTGTTGACCCTGGCGCTTAGCGCCGAAAAGCAAGAGTATGAGTCCAAAGGGAGAATCAGAGATGTACTGATCGTTGTCCCCGAACCCACCGAAACCGTCAGTGGTGGCGGTGGTGGCGGTGGTGGCGGTGGTGGCGGTGGTGGCGGTGGTGGCGGTGGAGGTGGAGGCGGTGGTGGAGGTGGAGGCGGTGGTGGCGGTGGAGGCGGCGGCGGTGCCAGCCTCAGTGCGAGTAGCAATGGCGACGCCCCAACGCTGAGTGCCAATGCCAATGGTGATAGCAACGGCTCTGGAGCAAGTACCAGTGCCACCACCTACGATGTGAGACATTTCGAAAGTGACAGAGACGTCAAAGTCTACTCGGCCTCTTTGGAATATGAAGTTTCGCCTTTGTCGGATCTTGGCCTGGTCTTGGGATACGGGCACCACTGGTTCAAGAAGGACGAAGGTGACAACGATGATGACAACAGCTTTCTTGTGGGGGCCTATTATGACCTCTTGGAGGACACGAGGCTTAAAGGTTCTGTGGCCAGGAAAATCAGATTTCCTTCCATCAGACAGCTCTATGACGAAGATGGCGGCAATCCTGATTTGACGACAGAGAGATCTTACAATTATGAGCTTGGCGTGGAGCAGAGGCTGCCAGCGAATACTGCGGTCAACCTCACTGGTTTCATCATCGATGTGGAGGATTATATAGAAAAAATCCCTCCGAGCGATACGTTCCAAAACAATGATGAATACCGCTTTGAAGGATTTGAGTTGACCGCCGAGACGCGTTTCGTGGAGAACCTCATGTTGAGAGCCGGCTATACATATATGGAGACCGAAGACCGGTCCTCAGGAACAGAAAAGGACGAGCTTCAATACCGGCCGAGAAACAAAGTAACCTTTGAAGCTAAGTATTCTTTTGGTTTCGGATTTTCCCCTTGCATCAGTGTCATGCATGTGGCCGACCAGTACTATTATTCCAGGAAGTCTCCTTTGATCAAGAGAAAGCTGGATGACTACACCCTGGTGAATCTAAAGCTTGAACAGGCCCTCCTTGGTGGCCGATGGCGCCTGTATCTTGGAGCGGACAACCTTTTTGATGAGGATTATGAGGAAAGCTACGCCTTTCCCCAGGCTGGTCAAACCATTTATGGTGGGATAGATATATACTTCCGGTAGGCGCTTTAACCTATCCTAAGGGGATGAAGCCTGCTTCGCCTATGACCGAATCCATGGCTAGTGGATTTTATGTTCACTCATGAAGATGATTAAGCGCAGCTGCATGAGCAGTCAGGGCGTCCCATAGTACACATACTGGTGGGTCGGGTCCTATCTGACGGCGCCCGGGTTTTCCGGGAGCTTTCTTATTTGAGCTGATAAATGGAGATAAAAGCTGTGGATGCTTTGGTCTTGTCTTCTGTAAACCCTGCAGTAATCAGAGAGTTTTCAAAAATGTCCATCGTTCGGACCCGGGTTTCCCAATCCTTATCCAGGATGACCGGTTTTGAGCAAGGGGACAGAATACCGGATTCGAATGTCATCTGCTGAAGAAACCCTTTCCATTTCAATATGTCATTCTGGAGCGTTTCCAGACGTCCTCCGATTATCAGACGCCCGGGGAGTCCGGGCAGCGGTTCCACTACCCGCAATCGTGTAGAACGGGCTCCGGTGAAGCGGTACCGGGAGATCAGGCGCATATCCCCGTTATGGGTTTGCCAGATATCCAGGAGGGCATAAGCTGTATCACCCTGATCGATGCGTCCGCCAAGAATCAGTTCCGGATGACCATCTCCGGTCATGTCTGTGGCCATCGCATAGCGGTACCGACAGGTACCGAGGTCGCTCAGTTGTTTCCAGATCAGGGTCTTGTCCGAAAAGACAGCAAAGGCGGCATGTTCAATATCGTTTTCAACAGTCCGACCGGCAGCCACAACCTCCGACGTGCCATCTCCGTTCATGTCTCCGGCAGTCAACGCATTTATTCGCAGCCGCAAGGTGTCCAAACGGTTCGTATTGAAGCCCTCTATTCGGGAAAGGTGTCCATCTTCGCCAATGGAAAAAACCTTGATGTTGGCACGGTCTCGGTCGTTATTCCCTGAAAACCCGCCGTAAATGATTTCATTTTTTCCGTCTCCATTGATGTCTGCCTCAATGAGGGGGTACCCATGAGTATATGACGTATCAGGATCCGAAAACTCGATGGTGTCTACTAGATTGAAAGCGTTACGATACACGTACGAACGGATAAAACCCACCTCCCGGTTTTTTGGGCCGGCTTTCCCGTTGACGACGATAAGGAATCGGTTCGTTGATGGCTCTTTGATGCAGACCAGAGAACGGATCCGGGTTTTACCGGTATTGCCATCGGGGCCAACATGGAAAACCTCACGGGCAATTTCTTTAAAGTGACCGTTAGTTGTCGAAAATGCGATGATCAGCGCATCAGTCCGATTGTCCTGGTTGATCTCTCCGGCAGCAAGCAGATTCAACTGTCCTTCGGGCAGAAGATTCATGGCTTTCACGGAGTAAAACCGCATGCTTGGAATTTGAATGGAAACAACTTCATGAAATGCATGGGCTGGCACATGGAAACCCATCATCGCAACGGCAACCAGGAACATTTTCTTCATTGTGTTATCCTCCAAGGGGAAACCGTCATTTGGTCTTGCTTGAACTTTTTGCTGTATACTGGAAAAAGCAGTGGATAGCATCCCTTTTCTTTCAAGATGGACGGATAACTTCCGTCATACTTGCAATCTCCGGCCATATCTTTCTTCATTTTTGAAATTTCCAAACATAGTTGATACGACCTTTGCCAAACCTTTACATGAGGCCTTTGGCTTGACATCGGCATCGCTGAATATCTTTTTGGCAAAGATGGAAACCATCACGAACGTTATCTTGATTTTGAGCGCAAGAACGTGGATGATAGGCAAAAAGGGTATACGCAATGGCATATTTGTCCTCTCCACGGCGATACACGACCTATGTGATCCTTGTCCTCGGAGCTGCGATCATCAGCGGGACCTCGGTGGGCTTCTTTTTAGCACTCACCCACGATCTACCCCAGATTCAAGACCTGGAGAGCTTTAAACCTGCGGCGATCACCCGCATCTATTCAGCCGACAAGGAACTGCTGGCCGAACGTTTCACCGAGAGGCGTGAGCCCGTCCCGCTCAACGTGATGCCCGATGAGCTTAAAGAAGCCATTCTTGCCACAGAAGACAGCCTGTTTTATGAGCATCCGGGCGTCGACCTTAAGGGCGTTCTCCGCGCCATCATCAGAAATATCAAGGCCGGAGAATACGTGGAAGGGGCCAGCACTATCACCCAACAGCTCGCCAAGACCCTCTTTCTCACACCCCGAAAAAGCATCATGCGCAAGCTCAAGGAGGCCTTTCTGGCTTTTCAGATTGAGCGCCGCTACACGAAGGATGAGATCCTGGAACTCTATTTGAATCAGGTCTATTTCGGAAGCGGGGCCTATGGGGTTGAAGCCGCCGCGCAGACCTTCTTCGGCAAACCCGTACAGGATCTGACGCTGGCTGAATGCGCACTGATCGCAGGGATGCCGAAGTCGCCGTCCCGTTACTCCCCCCTGATCCATCCATCCCTTGCTCTCAAGCGCCGGGCCGTGGTGTTACAACAGATGTCTCGAAACGGCCTTGTCACACCGGACGCGCTTAAAGCGGCCACGGCGTCGCCTCTTCATCTGGCTGAAAGAGGAGATGCCTCGATCAAGGCCCCCTATTTTGTGGCCTTCGTGACCGATTTCCTGGAAACGGAGTTGGGCGCGGCCACATTGTATCGAACAGGGCTTACGGTGTATACGACCCTAAACTACGCCATGCAGAAAGCTGCTGAAAAGGCGGTTACACAAGGACTTGAGGGGCTTGCCGCCCGCATGAAAAAAAGGGGGGGGTTGCGCCAGGAGGAATATCCCCAGGCCGCCCTGGTCTGTCTGGGGGCACGCCGGGGGGCTATTCTGGCCATGGTCGGGGGCCGCAGCTTTGAGGAGAGTCGGTTCAACCGTGCTACCATGGCCAGAAGACAGCCAGGGTCCGCGTTCAAACCAATCGTTTACGCCCTGGCCGTTGAGAAGGGTTTTCGCCAGAACGATATCCTGTGGGACGCGCCCGTGGTGTACAAGGGCGCCCGAGGAAAAGAGGCCTGGAGACCCCAAAACTTTTCAGAAAAATTTCAGGGGGAGGTGACCCTGCGGACGGCCCTGGCCTTATCCAAAAACATCCCGGCTGTCAAACTCCTGAGCAAACTGGGGCCGACACGTGCTGTGACATTTGCCCACCGCATGGGCATCAGATCAACCCTGGCGCCCAACCTTTCTCTGGTGCTCGGCACCTCTGAGGTCACACTCCTCGAGTTAACGGCTTCCTATGCCGTGTTCCCAAACAACGGGGTGTGGACCAGGCCTTATGGGATCCTCGAAGTGCTGGACAGGGAGGGACGATCCGTGTGGAGGGAAAAGCCACAAAGGCGGCCGGCCATCAGCCCTGAGACCGCAGCGGTCCTAACGGACATGTTAAGGGCCGTCGTGCTGGAAGGAACCGGCAGGGCGGCCAGGCGTATAGACCGGCCTTTAGCCGGCAAGACAGGCACCACCGATGGTTACAAGGACGCCCTCTTTGTAGGGTTTTCCCCGACGATTGTAACAGGGGTATGGGTCGGGCTCGATCATCACGGCACCCTGGGCAACAAGGAAACAGGGGCCAGGGCCGCCCTGCCTGTATGGATTGGTTTTATGGAGCAAGTCCTCCGCGGCCGGCCTTATCATGATTTTAGCTTGCCCGAAGGTGTGGTGAAAGTGCGTATCAATGCCGAGTCCGGCTGCCTTGCTTCGGAAAACGGCCCCGATGCCGTGTGGACTGTGTTCAAAAGGGGGACTGAACCGAAACAATACAGCAAACAGGGGACCGAAAGCTCCCTGGGAGGGCTTTGAACCGCCGAGGCGAGCGAATCTGAAAACTGGCGAACTTCTTTACGATCAACGGACATGGCCCAAGATTACGCCCCCGTGGACAGGCCCTGCTCCGTGGGTTGGCGGCGAGCCCCTGAGGCCAGGAGATAGTCGAGCCTGACATGACTCATGGATCGAAAAATGTTCCCCTTGATCTTTTCGTTCTTTCGGTAAAGTCGGCTCAGCATCCCTTTTATTTCCAACCGCTTTGATGTCCTTGCCGAAGGGCAATGATCGGCGAAGTCAGGAAAGGAGTGATCCTTTGCAAACTGACGAATCGCCTCCTCATAAACGTGGGCCAACGGCCGGATAACCACCAGTTTTCCATTAAAAAAAGACTGACATGGAACCATCGTGCTTATCTCCCCGGCGTAACACATATTCAAAAACAGCGTTTCAATAATGTCATCCATGTTGTGGCCCAGGGCCAGTTTGTTGCAGCCAAGTTCGTGAGCCACTTCAAAGAGCCGCTGTCTTCGGAGGCGGGCGCACAGGAAGCAAGGGTTTTCCCGATTTTCCTCGCTGTGGGCTCGTATCCCATAGTCGGCATATTCGATCCGCAAGCCGTAGCCCTCTTGCCGGCAGTAAGCTTCAATCAAGCCGCTCGGACTTCCTTCAAAGCCCGGATCGATGTGAATGGCGTAGAGAGAGTAATGGATGGGAATGCGGGACAACCGCTCATGGAGGGCCCACATCAGGGTTAAGCTGTCCTTTCCACCAGACAGCCCCACCGCAATCCGGTCCCCGTCCGCTATCATGTCATAGCGGTGTATGGCTTGGCCAACAGCCCGCCGCAAGGCTCTATCCCGAAACCGAGACATAAGGCCCTGTTATGTCG
This sequence comes from uncultured Desulfobacterales bacterium, assembly GCA_964502635.1. Lineage (GTDB taxonomy): Bacteria > Desulfobacterota > Desulfobacteria > Desulfobacterales. The sequence goes on from CAZCXI010000030.1 coordinate 18,221, forward strand.
CCTTTTCGTCGGGGGTTTCTTTCCGTTCGATACGGACCTTGCCGGCCGCGATTTCACGAAGGGCGACGACGATATCTTCGTTCTTGGGAGAGTGGACCAAATATTGGGCACCTTCACGCATTTGCCGCACCCGTTTTGCAGCAGCATGAACCAGCATGAAGCGGTTCTGGCCCCGCCTCAAGCAGTCTTCTACGGTGACACGAGCCATCTTGATACCTCCTTAAACAATCAATGCCTTAACACAATCGTGACAGGCCGGCCAAAAAAAACAAATTACCGCAAACCATCGGACCGGATGTCAATCAGTTCGTAGCGCCGGATGCCGCCAGGGGTCTGAACCACTATTTCATCGTCCACCTTCTTGCCGATCACGGCCCTTCCAAGGGGAGAGGAAACCGAGATGCGCCCCTGACGCACATCTGACTCATCCGGCCCGACCAGCTGGTACTGAACCTCTTCCTCGGTGTCCAAGTTTTCCAGGACCACCGTGCAACCAAAGACCACAGAATCCGTGCTGACGGTTTTGGGATCGATCACATCGGCATAGACGATCTTATGCTCCAGGTCGCATATTTTCCCTTCGAGAAACGCCTGTCGCTCTTTAGCAGCTTCATATTCCGCGTTTTCTGTCAGATCGCCATGGGCACGGGCCTCTTCAATGGCCTTTATCACTGCTTGCCTTTCAACGGCCTTAAGGTGTCTGACCTGCTCCTGCAAGGCCTTATAACCCGCCTTCGTAATGGGTATGCGCTCCAATACATCGCTCCTTGTTTGGCTATGTGCGAATCCAAAATCGGGAATCACGCCCCCACGATCAGATCAGTCGCTCAGATAATCCCGGGCCAGGATCTCTGCTATTTGAACCGCATTGGTGGCCGCCCCCTTGCGGATGTTGTCTGACACGACCCAGAGATTGATGCCGTTGGCAATGGAGTCATCCGCCCTGATGCGGCCCACTAGGGTTTCGTCCTGTCCGGCTGCGTCAATCGCTAAAGGATAGAGATTTTGCGACGGATCATCAACCACCTTCACCCCTGGGGCAGCCTCCAGCAGCACCCGCACCTCCTGTGCGGTGATGTGCTGACGCGTTTCAACATTGACCGACTCAGAGTGGCTAAAGAAAACCGGCACCCGGACCGTCGTGGCTGTAATGCCGATGCTGTCATCTTCGAGGATCTTGCGTGGCTCAGCGACCATTTTCATCTCCTCCTTGGTGTATCCGTTGTCAAGGAAGACATCGATGTGGGGCAGACAGTTAAAGGCGATCCGATGGGGATAAACCTTCTTTTTGGGCTCAACAAAATTAAGCATCGCCTTGGTCTGATCGTAGAGTTCATCAATGGCCTTCTTGCCGGTACCCGAGACGGCTTGATAGGTGGAAACCACAATCCGTCTTATCCCGACCTTTCTGTGAATCGGCGCCAGCGCCACCACCATCTGGATGGTAGAGCAGTTCGGATTGGCAATGATCCCTTTGCTCGTATACCGCGCAATGGCCTGGGGATTGACCTCTGGAACAACCAGGGGAACATCCGGGTCCATACGCCACGCCGCAGAGTTATCCACCACGACACAGCCCGCACGTGCGGCCGGCGGCGCAAACCGTAGGCTGGTAGCACCACCGGCGGAAAAGATACCGATGTCCACCCCCTTGAATGAGGCATCCGTTAATTCTTCGACCGGAATCTGCGCACCCTTGAACCGGAGTTTGCGCCCTGCAGACCTGGCCGTAGCCAACAGCTTCAGGTCTTTGACAGGAAAATCTCGCTCTTCCAGGCAAGCCAGCATCTGGTTGCCCACTGCACCCGTGGCCCCGGCCACTGCAACGTTAAACAATTTGCCCATGGTTCCTGATCCCCCTTATTCCTGAAGCCTCTATAGATGCCACAATCAAGTCCCCCACCTCGGAGGTAGAATGTCCCATCCTGCCGGCTCCCGTGCCTTTCAGGTCCTCTCGCAACACCTTCATGACCGCATCTTCGATCATCCGCGCTCCCTCAGCCTCTCCAAGGGTTTCGAGCATGAGTTTGGCGGCCAAAATGGCTCCAATGGGATTGATAATGTTTTGCCCCGCATACTTGGGTGCAGACCCCCCAATGGGCTCAAACATGGAAATCCCCTGTGGATTGATGTTTCCCCCTGCGGCCACCCCCATGCCGCCCTGCAGCATCGCGCCCAGATCGGTAATGATGTCACCGAACATGTTCTCAGTCACGATGACGTCAAACCATTCAGGGTTCTTGATCATCCACATGCACAAAGCATCTACATGGACATAGTTGGTTTCAATATCCGGATAAGACTGTGCCACCTCTTTGAACGTGCGTTCCCACAGGTCAAAGGTATACGTCAAGACATTGGTCTTTCCGCACAGGGTCAGTTTCTTGTCCCGGTTGCGGCGCCTGCAGGCTTCAAAGGCGTATCGAATGCAGCGTTCAACCCCCATGCGGGTGCTGATCGACTCCTGAATAGCCACCTCATGCGGGCTCCCCCGCCTTAGGATGCCCCCAGCGCCCGCGTATAGGCCCTCCGTGTTCTCACGGACGACGACAAAGTCAATCTCGTCCGGCCCCTTATCCTTGAGGGGCGTGTCCACGCCAGGATAGAGCTTGATGGGCCGCAGATTAATGTACTGATCCAACTCAAAGCGAAGCCTCAACAGGATGCCCTTTTCCAGGATACCCGGCGGCACTTCCGGATCACCAATCGCCCCGAGATACATGGCGTGACATGGCCTTATGCCTTCAAGGACCTCAGCGGACAGCGTTTCCCCTGTCTTCTTGTAGTGTTGAGCCCCCAAGTCGAAGCGATGCCAGGCAAGCCCAAAGCCACGCTTCTTTGAGACGGCCTCGAGAACCTTCATCCCTTGGGCAATCACCTCCGGGCCCGTGCCGTCTCCCGGGATAACGGCAATGTCATATTCTCTCTGTGTCATGGCATCCTGAACAATAAGCCCCTTCTCAGCCCTGTCTTTGCTTCAACACATAGGACATGAGCCCACCCGCTTCGATGAGCCCCTGCATAAAGGGTGGGATCGGGTTGGCCAAAAAGCGCTTCCCGGTTGTGTGGTCCACGATCTCGCCCGTGTCTTGGTCAACCGATAGTTGATCCCCTGCCTGAACGGCCGCTGACACCTTCGGTGCTTCAAAGATCGCAAGTCCCATGTTAAAGGCATTTCTAAAAAAAATCCGGGCGAAGCTTTCTGCCAGCACACACGAGATGCCCGCCCCCTTGATGGCCATCGGGGCATGCTCCCGTGAGGAGCCGCAGCCAAAATTCTTGCCGGCCACGATGATATCCCCGGGTCGCACCTTTTCAGCAAAAGCAGGGTCCAGGCCCTCCATGCAGTGCTTGCCCAGTTCCCCATAATCCGTGGTCACCAGATAAGTGGCCGGGATGATCACATCCGTATCCACATTGTCGCCGAATTTCCAGACAGTCCCTTCGAGTATCATCAGTCTTTTCCCACCCCAAGACGACCTTAGGGCTCGCGAAAAAATAATTTCACATTGTGGCATCTCAGCTTCAGCCCATCTTTGACCGATGTCTCATTCGCAAACCCATCGAAATAACTAGCTATTCCTCCGGTTTTGCTCAATCGGATCGGCCAAAGCTGAACCAAATCTGAGCGCCGACGCTGCGAACTTATTCTTGCGCGAGCCCTTCGCGCCCTCTACAACGCTTCCGGGCTTCCGATCCGGCCCAGGACGGCCGAGGCGGCGGCTACGGCCGGATTGGCCAGATAAACCTCACTGGTTGCATGTCCCATCCGCCCCACAAAGTTACGGTTGGTGGTCGCAACAGCTCGTTCGCCAGGCCCGAGAATACCCATAAACCCACCCAAGCAGGGCCCACACGTGGGTGGACTCACGATGCCCCCGGAGGCCAGGAAATCCTCAAGGAGGCCTTCGGCCAGGGCCTGCCGGTAAATGCTCGGTGTGGCCGGTATGACAATGAGACGCACCTGCCTGTCAATGGTGCGCCCCTTAAGGACCTGGGCGGCTACGCGAAGATCTTCGATGCGCCCGTTCGTGCACGACCCGATGACCGCTTGATCGATACGGACGGTTCCCACCTCGGAAATCGGCCGTGTATTTTCAGGCAGATGGGGAAAGGCGACCTGCAGCTCAATCTCCGACACGTCGTAAACCCTCTCCTGCTCATAAGGGGCGTCCGGGTCGCTGTAATAAGACTGAAAAGATCTCTTCGATCGCTGCCCAACGTAGTCGAGCGTGACCTGATCCGGTGCCATGATGCCACTCTTGGCGCCGGCCTCTATAGCCATGTTGGTCATGGTCATTCGATCCGACATAGACAAGGCCTCTATGGCCCCACCGACGAATTCCATGGCCATGTACCGGGCCCCGTCGACGCCAATGTCGCCAATGGTGTAAAGAATCAGGTCCTTTCCCGTCACCCATGGTTGACGTTCGCCCTGATACGTCAGCTTCATCGATGCCGGCACCTTTAACCACACTTCGCCTGTGATCATGGCCGCGGCAATATCCGTACTGCCAAGTCCTGTGGCAAAGGCGCCCAGGGCACCGTATGTACAGGTATGACTGTCGGCACCGATGACCACCTCCCCGGGCAGGACCAGCCCCTGTTCCGGCAACAGGACATGCTCAATACCCATTTGGCCCAGTTCAAAAAAATGCTTGATGCCGTGCTTCCTGGCAAATGTTCGCATGCTCTGAACCTGCGTGGCCGAGCGAATGTCTTTATTGGGTACAAAGTGGTCCGGTACCAACGCAATTTTTTCGCGGTCGAATACCGACGGCATCTCTGATTTTTCAAAAAGCTCGATAGCGATCGGGGCCGTGATGTCATTTGCCAGCGCCATGTCGATGCGGGCCGTGACCAATTCCCCTGGCACCACACTTTCCCGCCCGGCATGGGCAGCCAGGATTTTTTCCGTAATCGTTTGAGGCATGGTTTATACCGGCTCGTGTGAGGATATATCGACCGGGTTGCTGAGAGCGGCTTCGTCCTGCCGTATCTTACGAAGCCACACGGTTGTAAAGGGGCCTGAGAGGATGTAGCAAAGCATCATAAGAAAAAAGATAAGGCTTGGTTCCGCCGCGATCACGATGGCAAACAGGATCACGACCACCAGCATGTTAAATTTCATCTTCTTGAAAAGCGTTGTATCTTTAAAGCTGTAATATTTTACCGTGCTGACCATCAAGAATGACAACACGTAGATCATGATGAGCACGGTCACGTGTCTTGTGGCCCCGCCCCCACCGAAACGATGGAGCAGCAGGACCGTTGCAGCGATCATAAAGGCAGCGGCCGGGATCGGCAGGCCTACAAAATACGCGCTGCTCACTGAACCCACCTGGGTGTTAAACCGGGCCAGGCGTAACGTGCCGCAGGCAACAAAGAGAAGCGCTGCCAACCACCCCAAGCGACCGAAGGGCTGAAGGGCCCAGAGATACACCAGGATGCCGGGCGCCACTCCAAAGGAGATGACATCAGACAGGGAGTCATATTCAAGCCCGAATCGACTCACCGTGCGGGTCATCCGGGCGATCTTGCCGTCCAAGGCATCAAAGACGGCTGCAAGCATGATCGCAATCGCGCCCTTCACAAAAAGGCCCTGGATGGCGGCAATAATGGCAAAAAAGCCGCAAAACAGGTTCGCAGAGGTCAGCAGGTTCGGCAGGACATAAATCCCACGTTGCAACCGCTCTTTCTTGGACCGTTTTTTTCTTTTCATGACAAATACCCCAAAACCGAAGTTCCGGCCCTCACCTTATCCCCGACAGAAACGGCCGGCTGGGTGTCCGGCGGAAGATAGACATCCAAACGGGACCCGAAACAGATCATGCCGAAGCGATCTCCTCGGCTTACACGGGCTCCCTCGTGCGTCTTGCATATGATGCGCCGTGCAATGAGACCCGCGACCTGAACGACGACCAGCTTCCGGCCGCCGATGGTCTCTAAGCTCACGGCATTGCGTTCATTATGGCTTGACGCCTTGTCTAGGTTCGCCGAAAAATACTTACCCGGGTAATAGGCAATGCCGGTCACGGTACCATCTGCCGGTATCCGGTTGACGTGGACATTGAACACGGACATAAACACACTAATCTTCAGCATTTCTTCAGGGGCAAACGCACCCTTTGGCACCATCCGGACTTCTACGACCTTGCCGTCAGCCGGAGAGACCGCCAGCCCGTCCTCCCCGGGAATCTCGCGCTGCGGGTCTCTGAAGAAGAAACCAACAAAAAGCGTAACCGCCAAAAAAAATAGGGCCAACATAGCCAGGCCCAACATAGCCAGATAAACGGTCACAAAGGCCGATGCGGCGATTAGCCACAAGCCCTCTGAAGCCACTGGGAAGGCCCTTTTGCCCCCTGACCCCGGATCTGAACCAGTCATTGAAGGTGAGCTTTCAAGGGCTAAAGAGCGTCGCTGGCGCCCCTCTGTCGTTTTTGGGTCCGCCGATATTCGGCCAGGATCCGTTCAATCCGATCCCGCCCTGCCAGCTTAAGTTTTTGGATTCTCTTACGTTCCATCCCTTCTTCGGCAGACAGATGACGACGCTCGTCGTATGCTTCCAGTTGCTTTTCGTACTGTCTGTGTTCTTCCACGTATTGTCTTAAAGTTTCATTTCCTTGCAACAATTGGGCAATGAGCGCCTCATCCCTTTTTTCCATAGGCAGGCCTCCAAACATCCCCGTGCCCCATAACCACGCCAGCCTCTCTGTGCCTGGCACAATTGTGATGAACTCGCAAAAAGTACGCAACCAGACGCAACAGTAAAAAGCTCCAAATGCAAGGCGCGCAAATCTTGAGGAATAAGGCGTACTTATTGTACGTCGCAATGACGAAAGATGAAGTGCAACGCCGCAGTTGGGCTTTTTACGAAGCCGTCAATCTTATATTACACCGGTCGGGCAACAATTGTCAACCGGCCTTGCCTTGGGCCAGTTTTATTTCAGCGTCCGACTTGCGTATGTAATAAGGAACCAGGCGCCCGACTTCAACGGCCTGCCCCCCCTGGATCTGCTTCAGTCCCACATGGGCCACCACCGAGGCCCGGAGGGCATTCAAATAAGGGGGCGCAAAGCGGGCCCGGGGACCCAGGATGTCTTCGATCAGATCCTTGTACAATACTGCACCGTCACCGACAAAAACACATGAGCCTTCAATCTGTATGAGCCATGGCCTTGGGTTCACTGCACGATCCGATACCACCTTCTCCCAGTCCCCATCACGCCGGCCCCTGTACAGTGCCGTGTACACCTGGGCCTTCCGGGCATCCAACACAGGACAGATGAGAGAGGGACACCATGGGAACTGGTGCGACAGGGCGTCCAACGTGGAAACCCCCGTCACCGGTTTCCCCGTGGCAAACGCGAGGCCTTTGACCGCGCTGATCCCGATGCGCAATCCCGTGAAACTGCCCGGCCCCGTGGTGACGGCAAATCCGTCCACTTCGCCCACCTCGATCCCTGCCATACGCAGCGTACAATCTACGGCACACATGATACGCTTGGCGTGGGTCTTGGAGCTTGTCACCTGAACTTCGGCAACCAGGGTGTCGTCCTCTAAAACCGCCACGCTGCCAGTCTGCGTCGCGGTATCAACGGCGAGGATTCTCATCTTGGTCGTTTCCCGTCGTCTGCCCCACCCTGATGGGTTTTCTTCTTCCGGGGCTTGGGCTGAAGGGCAAGCTCCAGAACCTCGTCCATATGACTGACCGGAATAAAGGTGAGCTTGCGCCTGATGTTGGCCGCAATCTCAGTCAGTTCCTTTGTGTTCTTTTCCGGTATAATGATCTTTCTCACATTCGCCCGCCGTGCGGCCAGTGCCTTTTCTTTTAGACCCCCCACGGGCAACACTCGCCCCCGAAGGGTCACTTCGCCGGTCATTGCAATATCTCGACTCACCGCCCTGCCGCTCAGGGCGGACACCAGGGCCGTCGCCATGGTTACCCCGGCTGACGGCCCATCCTTGGGAACAGCCCCCGCCGGCACATGAATGTGAATGTCGGCATCCTGGTAAAAGTTACTCCTGATTCTTAGGCTCTTGGCATGAGATCGCGCATAGGTCAAAGCGGCTCTTGCCGACTCCTGCATCACCTCACCCAGTTGACCGGTCAGGATCAAATCCCCCTTGCCTTTCATCGTCGTGGCTTCCACATAGAGGACCTCTCCCCCCACTGAGGTCCAAGCTAAGCCGGTGGCTACGCCAACCTCATGGTATTCCTGCTCCAGCTCGGGGAAGAATTTGACAACACCCAGGTAGCGATGAATGTTGGCGCCCGTAATCGTAAACGGTCCCTTCTCACCCTCGGCCACCTTGCGAGCCACCTTACGACACAGGGTGGCAATCTCACGCTCCAAATTCCTAAGGCCTGCCTCCATGGTATACGCTGATATGATCTTTCGCGCTGCCCCTGGGCTGATACGTATGTGTTTCGCTGTGATCCCGTTTTCCTTGATTTGGCGCGGGATCAAGAACTGTTGCGCAATGACAAGTTTTTCCTCTTCGGTATATCCGGTCAGCTCGATGACCTCCATGCGATCTCTTAAAGCAGCGGGAATGGAATCGGCAAGATTGGCCGTGGTGATGAAGAGGACCCTTGACAGATCAAAAGGCAGATTCAGATAATGATCCGTGAAGGCAACGTTTTGTTCAGGATCGAGGACTTCCAACAGGGCGGCGGCCGGGTCCCCGCGAAAATCCGCGCCAATCTTATCCACTTCGTCCATCATGAATACGGGATTCTTCGTCCCACAATGTTTCATGCCCTGGATGATTCGGCCAGGCAGGGCCCCGACGTACGTGCGGCGGTGACCTCGGATTTCGGCCTCATCCCGAACACCGCCCAAGGAGATGCGAAAGAACTTTCGGTTCATCGCCTTTGCAATCGATCGCCCCAGAGAGGTCTTGCCCACCCCGGGCGGTCCCACAAAACACAGGATAGGGCCTTTCATATCCTTGTTGAGTTTCCGGACGCTGAGGTACTCCAGAATACGATCCTTGACCTTCTCCAGGTCGTAGTGGTCCCCATCGAGGACCCCCTGTGCCTTTTTGACATTGAGCGCGCCTTTGCTTGACTTGCTCCACGGGACTTCCACCAACCAATCGAGGTAGGTACGCACCATAGAGGCCTCGGCGGCATCCGGGTGCATCTGCTCGAGGCGCCTTAGCTGTTCATGGGCTGCCTTGTGCGCCCCATCAGGCATCTTCGCCTTCTTGATCTTTTGGCTATACGCCAAAACCTCTTGGGCCCGTTCGTCCACATCCCCCAATTCTTTGTGAATAGCCCGCATCTGTTCCCTGAGAAAGTACTCCCGCTGCGTCTTTGATATTTCCTCCCGGGCATGGGACTGGATCTTAGCCTGCATGGCAGAGACTTCCAATTCTTTACTCAAGAGTTCGTGCACGCGGTGAAGCTTTTGAACCGGGTCATTTACCTCCAGCAGTCTCTGCGCCTCTTCCGTCTTCAGTTTAAGGTTTGAGGCGACCAGATCGGCCAAGCGGGTCGGCTCGTCTATGCTGTGAAAAATAGCACTGACCTCGCCGGTTAACTCGCCCCGGAAGTCAAGAATCTGTTCGCTCTGCTCACACACGTCGCGCATCAAGGCCTCGATCTCAAGGCTGACCTCCTTGAGCGGCTTTTCGACCAGTCTTTCTATCTTTATCTGAAAGAAAGGCTTGGTTTCGGTGTATTCCACAATCCGTGCCTTGGCCAGCCCTTGAACCAACAACTTCGCGCGGCCATCGGGGAGCTTCAGCAAACGCAGGATCATAGCCACCGTTCCCACCCTGTGGATTTCGTCTGGCGTGGGGTTTTCAACCGTAGAGTCTCGTTGCGTAGCAAGGAGGAGAAGGCGGTCTTTGGCCATGGCTGCGTCCACCGCTCGCACAGATCTGTCCCTGCCCACAAATAAGGGAAGGACCATATACATGAAGACCACCATGTCCCGAACCGGAAGCAGGGGCAGTTTGTCCGGGATGTCTATGGTTTCACTCTCGTCGTGTATGATGTCCACCATGTCCTCAGTGTCCATTTGAGCCATAGGCGCCTTCCTTTCAATGGGAAAAACAACGGCAATAAACATGTAAAGAAAGACCAAAGCCCATCCTTTCATGTTTAAACACATAGAACCATACAAAATAGTAGCTTTTGATGACAACAAAAATCTTGATTTTCTCCACCACCGCCTGTAGTTGTTCCTGGCAACCGCTTGTGATACATTCTCTGCGACACGCGATTGACCAGCGTCACCGTTCACCTCAGTACTCAGGAGACCCGGCCTAAGAGCCTCGCCCGGCATCGTCTCCCGGGGCCTTCATGAACCATGGGCTGGGGCCAAGGTTACACGTTCTTCGGGGCAGCTTTTGATGATTAAAGTTTTCATCTTTGTCTTCGGCGCGGCAGTGGGCAGCTTCTTGAATGTGTGTATTTACCGCCTTCCCCGATCCATGTCGCTGATCCAGCCAAGATCCAGGTGCCCGCGGTGCGAGTCCGGGATCGCCTTTTATGATAACATCCCTATCTTGAGCTATCTTTGGCTTCGAGGAAAATGCCGCCATTGTGGAGCCACCATTTCCTTGAGATACCCTGTTGTAGAACTTGCCGCGGGCCTCTTTGCTGTTGCGCTTTTCTCACAGCCAGGCCTCGCCTTGCGGGAGGCTCTTGTTCTGTTCGTCTTGGTGGCTGTGCTGCTGGTCGTGACCTTCATAGACATCGATCATCAGATCATCCCCGACATGATCACGTATCCAGGCATCGTCATCGGATTCCTTTCTTCCTTTTTCCTGGAGAACATCACCTACAAAGACTCCCTCTTGGGGATCGTCTTGGGAGGCGGTCTCCTCCTGCTGGTGGCTTTGGGGTACTACTTTGTGACCAAGAAGGAGGGCATGGGGGGCGGGGATGTTAAACTGTTGGCCATGATAGGCGCCTTTTTGGGCTGGAAGGCGGTCATATTTACGATCTTGGTCGGCTCAGCCATTGGAACCGTAATCGGTATCGCCATGGCCTTTCGCATGCAAGGCGGCCGCAAGCTGGCAATCCCTTTTGGCCCGTTTCTCAGTTTGGGGGCGCTTCTTTTTATGTTTCAAGGACACAGCATCATAGCCTGGTACATAGGTTTAATGAGATAGTTTTCGTCTTGAAGACCTTCACTCCTGGACTACGGACCGAAATCTTGCTGAGTCTGACCCTCCTGCTGGTCGCTGCCATGACCTTGACCAGCTTTGTCGTCATGAGGATCACGGAGCGCGATCTGCTTCGGCACAAGGCAGCGGACGGCACGGCTGTGGTGCGTAGGATCCAGGCCGCCGTTGAGGAGGTCGCCAAAGAGCAAAGCCCGCCGTTCGTGCAAGTCATGAAACAACGGCTTCAGAACGGGGCCGCATGGATCGCCGCGTCCGGGTTGAGTGAGGACATCGTTGTGGTGGGAAAAGATGGCACCCCGTGGCTTGGCAATGGACACACAGGCGACGCTGTCAGGCCTGACTCGGCTCTGATTTCCTCGGCCCTTCGCCAGGAAAAACAGACGGCCCATATTAGCAGAAACCGGGGCTTGCTGACCATAACCGCCCCCCTGTTCGTCCGGGGTGAATGCGTCGCGGCCGTACAGGTGCCCATCCACATCGAGGGGGTCGTACAGGGCTTGAGAAGATCTCGACAGCTGATTTGGTTCTACATCGGGCTTAATGTCTTGGTGCTTCTTGTCTTCGGAAACTATCTCCTTTCCAGAATCGTGATTCGGCCCATCAGGCGCCTGGTCAAAACAGCGGATCACTTCGAAGACATCGCGCTCTTTTCACAAGTCACCGACGTCCGTGGCAATGAGCTTGCGCGCCTGACCCTGTCTCTCAATCGCATGCTCAAACGTCTCGGCGAAAACAAGGAAAGCATGGAGGCGCAGATTCGTTCACTGGAGCAAACGAACCAACAGCTTAAAGAGGCCAAAGAGGAAGTCCTCCGCTCAGAAAAGCTCTCTTCCGTTGGGCGACTCGCTGCTGGTGTGGCCCATGAGGTTGGCAACCCCATTGGAGTCGTCCTAGGCTACACCAATCTCCTGACGGCTCACGTACAAAACGACGAGGAGGCCTCAGATTATCTCACACGCATGGAAAAGGAGCTCAACAGGATCGACACCATCGTTCGAGATCTCCTCGATTTTTCCAGGCCGTCTCCAAGCAAGCCCGCCCCTGTTGACGTGAATGGCCTGGTTTCGGAGACCGCGTCTTTTTTCTCTCATCAAATGCTCATGACGACCATTGCACTGGACACCCGCCTTGAGAAAAACGTGGGGATGGTCCGGGCCGATTCCAACCAGCTAAAACAGGTCTTGATCAACCTCCTGTTCAACGCCTGTGACGCCATGCAAGGGGGTGAAGGGGGTGGTCGACTGAGCATCGCCACCAGGCGAGCGCCTGTGTCCGCAGCCGGGGCAAGCGGTTTGCCCGATCAGATCAGAGAGTGCATTGAAATCTCTGTTTCAGATACCGGCAGAGGGATTCAGGCCTCTGCTCTAGACAAAATCTTTGATCCCTTCTATACGACAAAACCCCCGGGCAAAGGGACCGGCCTGGGACTCGCCATCAGCCTTCGCATTATTGAGTCTTTCGACGGCCACCTCGGCGTGAAAAGCATGGAGGGCAAAGGCAGCACCTTTACCATCAGCCTGACTCCCTGGGACACGAACCATGATACCCAATGAAGTGATGATCGACCTGGGGGCCATTAGGCACAATGTCTCCGAGATCAAGCGACTGGCCGGCCCGGCGACCCGCGTCGCGGCCGTAGTCAAGTCAGACGCCTACGGGCACGGTATGATCCCCGTGGCCAGGACTCTTGAGTCCGCAGGCGTTGACTATTTTGGGGTGTTTGAGCTCCAAGAAGCGTTAGACCTGAGACATGCCGGCTGCAAGGTTCCGGTCTTGATTATGATGGGCATCACCTCGGAGGAAGTCCCGGCCGTTGTGGAGCATCAATTTACCGTCGCCCTTTTTCAGCGGAACATCGCGGAAAAGCTTTCCGGGGCCGCCCTGGAACAAGGCGTGACCGTGCCCGCCCACGTCAAGGTAGACACCGGCATGACGCGTCTGGGTGTGCCATGGCAAGACGTGGCCCCTTTCCTGCGAAGCCTCTTGCCCCTTAGGGGAATCCGGCTCGAAGGCATATTTTCACACCTTGCTGTCGCAGACAAGCCTGACGAGCCTTTCACAAGTACGCAGATCCACAGGTTTTTGCAATCCGTGGAAGAAAGTGAGCGTCTGGGAGTGTGTCAGGACGCCGTCCACCTTGCCAACAGCGGAGCCCTTTTGGGAAAACGCGGCCTGGATCTTGGCATGATCCGGCCCGGCATCCTCGTCTACGGGTCTCCGCCTTCTGAAGGGTGGCCGTCCGCATCCCGTTTCAAGCCCGCCATGACCTTTAGATCCAAGATCGTTCACGTAAAAACAGTGCCTGCCGGCACGTCTGTTAGCTACGGCCGCACCTACTCCACGCCTTCAACGGCGATCATCGCCACGATCCCGGTTGGCTATGACGATGGTTACAGCCGTCAGCTTTCCAACCAGGCAGAGGTGCTGGTCCATGGTAAGCGGGTGCCGGTGGTGGGCCGCGTTTGTATGAACCTGACCATGCTGGATGTCTCTTCCCTGGAGGCTGTGGCGGTGGGCGACGAGGTGGTTCTGCTGGGGGCCCAGGGCGAAGAGCGGATCACCGCCGAAGAGATTGCAAAAAGGAGCGGCACGATCAGCTACGACGTCTACTGTAGCCTCGGAAAAAGCAACCGCCGGACCTATCTGGATTAATGCTCCCGGTAGCAACCTGGGAGGAATGCGTCGCTTGTGCAGTTCATGACAAACCGATCGAACAAAAAACCCCCGCTAAACTGGAAGAAGCCCTTTCTTTCATGTTCAGCGGAGGCCTTTGGTGCAAGGAAAACCGTTGTCGGCACCCCTTGCGCTTGTGTTGTCCCATACCAAAAAAGGCGCCATAGATCAATAGTAATCCAGCCATGATGATGACCACGGGAGCAGAACCTGTTATCCGAATGTTTCATGTGCACAAACGCTACGGGTCTCAAATCGCCCTCCACGACATCAACCTCACCGTGGTGAAGAACGATTTCGTTTTCATCACCGGCCAAAGCGGGGCCGGCAAGACCACCCTCCTGCGTCTGCTGTTTCTGGATGAGGTGGTCTCAGAAGGCCAGATACTCGTCAACGGCGTTCATCTGCAGCGTATCCGTCGGGCCAAGATTCCTTTTCTGAGGCGCAACATGGGTGTCGTCTTTCAGGACTTCAGGCTTATCCACAGCTACACCGTTTATGAAAATGTTGCCCTCGTTTTGGAGACGGCAGGCCGGCAGAAACGCTACATTCAAAAGAAGGTCCGCCAGGTCCTTCGCATGGTCGGCCTGGAGGATCGCCTTGACACCTATCCCCAGAGGCTGTCTGGCGGAGAGCAGCAGCGTGTGGCTGTTGCCAGGGCTGCTGTGGGCAACCCGTTGATTTTACTGGCGGACGAACCAACAGGCAACCTCGACACAACGGCTGCGGATATGGTCTTTGAGCTCTTCAGGCAACTTCACACACAAGGCACCACCGTCATCGTCGCCACGCACGACAGCCGCCTTTTTGAAAAGGTCCACGGGCGCATCGTGCTGCTGAACCACGGCTGTGTAGAAAGCAAACGCACAACATGAACCGCGAAAGCGAGCGCATTCCCCGCTGCTTGCGGCGGGGTTAGCGAGCGA
>CAZCXI010000031.1:0-31925 GCA_964502635.1 uncultured Desulfobacterales bacterium
TGGTGGAGGCGGCGGGAGTTGAACCCGCGTCCGACAATATTCCACATAGGCTTCTACATACATAGCCTGAATTTTTAATTTCGCCCCCCGAGGTTCCTTCAGGCTGGATGCCTGAGGGGCTAGCTTGCTAATCATTTCGCCTCATGCGCAACAAGCCATCGGTAGAGGCTATCCTGCTAATCGACGCCCTCGTCCGGGTCCGCAGGAAAAACACGGCGGGACGTTAGCCTACATTACGCGGCTAAAGCGTAGTGATAATCGTCTGCGATTATTTTAGTTCCGCCTTTTTTACGAGCTGACGGTGCTCGGTATGCAACCTATGCTTCCATATTCCCGTCGAAGCCGTTTCGCCCCCAGGTTGATCGTAAACCATGTACACACCACAGGGTCTTTTTCATGAAACCAGACGATTATATCTTCATTATAAAGACTTTCACCCCATTGTCAAGTTTTCGTGGTGCGGCGCTTTTCACGTTCCATGTCTCTTCTCTCGTCACGCTTTCGAATCGCTTCCCGCTTATCGTATTTTCGTTTTCCCTTGGCTAAGGCAAGGGTCACTTTCGCTTTTCCCCCTTTGAAGTAAACCTTAAGAGGGATCAAGGTTTGGCCTTTCTCCTTGACCTTGCCAGTCAGTCGCTTGATCTCGTCCTTGTGCAGCAGGAGCTTTCGAGGACGGATGGGGTCGTGATTCCCGTGGGCGGAAAAAGGGTAGGCGCCTATATGCATGTTATCCAGAAAGACTTCACCGCTTCGGATGTCGGCATGGCTATCCTTGAGGTTGGCCCGACCAAGCCTCAAGGACTTGACTTCAGTACCGAGCAGGACCATACCCGCCTCATACTGATCCAAGATGAAATAATCGTGCCGCGCCTTTCGGTTTTGGCATACTATCTTTGTATCAGGCATTTCTGGTTGCCCTTATAGGAATCCATTCTAGGTGAGCCCGTCTCTGCCCGGTATCTCATCGCCCAAGTTCTATGCCCCGCTCGCCTGAAAAAAATCGCCTGTTTCCAAGGACGTTCCATAGGCTTCCCGAATCAACTCCAGGACGTTGGAGGTGGTCGGCTGTTCTAGCACGGCCCGGACAAGCTGCTTCGATTCTTCAAAGGACAGATTGCGAACGAAATTCTTGACGCCAGGGATGGATATGGGATTCATGCTGATGGCATCCAGCTCCAAACCAAGGAGCACGGGGACATTGATCAGATCCCCTGCCATCTCACCACACAGGGCGACCTGGACCTCGGCCGTTTTGGCGGCCTGTACCACGCGATGGATCATCCGCAGCACCGCTGGGTGAAGTGGCTGGTAGAGCTCGGCAACATGCTTGTTGCCCCGATCGATGGCCAGAGAATATTGGATCAGATCATTGGTGCCGATGCTGAAAAAATCGACCTCCTTAGCGAGAACATCGGCCATAAAAACCGCCGAAGGGACTTCGATCATGGCACCGATCTGAATGTCGCCTTCAAAGGGGATGCCTTCCTTGTCCAGAGACTCCGCGGCTTCACGTAACATCTGTTTTGCCTGAACAAGCTCTTCCACCTGGGATATCATCGGAAACATGATCCGGATATTTCCAAAATATGCCGCCCGGAGTATAGCGCGCAGCTGGGCCGTGAAGATCTCGGGGGACTGGAGACAGAATCGGATGGCCCGAAAACCAAGGGCCGGGTTCATTTCTTCACCCCAGGGGACACTCGTGGCAAACTTGTCTCCACCGATGTCCAGGGTTCGTATCGTCACCTGACGGGTCCCCATAATCTCAGCGAGATCTCTGTAATTGTCAAAAAGGTCTTGCTCTGAGGGCAGGGCCGGTCGATTCATGTAAAGAAACTCGGTCCGGTACAGGCCGATACCGTCTCCCCCGTGGTCCATGACCGACACCACTTCTTCTAATAGTTCGATATTGGCGGTCACTGTGAGCCGATGCCCGTCGGTTGTTTCCGCGGGCAGGTGACTGGTGCGGGTCACCTTAGCCTGAAAGTCTTCCAACAGCGCCTTGCGTTCATGATACCGCGTGAGTGTCTGCTCATTCGGATTCACGATCACGGTGCCGGCACTGCCATCCACAATCATGATGTCACCTGTGTGAATGAGCTGCGTGGCATTGGCCAGCCCGAGCACCGCGGGGATCTCAAGGGATCGAGCCATGATCCCGGTATGGGAGGTGTGGCTACCCCGATCTGTCACAAACGCCTTGACCTTTGCCAGTTGTATTTGAGTGGTCTCGGCAGGAGAAAGGTCGTGGGCCACAATAATGACGCGCTGGTCGATGTCCGAGATCTTTGACGGACCAGTTCCAAGGAGATTCTCAAGAATAAGCTTGGAGGCATGGACGATATCTGATCCCCTATCTCGAAAATACCCCTCCGGCATTTTTCTAAAAATGGCCTTGACCTTGTCCACAGCGATCTTCAAGGCGCTTTCCGCATTGAGGCGCTTCTGCCGGATTTGTTCAATCGTCCCGTCGTAGATCATCCTGTCTTTGAGCAGCATCATATGGCTGTCAAGGATGTACACATGATCCCGATACTCATCAGGGACATCTCGGATAATCTCACGAAGCTGCTCCTGGGCTTGTTGCACGGCCTGCTTGAAGCGGTTTATTTCCGCCCCGACATCTTCAGGACGGATAACACGCTTTTCTATCACCTCGACATCTTCGTGCTCCAAGAGATACGCCTTGCCGATAGCGATCCCGGGGGAGGCACCAAGGCCCTGAAGTGACAGGTTTTTTGCCGTCGCATTAGCCATTTCTATGATTCTCCGAAGCCTGCCTCGATCAGCCCGGCGATGCGGTTCAGGACCTTCACGTCGGCAGGGTCCGTTATTCTCACGGTCACTTGTGTGCCACGCGGGCAATAGAGGCCCATCATGTCCAGGATGCTTGTGGCATCGGCCTCTTGACCATCTTTGATAAGAAATACCCCAGAGCGAGCCTGCTCCGCCAACGGGACAATCTTGGCCGCCGCGCGCGCATGCAAGCCCAGTTCATTGGGAATCGTCACGCTTCGACTCAGTTTGGACTGGGACGTTGGTTTCATGAAAAAACAGTCTAATGTAATACGTACGGTCCAAATGTCAAAGGCAAAAACCCGGTCGTTAAGTGTCCTAAGTCGCCTCAGATGCCTAAGGCGGGAGATAAGGCCATCGTCCGCGGATTCTCTCGCGCACGGAACTTCAAAGCGCTTGCCCCCGGTCATCCAATTGCTGCCGGTAGAGCTTCGCCTGGTGCACGAAGGCCTCGATGCGTGTGAGCATATTCGTTGCCTTTTGCCCGTCGTAGACCGCGTGCAAGACCGGCAGGTTTGGATACCCTTGCAGGGCATTCTTGAAGATCGGCACGGTGACATTGCCTAGCATACAATTGAGCACAAAGAGGTTGCAGATGCCGGAGACACCGGAGGCGGCAAAGCGCCTGACCCGGGTGGTAAAGGTGGCGAGGACCGGATCGATGTCATAATGGATATAGGGTCGAGTTTCCCGAAGGATTGTTTTGGCGCCGAGGGTGCCAAAGGGACGCAGTTCCTTGGGCAGGTAGGCTTCCACCCGCCTCACCCAGGACATCAGCCACTGGTTCCGAAAAAAATAATAACAGGCGGCACGCACTTTTCCCTGTCTTAAGCGATTCTTAGGGTAATAGTGTTCGGAAAACAGGGTGTAAAAATTCGAGACTGTAAGACCGTGAACGGCTACCTCGGCGCCCAGCTTTTCAAGGGTTTGAATAAGGCCCTGATTGGCCCACCGATTTAAGACTGTATAGAACTCCCCGACGATGCCAACCCTCGGACGTCTCTCGGAGCGGTCGATGGGCACGGCCTCAAGGGACTCAACGGCTCGTCTCAGGGCGGCAAGGATGGCCCGGCTCCATATGGAAGGTTTGCCGTCAGGCCGGGCCACGGCTGCGGCAATATCTCGGATACCGAACGTATAGAGCCGATCGGTCTGTCCTGGATCTTTTTCATAGGGGCGCACGTGCAGTCGAATCCTTTCAAGTACCTCAGCGGCCAACCATCCCTGCCACAACTGTTTGGCAAAGCGCAGACCAAAAAGGCCTGAGAATTCGTCAAGGCGGGGGGAGGTTAGCGGTGCAATGACCGGAATCTGAGGCAGCCCCAGACGCCTGAAAAGATCAGCATGCCCGATGCCGTACTGAGAAAACCTGCAGGCGCCGTCGTAGTTGGCCATCCATATGGCAGCACGTTCAGGATCGAACGTCGGCTCGCGAGTAAGCTTTACGAATTCTCCGCAAGTGACAATAAATGGATGACACTCCCTGCCGGAAGTCACCTGCCTGCCGAGGTATTCGCTTTCATCGTCCGGTTCAGGAAGCACCTGGGCTTCAAGACCGATGGCCTGAAAAGCGGCCTGGACGACAAAAGAAAAAGCCGGGGACACATAAGGGAAATAGATCGTCCGATTATCCAGGCGCTTCAAGATTTCGGGCGCCGGCTCCCAGGGATCCATGGCCCTTGGCCGGGCCTTGATGACCAAATTGACAGGACCCGGGAGGTCCTGCCTAATCGGGGGCGCCGTCTTCAGAGTGTCCAGAAATGCCTCAATGCGGGTTACCATCCCCGCATCGCCCGTGTGGTCGTCGACTTCCAGGACAAGATGTGGCTTTTCAGACAGCTCTGTTTCCATGTATTTCAGGAGAAAAGAATCCGGCCCGCATCCGAAATTGGTCAGAAGCACCGGGAAGAGACGCCGGTCGTTGCGCATCCAGAGAAGGGCCTTCAAGAGATCACGGGCATTTTTCCAGACCACGTTGTCATACTGGCTGGGCAGGGCCATCTCGTCAAGGGGAAGCAGATCAAACGGCAGGGTCAGTTCGCCTTCCCGTCTTAGCTTTTTGCCAAGATGGAGATTCAGACCCGGATCGAAGATATTGTGGGTTTTGCCCAGCAGGACAAGACATCGTTCCGCCGGCCTCACTGAGGCCAGAATCTCTGCACCACGGTCCTTGCGCCACTTGTCAAAGCGTTTCTGGGCGGCCCTGGCCGCCGCTATCGCCTCTCTGCACCTCTTGGCGCCATGGCCCAGTGTCCTGCCAAGGCCCAGGAGAACACGGTCAACCGCTCGCCTCGAATCACTCCACCGTATGACGGGTGTGAGAAGGGGCACGTGCGAGCCCATGGCGGCCCGCACCATGTACGGCATGGACTGAATGTATGGACAGTTGAAGCTGGGAAGTCTCTTGTCTCCCGTCTTGGGATGATCGATTTCGCAGGGCAGCAGGATTCGGTCCGCCCCCTTTGATAGGAGGTCGCTGATGTGGCCGTAAACCGTCTTGATGGGAAAACACGTTTCTGAAGGAATGCTGGAAAGGCCTCTCTGGATCAAGGTCTTGTTGGTGCTTTCTGAAAGGACCAGAGGGTGGCCCAGGCTTGTGAAAAAAGCACGCCAAAAAGGAAAAAAGTCAAAAAAGCTCAAGGTCCTCGGAATGCCGATGCTCTCTCCTGTGCCGTGCGTGCTTCTTTCTTCATCAAAGCCTTCCATGAGGCGAGACTGCCGTTCCATGCAAAGATCAGGCACATGGGCGTAGCGGCGATGGTGCGAATGCTTTTCGTAGCGCCCGCATATGCTGCCGTGGTAGGAGCGAAGCCTCCCCCCTATGTAGATCTGGTGGACACGGCACAGATTCGGACATTTTTGGCACTCAAAGGTCTTCACCTCATAGGGGCGATCCTTCAGGTCAAACCCTGCAAACCTGCTGGCGGCGGGTTGGCGATCTCTGGCGGCCAGTGCTGCCCCGAAGGCCCCCGTGACATTGTGGTGCTCGACCGTAACCAGAGGTTTTCCTAAAATATTTTCAAAGGCCGCCGCAACGCTCTGGTTGGCAGCCACCCCGCCCTGGAATAGGATGTGGTGGCCGACTTTCTTGGTGCCAACCACTTTTTCCAGGTAGTTGTGGGCGATGGCGTATGAGAGCCCTGCCGTGAGATCGCTCAGGCCTTGTCCGGTTTGTTGGTGATGAATGAGATCCGATTCCATAAAGACGGTACACCGGGCGCCAAGGTCGACCGGAGCCGCAGAGGAAAAGGCAAGGTCACTGAAGGTATTGCGAATCGGCACCTTGAGGCGCGCAGCCTGTTCTTCCAAAAACGAACCGGTGCCGGCTGCGCAGACCTTGTTCATCTCGAAATCTATGACGTGCCCGTGCCTGCACCTGATGTATTTGGAGTCCTGGCCGCCGATCTCGATAATCGTGTCGACTTCGGGATCAAGGTGAACGGCCGCCCGCGCCTGGGCGGAGATTTCATTGATGACCACATCCGCCCCCACAAAATCCCCGATAAAGTAGCGACCGCTTCCTGTGACACCCACACCGCAAATGCGGACCTGCCGCCCCACCCGACGGGCCATCTCTTCCAGGCCGGAGCGAACCGTATCAACCGCCTCTCCCTCCGTGTACCAGTACTGTTTAGCCACCAGGCGGCCCTGTTTATCAATAAGGACGATGTTGGTGCTGACCGCTCCGACATCAATACCCAGAAAGACCTGGAGCGAATCTCCCGGCTGAATCCCATAGTATTGATCTTCGGTCTGTCCGTGGTCCCTTGGGCGCACCAGCGGCTTGACGCGGGTTGCGCGAGAACGATTGCGGCTCATTTTCAGGGCATCCCTGAGCCTTGAAATCAGGTCTCCTGTGTGGTGCACCCCAGAGCACGTCCTGCCTCGGGCCGTCAGGGCCGAACCAAAGGCGCCCATGACAAGAAAATGCTCTGGGATAATGAGGCTGCCCGGGCCGAGTTCCAGCAGTTTTTCAAAGGCGTTCACGACACCCGGGTTTGCAGCGACGCCTCCTTGAAAGGCGATGGGTCTGGGAAACGGTTTGCCTTTGCCAAGGTTGGTTATGAAGTTTCGGGCCAGGGCGTGGCAAAGCCCTGCAACGATATCGGTCTTGGGCGTGCCTTCCTGCAGGAGGTGGACCATATCGCTCTTGGCAAACACACTGCATCTGCCGGAAATGCTGGCGGGATGCTCGGAGCGAAGGGCGAGAGCGCCGATATCTTCAATCGTTATCCCAAGGCGGTGGGCCTGAAGATCGAGAAAGGAGCCTGTGCCGGCAGCACAGACCTCATTTAAAACATGGTCCACGATGATCGGTTCACCCGTTTTTTGGTTTTGATCCACGAAGATGAGTTTGGCGTCTTGGCCGCCAATTTCGACGATGGTGCGAATATTGGGGTAAAAATGACAAGCCCCTGCGGCCTGAGTGACGATCTCATTCACATCGGGGAGTTGAAGGAGATGGCCCACCAGTTTGCGGCCGCTTCCGGTGGCGACAATCCCCTCAAAGACGTCAAAGCCGGTGCTCAGTTCTTCAAGGGAGTCCAGAAGGAGGGGCAACGGCCTCCCTTCAGTGCGTCTGTACAGGGAGGCCCTGATGTTTGCCGTCTCATCGATAACGGCAAGGTTCAGACTGACGGATCCAAGATCAATGCCCATATATAATTTTGTATGAGACATGCTTGCCTGACTATGTTGACCCCTCGGGATTCTTGCGGCCACTTGAGATGATTGCTAACGAAAGGCTCTTGGCTGTGCGCAGCCGCATGGAAGATGGAATGTTGATGATTTCGTAAAAAGTCATCAGGTGGACGGCAAAGTAAAAAGCTCCAGATGCAAGGCGCGCAAATCTTGCGGAGTGAGGCGTACTTACGGTACGTCGCAACGACGAAAGATGAAGCACAACGCCGCAGATGGCCTTTTTACGAAGCCGTCAATGTTAGAACAATGGCATGACGGATGGCAAAAGCGAATAAATCATGACCGATTGTTTTCTTTCTCCAAACGCCTTATCGGAATATTTGCAGTATCTCAATCGAGTCAAAAGCAATGAAGTAGTGTTACATTTGTTTATCATGCCGGCTTTATTTTAACAAGTCTCAGCGGCGTTTGACAGCCCGTGGGCTGACTGGTAAAGGTATTCGATACGACGCAACACGGTGTTTTGTTCCCCGCGCCCTTAACAGGAGGTCCTTAACATGCCTGAAGAGGTTCTTGTTTTTGGAAAAGACACGTGACCGTTCACCACAGCAGCCCGGGAGGCCTTTGCTAACGCAGGCAAGGAAGTCAAGTACTTTAATGTCTTGCATGCGCCAGAACATCTCGAACGCATGCTTGCCCATTCGGGCGGAAAACGGAAGATCCCGGTCATTGTACAAGGCGACGTCGTCACGATTGGCTTCGAAGGCAAGTACTGACGTGTTTAAAAGGATGGCTGTCCCGGGGGGAAGCAGAATGGCAAAAGATGGGGGCTCGAATCATTGTGGCCTTTGGGAAAAACTACGGACGTTCTGACAACTGTGGGAAGGCTTTCACTGTGTGCTCACAGGGCCTGAAATGCGGAAGGGGCGGCGTGGGCGCTACACTGAGAGACCTGGCGCCTAGCCGGGACCCGAGACGTCTTCTCCTCCCGTATCGGGCTCTATAATCTCTTCCTTGGCCTCGAGGGGCTGCACACTCCCGTTCAGCCTGCCACCCGCTTGGAGGCTCAGGTTCTTACAAACGATGTTGCCACGAAAGTTTCCCGTGGGCATGATCTTGAGGGTTTCATAAGCTGTGACATCACCCTCAAAGTCTCCAGAGATCAGCATCTCCCGAACTTTTGCCCGGGCAACAACGTGACTCCCTTCGGCGATAACGACCTCATCTCCGATAAGCGTCCCCTCCACGGCCCCGCCGATAATGAGCTTCCCCTCAGCACTGAGGATGCCCTCCACCTTTAGCCCTTGATGGATGATAGAAAGACCTGTTGTTTTGTCCGGCATGATGGCCCTCTTCGTGTCCTTCCATCCGCGGCCCCGAAAATCTTTGGCGCCGCGGTCGGCGCTACGAACCCAATATATCCTCTACCGCATAAACCTTTTCAAGCACAAGGCTCCCGGCCTCGGAATAGACGTAAACAGTAGCGGTCTTGAATCTTTTCAGATCCTGTATCTGGGGAACCCTCCCACGAACAAGCTTGAACCGGGCAATGGAAAAAAACTGTCCCCTTTTATAGATAGTGGGCCTTCCATCCTTCAATGGCGTCCACGGTGAGGCCCTGAGGGGCTCCTGGGAGCCCTCTTCAGGTTTGAAAACAACGAAGGCATATCCCGTGATCTTCCTGCCCACCGGGTCAGTGTTCTTCAGATCAAACTGAAACTTCACTGCATGCTTTCCCGCTTCTGGCCAGACCTGTAGTTTTTCAACCAACAGGCTCTCGGAAGAGATAGTATCAGTGGCTTCCTTGCTCTCGCCTGCGTGGACAGGCGGCGCCTTGGCAACCATAGTCGTCTCCTCGACAGCAGCGCCTGATGTGTCCGCACTCGCTGATGCGGGTGATGGAGGCGGTTGCGCTGCTTGAGGTTTCTGTAATGCGGGCTTCTTATCAGGGGAGGGGGTGCTCTCCTTTTCTCTTGGCTCCTTCTGGGATGGATCACTTCGGGTATCTGCGCTTGGGGGGGCGGGCGCTCGTCTTGCTTGCGACACAAGGATTGTCGGCTTTTCATGAGAGGCCGGCTTGTCCTGTTTGTGATCTTGTTTGTCTTTCTTGTGGGGCTTCGCATCCTCCTCGAGGACCATCAAGCGCACGAGAGCCCTCTCCTTGGCTTTGTCGGCGGCTACGAGGTCTGCCCTGACTGCACCCAGGTCCCTTTTCAGTGCCGTGTTTTCTGTCCGCACAGCAAAATAAGAGACGGTGGAGAAAACGACAAAGGCCAGGACCACAGCCACGCCAGCGGCCAGTGCGGCGACCAAGGGTATGGTCAGACGAAGCGAGACCATACGGCCTAGCTCTCCGATCAAAAGGAGGGTCCAGGACCTAAACCTTATGGCCCTGTGCCAGGGACTTGCGCCTTCAGAGTCCTTTGTCACGTTTGCCGGCGGATCTTCCATGCACCTCCGATGGATCTGAGGTCAATGATTTTCATGCACATAGAGTCCTATCTGGTTGAATGACGGTTCTGCAAGAAGCCTGCCGTGTTTTGATCGGAGCGCAGGCGAGCCCTAAGGGCATCGGGAATCAGTTCGGACTCGGATACAGGATAGTTACAAGACCGCATATAGGGTTTGTTGCTCCCAGTGTTGATAATAGCCGTAGTTGTTGGTGTCGTCAATTTTTTATACTGCTTTGGTAGAGCGGCTAAGGTTGATGGTTTCATAAAAAGTCGATTTTACTCACTCCGTGAACATTTTGGGGGCCCTTGAGACATTGAGCTAAAACTTAGCCCATCCGGACGATTGATCTCACTGCCTCTACGACCATTTCAGGGCTTGGCCTATAAAATTTTTCCAAAGGTGGTGAAAGGGGTACGGGAATATCCGGGGCTGCAACACGTCTTACGGGCGCCTTGAGCGCATCAAAGGCTTCCTCGGCAACGATCGCTGCGATCTCGGCGCCGAATCCGGCAAATTTTGTGGCATCATGCAAGACAACCAGCCTGCCGGTTTTTCTCACTGACTCGAGTATGGCTGTTTTGTCGAGAGGAACCAGACTCCTCAGATCCACCACCTCAAGAGAAACGCCTTCTTCTGATAAATCTTTGGCCGCCTCCATGGCTGTATATATGGCCCCACCATAGCTGACAACCGTGCAATCCTGGCCAGGCGTAATTATCCTGGCCTCTCCAAAGGGTATGCGATAGTCGCCCTCAGGGACCTCCCCGTTCATCCAGTAAAGCATCAGTTCTTCAATCACGATAACAGGATTCGGGTCAAATATGGCGTTCAAGAGCAGTCCCTTGGCATCTGCAGGTGTGGAAGGAAAAACGACCTTCAATCCCGGGCTGTGGGCAAGCCATGCCTCCAGGTTGTGTGAATGCTGACAACCGGCTGAAAAATTGACCCCGGCCTTTACCCTAACCGTAAGCGGGAAGGAGGATTTCCCGCCGCTCAAATAGCGTAACTTGGCCGCATGGTTAACTAACATGTCTGTAGCCAGCGTTATAAAAGGGAAAAACATGATCTCAACGACCGGCCGGAGCCCCATCGTTGAAGCGCCGACAGCCAGTCCTGCTATGGCAGCTTCGCTCACAGGCGTGTCCTTGACCCTTTTGGGACCGTACTTTTCCAGGAGGCCATGGGTCGGCATGTTGGGATCGTAATGGATAGATACGCCAACGCCTTCACCCGCCACAAAAACCCTGTCATCCATGCTCATGGCCAGATCAAGGGCATCTCTTACAGTCTGCCCGAACGATAAAAGCGCCATCATCGACCTCCTTTCACTGCAACCCAGAGGTTTTCCAAGGCCTCATCGGGTAATGGATAGGGGCTTTCGTCTGCAAACTTGACCGCGTCATTGATCTTTGCTTCCATCTCGCTGTCTATAGCTTGAAGCTCTGCTTGCGTGACGAGGCTGTCTGAGAGCATCTTATCCTTAAGGCGCTTCACAGGACACAATTGAGACCACCTCTGCAGTTCCTTCTTGTCCACATAATGCTGGTGGTCCTGTTCTCCATGGCCCCGCATCCTGTAAGTTTTGGCTTCAATAAGGGCCGGCCCCTCAGCGTCGCGGCAGCGAGCGACCATCTTCGAGGCAAGGGTGTATAGTTTTTCTACGTCATTGCCGTCTACAGACTCGCCCGGCATTCCATAGGCCACGGCACGTCTGGCGATATTCCCAATAGAGCAATGCTCGTGGAGGCCCTGCGCGCCTGCCCAACAATTATTTTCACAAACAAAGATAATGGGAAGCTTCCAGAGTGCAGCCAGGTTCATGGCTTCATGGACACTCCCCTCTGCCGCAGCGCCGTCGCCGAAAAAAACGACGGTAACATTTGATTCATTGCGGTATTGCTGGGCGAAGGCCGCCCCCACGGCCAGAGGTGCTCCCGCACCAACGACCGTTGTTGTCATCAAGGCATTTACTTCAGGCACGGCCATGTGCAGGGTGCCGGACTTGCCTCTGTTGACGCCTGTCGCCTTGCCCATAATCTCAGCCATAAGGTATCTTGGTTCTGCGCCTTTGGCTAACAAGTGGCCGTGACTCCTATGATTGGTCACAATCACATCGTCTGGTCTCAATGCCTCGATGATTCCCACGGCCGCGGCTTCCTGGCCGTTTGCCAGAATTTGCATACCGGGCACTCTTTTCTCCTGCTGGGAAAGCTCAACCAGTTTTTCTTCGAATGTTCGTATGAGAACCATCTTCTCATACATCGTCTTCTTCAAGCTGACCGGCAACTTGTGCGAGTCCATATGCCGCCTCCCTATTTCACCTTGCGACCTTTGCCGCAGTCCATTCACTGGGCTTTTCAACGCCCGGCAATCTCAGTGAAGCCTCCCCGCCCTCCCGGGCGGGGCTTCCCGGTAAGGAAGATTGCCATTTTTGTATATTGTATAGCTCCCCTTGACCTCGCCCTTCCGGACGGGGCTTGCGGGGAGCAGGCCGGTCAAAGATTGCTCTGCCTCCCTTTTTTCACAATGCTCCCCAAAAACCACAAGTGGGGTGTTACCCGGCCCAGCGTGTTTAAAAGCACGCCACTTTCAAGTTTCAGCTAATCCTCGGGGTCCTTATAGAGACGCACTAAATTGGAAATCCCGGTCCCATCGCTCTCTGGAAGGATTGCAGTGAGCGCCGGGCGTCCAACACATTGCTGAAGTCCACCAGGCCCGCCTCGTATTGATCCCGAGCCAGTTCACAGGCCAGCCTTGCCGTCGCCACAGCGGCTTTCAGCGATTCCCTTCGATGCCTCCAGTTATGTTCCACCTTGATGTGCCCTGGGTTGGTCACCGCCTCCGCCCAATACCGCGTAAAGCCTCACCTGGTTGGCGAGCTTGGCTAATCGGATGGTAATGAGCCCCTGCTTGGCCGCATAAAGGGATCTTTGCGCATCAAGGACACCCAGGTAGCTGTCAATCCCCCTTGTATAGCGTTGATTTGCGAGGCGATAGGTTTCCGCAACTGCATTGACCAGAGATCGTTGTGCCGCTACCTGCTGGTCCACCGTGCCCTGCACGGCAAGGGCATCGGCCACCTCCCTGAAAGCCGTCTGAATCGTCTTCTCATACTGGGTCAGGATGATTTTTCGTTCCGCTTTGCTGACCCGCAGCGCGGCCCAGGTGCGGGCGTCAAAAATCGGCATAGTGATCTGCGGCGCAAAGTTCCAGGTACCTGATCCGGAGCTGAACAGCCCGGATAGATCGTCGCTTGCGGTCCCCACCGAGGTCGTCAGAGAAATACGGGGGAAGAAGGCGGCCCGGGCCGCGCCGATAAAGGCGTAGGCACCCCTGAGCCGATGTTCCGCTGCCACAATATCAGGCCGGTTCAGAAGCGCCTCGGAGGACAGGCCCGGAGAAATTTCTTTGGGAGGGATAACGCTGTTCAGGTCCGCCGGCAGGAGATCTTCGGGCACCGGAGAACCGGCCAGGAGGTTCAGAGCGTTTTGATCCTGCGCCACCATTTGCTTGTAGCGGGCGACATCTCCCCGGGCCGCATCCAGCGGGGTTTGCGCTTGACGCAGATCCAGTTCGGTCGCGAGTCCAACGTCATAACGCTTTTGAACTAAACCGTATGCGGCCTGCTGGGTTTCAAGGGTGGACTGGCCCAGCTTGAGGTTTTCCCTATCTGCGGCAAGGGTCAGATAGGCCCTGGCAACCTCGGCCATCAGTGCGATCTGTGCGCTGCGGCGTGCCTGCTCTGTGGCCAGGTACGTCTGCAGTGCCTGGTCTTTCAGGCTGCGGATGCGGCCGAAGAAATCGATCTCCCAGGAAGTAATACCCAGATTAATGCTGTATTCTTCTCTTGTCCTTGGATCGCCTGGGCTGACAAGATCGGATGACAGACGCTGTTTGCCTCCAGCACCAGCCGCATTGACTGCGGGGAACAGTTCACCCCGTTGAATGCCGTACAACGCGCGCGCCCTTTCCACATTCAAGGCGGCAAGGCGCAGATCCCGGTTGTTGTCCAGGGCTATCTCAATAATTTTTTGCAGCTGTTCGTCGGCGAAAAACTCCTGCCGGCTCAGCTCCGGGACAGTCCGCGCTCTAGGTGTCGCCTGGCCGCTCTCGTAGGCTTCACCCTGTGGCCACTCAGCCGGGATCGGCGCTTTGGGCTGTTTGTATTTTGGGGCCAGGGAGCAGCCGCTCATGAAAATGAATACTCCCAATGCAAATAATATTTGCCTTCTCATGTTAGCGCACCTCCTGGAACCCGTTGGAATCGATATGCTGCTCAGGGGCCGGCTCTCCTTTTTTTCTTTTGAACAGGCGGGAGACAAGAACAAAGAACATCGGGATAAAAATGAGATCGATGAAAGTAGCGGAGAGCATACCACCGCACACAGCGGTGCCGATGGCATTCATGGCGCCGGCGCCGGCGCCGGCAGCGATGGCCAGCGGCAGCACACCGAAGAAGAAAGCCAGAGAAGTCATGATAACAGGCCGGAATCGCGTTTTGACGGCGCCAAGGGTTGCATCCACCAGGTTGTCTCCATGCCGCAGCCGTTCCTTGATAAACTGAATGATCAGGATGGCGTTTTTGGTCGAAAGGCCAAGGGTGGTAAGGAACCCGATCTGGAAGTAGACATCATTGGGCAGCCCCCGCAGCGACGTAGCCACGATCGCGCCGAACACACCCAGCGGCAGCATCAACAGATTCACAAAAGGGATGGTCCAGCTCTCATACAGGGCCGCCACACACAGGAAGATCACGAAAATGGAAAAGGCATAAAGCATGGGCCCTTGAGCCGTTGCGATGCGTTCCTGGTAGGACAGCCCGGTCCAGTCAAAGCCGATCCCCTGAGGCAGCCTGGCGGCGAGTTCCTCCATGACAGTCATCGCCTCGCCGGTACTGCGACCCGGCGCCGGCTCGCCCCAGATGTTGATGGAAGGAAAGGCGTTGTAGCGCTCCAGCTTGGGCGATCCCTGGGCCCAGCGCCCGGAGGCAAAGGAAGCAAAGGGGACCATCTTGCCCACGGTGTTGCGCACATAGAGTTTTTCCAGATCCTTCGGCAACATGCGATAGGGGACATCCGCCTGGGCAAAGACCTTCTTGACCCGGCCGGCCTGGATGAAGTCGTTGACATAGGCACTGCCGAAGGCCGCTGCAATGGTGTTGTGAATGGAACTGATGGAAATCCCCAGGGCGCCGGCCTTGTCCCAATCCACGTCGACATGGTATTCGGCCACATCTTCCATGCCGTTGGGTCGGACCCGGGCCAGTCGTTGATCCTGGGCCGCCATACCGAGGAGCTGGTTGCGGGCCAACATCAGTTTTTCATGGCCCCGGCCGCCACGGTCCTGCAACTGAAAATCAAATCCGGTGGCCATCCCCAGTTCGATGACCGGCGGCGGCGGGAAGGCGAAGACCATGGCCTCTTTGATCTGCGAAAAGGCCCCCATGGCCCGGCCTGCAATCGCCTTGACCTTCAGGTCCGGCCGATCGCGCAGTTTCCAGTCCCTCAGTTGGGCAAACCCCAGGGCCATGTTCTGTCCCTGACCGCCGAAACTGATACCGGCGACCGACAG
This sequence comes from uncultured Desulfobacterales bacterium, assembly GCA_964502635.1. Taxonomy (GTDB): domain Bacteria; phylum Desulfobacterota; class Desulfobacteria; order Desulfobacterales. The sequence goes on from CAZCXI010000031.1 coordinate 15,463, forward strand.
GAAGGATTTCACCCCCTCTTTCTCATGCTCCAGTAAATGTTCCCTCACCCGGTTCATCACCTTCTCGGTCTGCTCCAAGGTGGAACCGGATGGAAGCATGGCCATGACCAGCAGGATCCCCTGATCTTCATCCGGAATGTAGGATGTAGGCATCCGTCTGAAAAGGAACCCTACCGCCGCTACGATCAAGAGGTAGATGATCCCATATCGGACTGTCCTTGAAAAGGAGTGCCCAACGACTCTCACGTAGAGCGCTCTGACGCGCACAAAGCCGTGATCGAACCACCGGAAAAAAGGGCGCAGGAAAAAGACCGCGTTGTCTGAAGGGTGATGCCCGGCTGGTATCGGTTTGAGAAACGACGCGCACAGGACCGGGGTCAGGATCAAAGCCACGACCACCGAAAGGAGCATGGAAGCGATAATGGTGATGGAAAACTGGCGATAGAGCACCCCGGTTGAGCCCTGAAAGAAGGCCATGGGACCGAAGACCGCGGCGAGCACCAGGCCGATGCCGATGAGCGCGCTGGTGATCTCGTCCATAGACTTGGCCGTGGCCTCCTTGGGCGGGAGCCCCTCCTCGGCCATGATCCGCTCCACATTCTCTACTACCACGATGGCGTCGTCCACCAGGAGCCCGATGGCCAGCACCATGGCAAACATGGTCAGCATGTTGATGGAAAACCCGAAAGCCCCCAGCACGGCGAAGGTGCCCAGGAGCACCACCGGTACCGCGATCGTCGGAATCAAGGTGGCCCGGATGTTTCCCATAAAAAGATACATGATCACAAAGACCAGAAAGACCGCTTCAAACAGGGTCTTGACCACCTCCTCGATGGCCACCTTGGTAAAAGGGGTGGTATCGTAGGGGTAGATCACTTTCATCCCGGGGGGGAAATACCGGCTCAACTCCTCCAGTTTGTTTTTCACGGCATTGGCCGTATCCAGCGCATTGGCGCCCGCCTCCTGGCGGATGGCCATGCCGGCGGCGGGCATGCCGTTGAAGTAGGCCACGACATCGGAGCGCTCGGTGCCCAGTTCGGTTCTGCCGATGTCTTTGATCCGGACCACCGAGCCGTCGGGATTGGTGCGGATGGGCACGGCGGCGAATTCCTCCGGGGTCTCAAGCAGATGCTGGACGATGATGACGGCATTCAGGCGCTGGCCCTCCACGGCCGGAGTCCCGCCGAACTGACCGGCGGATACCTCCACGTTGTAGGCCCTGAGCGCCAGGATGACATCTTCCATGGTCAGATGGTAGCTCGTCAGCTTGTCGGGGTTGATCCAGACGCGCATGGCATACTGGGACCCGAAATTTTGTACCTCACCCACCCCCGGCACCCGGGACAGGATCTTCTCCAGATTGGACTGGGCGTAGTCCCGCAAATCATCGCCGTCCATGCTGCCGTCTTCCGAGATCAGTCCGACGATGATCAGGTAGTTCCGGGTCGATTTGCTTACCGAGACCCCGGAGCGCTGCACCACGTCGGGAAGGCTGGCCATGGCAAGCTGGAGTTTGTTCTGCACCTTGGCCCAGGCAAGATCCGGATCGGTCCCGGGCGCGAAGGTCAACTCGACCCTCGATGCGCCGGACGAGGAGCTGGTGCCGGAAAGATAGAGCATATTGTCCAGACCGGTCATCTTCTGTTCGATGATCTGGGTGACCGTGTTTTCAACGGTCTCCGCCGAGGCCCCGGGGAAAAAGGCGTCGATGGCGATGGCCGGAGGCGCGATGGGCGGATACTGGGAGATGGGCATTTTGTGGATGGCCAGCCCCCCGACCGTCATGATGATAATGGCAATGACCCAGGCAAAGACGGGGCGATCCAGAAAGAATTTTGACAGCATTACGCCCCTCCTTCACTGTGCTTTTGCGGCTCCGTGCCAGGTCCGGCAGCAGGTCCGATCGCAGCAGGTCCGGGCCCGGTTTTCGTCTCATTAAAAGGGACAGCCTTCACAATCGTACCCGGCCGCAGCATCTGCAGACCCTCGACGATGACCCGATCGCCGGGAGCAAGGCCTGACGAGATGAGCCATTTGTCGCCGATGGCCCGGTCCAGGGTGAGCATCCGCTGCTCGACTTTTTCCTCCGCACCCACGATCAGCGACAGGGGATTGCCCTTATTGTCGCGGGACACACCCTGCTGAGGGATCAGGATGGCCTGTTCATTGACGCCTTCCTTGACCACCGCCCGAACGAACATGCCTGGCAGGAGAACGCCTTTTGGATTTGGAAAGACAACCCGCAGGATAACGGATCCAGTCGTCGGGTCCACCGTGACATCGCGAAACTCCAGCGTCCCTTCCAGTGGATATGCCGCGCCGTCTTCCAGGAGGAGCTTGACCTTGTTCTGGTTCGTTCCGCCGTACTTGAGGCGGCCGTCCTCCAGGTGGCGCTTCAAGCGCAGCAATTCGGTGGTGGATTGGGGCACATCCACGTAAATGGGATCCAGTTGTTGAATGGTTGCCAGGGCCACGGGCTGATATGCAGTCACGATAGCGCCCTCTGTCACGTTGGATCTACCGATGCGGCCGGAGATGGGGGCGGTGATCCGGGTGTAGTCCAGGTTGATGCGAGCCGATTTCACCGTTGCTTCCCAGGACTGGGTATCGGCTTCGGCCTGCTTCAAAGCGGCAGCCGCATCATCGTAATCCTGCTGGCTAACGGCATGGTCAGCCAACACATCACGAAAACGCTCGACCCGCAAACGAATCGCAGGCAAATTCGCTTCAGACCGTTTCAGAGCGGCCATGGCATTGTCAAGCGCCGCCTGAAAAGGAGCTGGATCGATCTGATAGAGCACCTGGCTGGTTTTGACATCGGAACCTTCCGTAAAGAGGCGTTTCTGTATGAGGCCACTGACCTGAGGCCGAATTTCCGCAATGCGGTAAGCAGCCGTGCGGCCCGGCAATTCAGTGGCCAGCATGACCTTCTGGGGTTGGACCGTCACCGTGGCCACTTCCGGAGCAGGGGGTGGCGACTGGGATTGCTGCTGGCGGTCGCAACCTGCCAGCAAAAAGCCGCCTAACAGGGCCACCAAGACCACACTCCATTTAAGGGGTTCATAAACAGTTCCATAGATTTGCATCATAGTTCCTCCAAGTATCGATAATGATGAGCGAATTGAGTTCCAAAAGTCCCACGGATAATCACGGGGCAACCAACCCGTTGAAGAGAATATTCAGGATGACGTCCGGGTCTTCCGGGTAGGGATGACGTTCAGGCGATTCAAGCCAGAGAAAAAGAAAGGCCCTGGTGATGCTGTCAAGGGCAACGGCCAGGTAGTACGGGTCGGCGATCTTCTTGAAGCGCTTCCTTTTCATCCCGCTTTCAAACACCGAGGCGAGGGTATGCAGGAAGCCGCCATATCGTTCACGGATTTCGGAATCAAGTCCTGCCATAATGTTAAAGCTCGCGCCCTGGGTCTCCGCAAAATAGAGGCGGATCGTGGAAATATTCTCTTTAAAGACCTTGCCCTTGGCCCTGACGTAATTTCGCATTTTTTCAATCTCGTCATCCGCCCCTTCAATGGCTCGTACGAGCGCACTGTGGAACTTCTCGGACTGCTCAAGGACAAGGGCTTTATAGAGGTCCTCCTTGTTTTTGAAGAACTTGTAGAGCGTTCCCACGGCAAACTCGGCTCTTTCCGCAATCTCGTGCATGGAGACGTTGTGGTACCCCTTCTCCGAGAAAAGCTCGAGGGCGGCGGCAAGCATCTCTCGACGTTGCCGCAAGTATTCCCGTTCCTTCCTTGAAAGCTTGACCTTTTCCATTGTAGATCTCCATGTCTTTTGAGGCAATCGTCAATCTGTGAACATTTTATCAAATTATGACACTATGTTCATATCGTCAACAAAAAAATAGAGATGCTGCTTCGTACGGATCTTTCAGGGTGAGTGGAAGCGAAGACCACAAGAAAAGAGTGCAATCACGATGTATGCGGGAGGGGAATTGAAACCACCTGGAACGGGCCATGATGTGAAGGTATAGCGAAGGACGTACTGTTACATAATGACAAGGCAAATTTCCGGTTGGACCATCTACTCCCACTTTCTCCTGTCGTCGATTTTCTTGCACTCCTTTGGAAGGGTCCCCCGTTCAATGAACTGTACCGTTCCGCGCACACGCATGCTCGTTGGGATGGCGGCCTCAATGCGCCCGGCAAGCTCAGGCGCAGGGTCAATGCCCTCCTTGAGTTCAATGGTAAAGATCATCTGGTCCGCGTGGGCCTTACGGTCCACCACCACCTGGTACCGATCGATCTCGGGAAACTTTTCTGCCACTTCGTCCGCACTGCCTGGATGGACAAACATGCCCTTGACTTTGGTCACCTGATCCAGGCGTCCCAAGATTTTGACCAGACGATGGGTTGTGCGCCCGCATGGGCACGGCTCGTTGGTGTAATAGGAAAGGTCCCCTGTGCCAAAACGGATCATGGGATAGACCTCATCAAAAACGGTTGCCACGATCTCTCCAGTCTCGCCGGGACCGAGCTGTCTTCCCGTTTCGGGGTCTACGATCTCCACAATACAGTTGTGGGGAAAATGCATACCGTCTTTATGATAGCACTCATAGCCCAGGCATCCCACGTCAGCGGTTCCGTATCCCTGCCGTATGATCATTCCGAAGCCTTTCTCCAACTCATCACGGAGGGATTCTGGCAGCATTTCGCCTGCCACAAAACCCACTTCCAGATAGAGATCGTGCTTCAGGTCATATCCCAGCTCCCGGGCCTTTTTGGAAATATTCACGAGAAAGCTCGGGGTGCCGACATATGCGGTGACCTTCAGGTCGTGCATCATACGCACTTGAAGTTCCGTGTTGCCCACGCCTCCGGGGGTTGCAATGCACTCTAACCTGTGAAGGGCATCCTCAAACCAGAAAGCGGGTGGCACCAGGTGGTAACTGAAGGTAATCTGGCCGATATCGCCCTTCCGAAAACCTGCTGCGAAGAACGCCTGTGTCCAGCGGTCATTCTGACTATGGATCTCTTCGGGTTCATAAATGGGGCCGGGAGACATGCAAATCCTTTTCAGTCGGTCCCAGGGCACGCCCAGGAAACCACCAAAAGGCGGGGCTTGCTGCTGGAGGGCGGCCAGTTCATGTTTATGGGTAATCGGGAGCTGCTCCAAATCCTGAACGCTTTTTATGTCGTCGGGCTGAATCCGGCTATTGTCAAACTTCTCCCGGATGGCCGGGGCGTTTTCATAAGCATGCCGCACGATCTTTTGAAGCTCGGCCGCCTGATAAGCCGCCCGGTCAGCCGGAGCAAGGGTCTCAAGCCCCCGATCATAATACCTGGATGTGCGGTCACTCCTGGTTGCCATGGTTGGTGGTCTCCCTGAAATACAACTTGCGTGCATGACCCGGACAAGGCGGAACCCGCACCTCGAACTGGGAATCGTTACAAACCAAGAAAAGACGTGTGCATGCCCTGTACCACATGAACTTCTAAAAAGAGACTTTAGCCGACACCAGACATGAACGCTTGCTGGGCATGCCCACGTCTTGTTTCTTGTATCACTCCTGCGGGAAGGTGCCACTGAAGGTAGTGACCTCGCTACGGCCATCTGTGCTGAAAATGGCCGAACCTTCCTTCACGTAGATTGGAAACGAGAACTCAGGCACCCCGACCCACCAGTTTTCGAGTTGGTCCCAAACGGACATTCCCTTTTCCTTCAGCTTGAATCCGCCGGTGACCAGCAGGCTCAACAGGGACTGTCGTCCGTCGAACATGGCATGGACGCGCACCTGGTTGGTCTTGCCCCCGGGTATCCATTGGGTTTCGGTGGAACCGACCGTATTGAGATCAAATTCCTCAAATGCGACCGTAAACTTGAAACCCTCCATCTTCACCGGATAGGGGTTGGGGTTTGAAATGTCAAAGATGAAGGCCAGATCCATGGGGGCTCCATAGTCGCCCGCCTTTCCCTTGGTCGGCTCCACTTTTTTTGAAAAGTACCACCACCCCCAGTAGTGGGCCACCTCCACCGAATCTAGAGTAACCACCGGTGGGCTGAAGGTCGGCTCGGTTGGTGTTGGCGCCGTGGCACAGGCCAACAGAAGGGTGCTGAAGACAATGACACCAAGACCTATAAATACAACTGATCTCTTTCGCATTTTTGACCTCCCTTGTTCGATTGAAGGGTTAGGTGAGCCATCTTTTTCTTCGTTTGTAGTGTTTCACATCCCGAAAACTCTTTCGGCCCCCAACAGCGGTGAGGCCCAGATAGAAGTCCTTGATGTCCGGATTTTCCCGGAGTTTTTCCGCAGTATCATCCATAACGATACGCCCATTCTCCATCACATAGGCATAAGGGGCCACATTGAGGGCAAGCTTGGCGTTTTGTTCCACCAAGAGGATGGAAATGTTCTCCTCTCGATTGAGCCTGGTGATGATGTTGAAAATTTCATGGATGAGCAGCGGGGCGAGCCCCATGGACGGCTCATCCAGGAGGATCAGCTTGGGATTGGTCATCAAGGCTCGGCCAACCACGGTCATCTGCTGCTCTCCTCCGCTGACAAAGCCGGCGATCTCATTGCGCTTTTCTCTCAGCCTGGGGAAGTAGTGATAGACCATCTCGAGTCCCGCCTTGACGGACTTGCCGCCGCCCCTCAGGTGCGCGCCCACCTTGAGATTTTGCTCCACGGTGAGATGTTCGAAGACCCTGCGCCCTTCAATGACCTGAACGATCCCTTTTTTGGCAATCTTTTCAGCGCCCATCCTGTGAATGTGCTCGCCCATAAACTCAATGGACCCGTCAGTCACCTCTCCATCCTCATGTTTCAACAGACCCGAGACCGCCTTCAGGGTGGTACTCTTTCCCGCCCCGTTGGCTCCAAGAAGGGCCACAATATTGCCCTTCGGGACCTCGATGGAGACGCCTTTCAGAACAAGGATGACCTCGTGGTATTTTACCTCAACACTGCTGATCTTTAATATCGATTCCTGGCCTGACAAATCTCAGACCTCCTTGAGGAGTTTTGGGATCTACCAGCCGATCCACTCGTTGGCCCACTTGTCCGGCCACCTGTCTTTCAGATCGACTCGCTCAACGAGACCGAATTTTCCGTTCTTCCACTCATAGACCGGCACCTGTCCCGCCACCCGATGATCTGTGGCAGTAAAGGTAATGGGTGGTGCGCCCAGACCGATGTCAAAATTCCTCATGGTCTCAAAGCCGTTTTTCAGTATGCTCTCGCCACTCAGATCCCCGGTCTTGTCAGCCCGCTTTAAGGCTTCCCATAGGATGAGCACATCCCCCCAGGCCTGCACCGTACGAATGAGGCGTTTTTCCGCCGGGATGCCAGGGTTGTATTTCTTGGCATACGCCACAACGTTGGCCATGCCTGGAACGTCTTCGCCGAAAAAGGCACATGGAGCAATCCCCATAACACCCTCAGCCGCCTTTCCGGCCAACCGGGGCAGGTTTTCATCGAAACCCCAGTTGTCCACAATGTGATCTGCGCCCAGCCCCAAGGCATAGGCATCCCTCAGGGTTGCTGCCACAGACATGGTGGTGTTTCCGTGCCAGACCAGATCGGGCTTAAACTCCTTTAAGGCCAGGATTTGGCTCTTGGTATCAATGGCAAAAAGGGAGACGTCTTGGTCGGGTCCGATCTCAAAACCCAAGATCGTGGCTTGATCCTTGATGGCCTTGATAGGGGCGCTGCAGTAAGGCGATGCAAACATGTACGAGCAGGCAAAGCGCGGTTTTCTCTTTCCAAAGTCCTTGTGTTCTGGCCATCTCTTGTCAAACCAAGCCGTGATGGCAGCCCTGGCATTGGTGGAATAGTCCGTGGCAAAAAACAGATTGTAGGGTGTCTTCTTGGGGTCTGTGAGGTGGCCCGAATAGGAGGCCGACACATAGGGGATCTTGTCCTTCGTGACGGTGGGTGATAGGGCCTCTGTATCGCCGGTTCCCCACCCTAGGACGGCCACACACTTGAGCCGTTTAAACAGGTTGTACTTAGTGAGGGCTTCGGGCACACGATAGCCGTAATCAAACTGGTACAGCTTGATCTTCTTGCCGTTTACCCCGCCACTGTCGTTCACATAATGCATTGCTTCAGCAATGCCCAAGGCATAATCCTTGCCAACATCAGAGGTCGCCCCGGTCATATCGTTGAGGGCGCCAACATTGATCATCGCGGCCCCTGCAGTGGCACAAAGGCCTACAAGGATTCCCGCGGCCAACAACGGTACAAAAAACTTGAACCAAAGATTTCTCGACTTCATCATTCCCTCCCTGTTCATTAGAAAAAAGACCTTTCAAAACCTCTCCATTGCCTAAACAGATTCTTATCCCCTCCTTTCAGTGGTTGAAGTTAGCCTATCAGTACGAAAATGGCCAGAGGTTGAAATAATTCTTAATCTGCCACCAGCGATAAGCCAGACCGTTGGGCTCAAATAGCAGAAAGGCGCAGATGGCCAGACCGAAGGCGGCCTCCTTAATAAAAAGAAAATCCATCAAGAGCTTGGGATAGGTATCCGCAAGGGGGATGACGGCCAGTTGCAGCACCTCCATGACCACCACCATGAACATGGATCCGAAGACGGCCCCGTGAATGGAGCCCGCCCCCCCGATGAGAATCACGCCTACCAGCCACAGGGACCAGAACCAGGGGAAGTGCTCGGGACTGACGGCAGCCAGATTGCTAATCCAGAAAGCCCCTGCAATCCCGCCGATAAATCCGGCCACAAAAAAGGCGAGGAGTTTGTATTTGATAATATTGATTCCCATGACCTCGGCAGAAATATCATTATCTCGGATGGCCACCCATGCCCTGCCGACCCGGGAGCGAAGCAGATTGGCCAAACCGACCACACACACGATCACCAAACAGAGCATCATACAATAGATTTTCAGGTCGCTATCTATCACCCAGGGTCCGACCTTGATGATCCCAGGGGGAATGGAAAAGGCCTGGCCCCGACCGCCAATCTGGCTTACATATTGGGTGATGACAAAATCAACGGTAATGAACTGCGCGGCCATGGTCGTCAAGATCAAGTAAAACCCCTTCACCTTGGCCGAAGGCAGGCCAAACAACACACTCCAGACACCGGCTACCACCGCCGCGATGAAGATACTGATGGGATAGGCAATACCCCAGTCTATGAGGAACTGGGGCCAGGGAAATTCCAAGATAAGGAGCGTGCTGGTGTATGCGCCCACAGCAAGAAATGCGGCGTGACCCAGTGTGAGCTGGCCGCAATAGCCGATCAAAAGCTGCACCCCCAAGGCCCCGAGGAGCGTATAGCCGATCTGATTGCAGACGCTGATCCAATAAGCATCCGCAACCAGAGGGATGGCCACGAACAGAAGGAGACATAGCAGGATCATCTTTGCCTTGACAAACCGCGCCTGCCACCACGCATGATCCTGCGCGTAGTTTTCGTGGTATACGCCGCATGGCAAAAAGGTGGTTGACATGGCTACTCTCCGATGTCCAGTTGAGCCTGTTTAGCCGGTTGGGCTCTTTTCAAAGAACGGGCATAACCGGCCAAACCCGTTCATACCCGTTCAATCCGTTCCCAGCCCCAGAGGCCATAGGGTTTGAACAGCAAGAAGACGGCCATAAAGACAAAGGGGGCAATTTCTTTCACACCGCCCGGGAAGTACCTATCCAGATAGGCGCCCGCCAAGTTCTGCAACACCCCGATGATAATGCCGCCTACGATGGCCCCTGGCACGGAATTGAGCCCACCGAGCACCACTGCAGGCAGGACGAGCAACCCCAGATAGCCCACGGAGATGTTCAGGCCATTGATGTTTCCCAACAAGGTGCCTCCCACGCCAGCGGCCATAAAGGCGATGGCCCAGGCCGTGGCATAAACAAACCGGGCGCTCACCCCGATGGAAAGGGCCGCCATTTCATCGTCGGCCGTGGCCTGCATGGCAAGGCCCCAGCGGGTGTATTGAAAAAATCCCACAAAAATAAACAGAAGCACAATGGCGGCGACAAAGCTCCACAAATAGACCTGGCCGATGAACAAGGGTCCAATGTGGATCGGTTCCAATGGAAAAACGGGCGGTGTGAATACTCGGGTATCGGTTCCCCATATGAGTTCCACGATCCCTTTAAAGAAGAAGGAAAGCCCTACGGTCACCATGATGACGGTCAAGATCGGCTCGCCGATGAGCCTGTCGAGGAAGATCCTTTCAGTCAAGACCCCCAGGACAAACCCGATGATGAGGGAAAAGAGGAGTGAAAGGAGAAAGGGGAATCCCATGGAATAGAAGCTCAGGGAGACGTAGGCTCCGATGAGGGTCAGTTCCCCCATGGCCAGGTTCAGTACCCCCGAGCACTTATAGATCAGCACCCACCCAAGGGCAACGAGGGCATAGATACCGCCTACCATGATACCGGTGGTGAGAGTCATGAGAAACAGTTCCATTGCTTGCTCCCCTTGTTCCTAGTAACCAGTAAGCACTTACACGCTCACCTTACGAATAGGAAGATCGGTCTTGATATGGGATTTTCGGCCATCTTCATAGGTAATAGTGGTATCTATGTGCACCGCATCCGTCTCAGTGTAAAGGGCCGCCACGATTTCCTCGTATCGTTTTTCCACAAAGGCGCGCCGCAATTTTCGGGTCCTTGTAAGCTCATCATCATCCGGGTCAAACTCCTTGTAAAGGTTGATAAATTTTCGGACCCTGGCCACCTCGGGAAGGTCTTTGTTGGCCTGTCGGATTTGCGTTTCAACCAGGTCATATACTTCAGGCTTCTGAGAGAGTTCCGGGTAGCTGGTGTAGGTGAGCTTCTTTTCATCGGCCCACTTGCCTACCACGGAATAGTCGATGCAGGTGACGGCGGTCACATACTCTCGTTCGTCTCCGATGACCCACGCATCCTTCAAATACGGGCTGAACTTTAAACGGGTTTCGAGGTACTGGGGCGAAAAGGGCCTGCCGTCGCTCAGCGTCATCACGTCCTTGGAGCGGTCGAAAACGACCAGGTGTCCGTCTTCATCAACAAAGCCCCTGTCGCCCGAATAGAGCCACCCGTCCTGCAAGGTCTTTTCCGTGGCCTCGGGATTCTTGTAATAACCCTGGAAGACAGAAGGGCTCTTGGAAATGATTTCTCCGTCCTCGGCAATCCTCACCTCTGTTTGCGGAAGAGGAACGCCCACTGTGTCAAACTTGATGTCCCCATTGCGATGGACCACGGAAATACCGGCAATCTCTGTCTGCCCGTATATCTGCTTCAGGTTCACCCCCAGGGCGTGGAAGAAGCGGAAGTGATCCGGGCCCATGGCGGCCCCCCCGGAGTAAGCATAGCGGACACGGCTCAGTCCCAAGTGGTCCTTGAGCTTTTTTTCCATACTGATATAAGCCAACCATTGGAGGCACCTCCAATACCACGCCACTGACTTTTTCTGAAATTGAAGCTCGGCGACATGATAGCCGATCTTAGTGGCCAGTTCAAAGATCTTTCTTTTGACCCACGAAGCATCCAGGTACTTGACCTGAACGGTGCGGGTCATCTGCTCGTACAGGCGCGGAGGGGCAAACATCACGTGAGGGCCGATCTCGCGGATATTTTCCTGGGCCGTCTCAGGCTCTTCCGGAAAATTAATGGTAAAGCCTATCTGAAGCCCGCACGAAATCGACATCATCTGCTCGCCGATCCAGGCAAAGGGAAGGTAGGAGACAAAATCATCTGTTTCAAAGCATGGATCCACGGACATGAGATTCCGGCCCATGCTCAGCAGGTTCCAGTGAGACAGCAGGGCCCCCTTGGGTAATGCCGTGGTTCCCGAGGTGTAAAAGAGCAGGGCCACCTCGTCGCCATGGCCCTGATTGATCAGCTCTTCGAAAAGGCCCGGTTCCTTTTGGTCCAGCGCCTTGCCCAACCGTTGAACCTCTTTGAGACTGATCAGGTAGTCTTCATGATAGTTTCGCATTCCCTTGGGATCATCCCAGATGATCTTTTCCAGCCTGGGACAATCGTCAAAGATGGCAATGGCCTTGTCCGCTTCTTCCTGGCCTTCACCAAACAAGAATCTGGTGTCGGAATGGTCGACGATATACTTCACCTCGTCCATAAGGCAGTCCTGGAAGAGCCATACAGCCACTCCGCGGGCGCAGAGGGCGGCCATCTCGGCCCACAACCCTTCGGGCCTGTTGTCGCCGATCATGGCAACCTTGTCCCCTTGTTTGAGGCCAAGGCTGATGAGACCCAACGCAAGATGCTTCACGTTCTCAAGGTAGTCTTGCCAAGTGACAGGCCTCCAGATGCCGAACTCCTTTTCCCGCATGGCCACCTTCCCCTTGCCGTAGGCCCTCGCCCGTTCCAAGAACAGTTTGGGGATGGTGAGGTCTCTTGTTATCTCAATGCCGGAACGGCCTGTATTACCGCCTTGTGGCATATAGGTCCTCTTCCCCCAGATACGCCTTGATCACTTCGGGATGGTTTTGCACCTGTTCCGGGGTCCCATCAATAATCTTGTTTCCGAAGTTGAGCACAAAGACACGATCGGAAAGGTCCATCACCACGCCCATATCATGTTCCACCAGGATACAGGTCACCTTCCAACGCTCTTCTTCATTGATGTCCAGAATGAAGCGAGCCATGTCTTCGACTTCCTCGAGGTTCAGGCCGGCCAAGGGTTCATCCAGAATGAGAAGCTCAGGCTCCAAGGCGAGGGCACGACCCAATTCAACCCGCTTTTGCAGACCGTAGGGGAGCATGCCGACCGGCTTGTCCCTGATATGTTCGATTTCCAAAAGATCGATGATTTCCGCTTCAATAAATGCCCGGTGTTCAATCTCCTCACGGGCCGTTTTACCCAGGTATAAGGCCCCGCTGGTAATGCCTGACCTGAGATGGATATGGCGGCCAAGGCGGATGTTGTCGAGGACGGTCATCCCGCCAAAGACCTCAACCTTCTGAAAGGTCCTGGCAATGCCGAGTTTGGCCCGCTCATAAGCCTTGAGTTTGTCAATGTTGCGTCCCTTGAAATATATGTTTCCTCTCTGCGGATGGTATAGTCCGTTAATACAATTCATCATCACGGTCTTGCCGGCCCCGTTCGGCCCAATAATGGAATGGATCTCCCCTTTGCTGACCTCCAGACTGATGCCGGCCAGGGCGCCGACCCTTCCAAAATACATGTGAAGGTCTTCCAATGCCAACAGTACGTCCCCTGCTTTGAGCTCACTTGGTGTGACCAATGTCTATCCTTTGCCCAAACAAAGCCTCGACGGCGTTAAAGTCTGTGATAGGGGTGTCAAAAAGCCTGCCCTCCAATGCTGTGCGGTTTCCTGCCGGACCGACGTATTTGTCTAAGGCCTGAGCAGCGTCTCGAACCAGCGGAGCTGCTGGAGTAGCGAGCGCATCCAAAAACGGCGAACTCCCTGACGGTCGAATCCTGCCAGGCGGGGCTGCCAGGATCTTCAATACGTGAAAAGGTGTAGAAATTACAGAAAATCGGCACGCCCCGCAACCAGTTGTTTTTAGATAAAAAAATGGACCCTGTCAAGACAGAAGTTCAGAGCCTGAGAGGGCCTATCCATCTCCTTGCGGAAGATCATGGCAGGGTCAAGGAGGTCCCTCTGCCCTTTAAGGAGTCATGACGAAAAAAGAGAGGAGTTGGAGATCAAAACCGCTTGAGAACCCGCTCAAAGCCAGGCATGGCTCTCTTGATCGTGTTGTCGTCTACGCAAAAGGCAATGCGAAAGAAACCCGGACATCCGAAACCCCTTCCCGGGACGGTGAGGATAAGTTCCTCCTGGAGGGCTCGGACAAAAGCGACGTCGTCGGGAACAGGACTCTTTGGGAAAAGATAGAATGCCCCCTTTGGCCGAATGAATTCGTATCCACACTCAGACAGACCATCGCACAAGAGGTCCCTTCTTGCTTGGTAAGCGGCCGTGTCCACGCAGACACCCTGTAACGACTCAATGGCCCGTTGCATCAGAGCAGGGGCGTTGACATATCCCAGGGTGCGGTTGGCCAGGGCCATGCCGGCCAGAAGATCTTCTTTGTAGGTCGATTGTGGGTTGACGGCCAGGAATCCGATCCGCTCTCCAGGGATGGAAAGGTCCTTTGAGTAGGACGTAGCAATCATGCTTTCGGGGTAACAGGAAAATAGGGCCGGTACCCCAACCCCGTCAAAGGTTATCTTGCGGTAAGGTTCATCCGAAATAAGATAAATGGTCCGTTTGAATCTGTGGGCTTCCTCATCCAAAATGGCTCCCAATTTCCTGAGACTTTCTTCAGAGTAAATCTGCCCGGAAGGATTGTTTGGAGAATTGATGAGAACCGCCTTGGTTTTTGCCGTTATAGCCCCCTGGATGGCCCGAAGGTCCAGCGTGAAATCCGTTTTGGTAGGCACAGTCTTGAGAACGCCTCCGTGATTGTCCACATAAAAACCATACTCCACAAAATAAGGGGCCGGCGTAATCACCTCATCTGCAGGGTCCAGGATGGCCTTTAAGATCACATTTAGGGCGCCGGCAGCCCCACAGGTCATAATGACTTCATTTGCTGTGACAGCAGTCCCCTGCTGTGTGGAAAGAAACTCGGCGACTGCCTTTCGGACCGAGGGATATCCCGTGTTTGGCATGTACTTATGGTGTCCAGCCTCCGAGGCCCCTGCCACCTGGATCAAGACCTCTTTGAAACGGGCAGGGGGTTCAAGATCGGGATTTCCCAGGCTAAAGTCAAAGACATTCTCAGCACCATATTTTGCCTTGAGCTCTGCCCCTTCCTCAAACATTTTGCGAATCCACGAAGCCTTTTCCAAAATGACGTGAATTTTTGCGGCGATCGACATAACAGCACCCCCCCAAGAAAATTGTCACACGTTGTTGCGAGTTAAAGAAGGTTGTAGAAGCTTTGCAAAAAAATCATGACACTAGGCCTATTTGGTGCTAAATACCATGTCTGATTTCTGATTCCAAGACCGAGAGGGACGATTCGTTTTGATCAAGGCACGCATTGGCGGTACAGGCTCTACCACTCCCAGGAGGATCCTGACGAACAAGGACCTGGAGGCCATCGTAGACACCAGCGATGAGTGGATAACGCGGCGCACAGGGATCAAGGAGCGACGTATTTCCACCAACGGACGAGGGGAAAACACCTCGGAGCTGGCTACGAGCGCCTCCCTCAAGGCCTTGGAGATGGCCGGCGTCTTACCCGAAGCCCTTGACATGATAGTTGTGGGCACGGTAACGCCGGACCGTCAATTCCCCTCTGTAGCATGTTTTGTGCAAAAGGCACTCCAGGCCAGTAAGGCCGTGGCCTTTGATGTGTCTGCGGGATGTTCAGGTTTCCTTTATGCCCTGTGTGTTGCAGATAATGCCATCGCGACCGGAACTTGCCATAATGCCCTGGTCATCGGCGCCGAACGTCTTTCATCCATTACAAACTGGGAGGATCGGAGTACTTGCGTCCTGTTGGGTGACGGCGCCGGTGCGGTGGTCCTCACGCCTACCACCGATCTTGAGGGGATCCTTTCAACCCATTTGCAGTCTGACGGCAATTTTTGGAACCTGCTTTATTCGTATGACGAAAGGTCGAAGATCCCTGAGATCCTGGATACGATCGAGGGCAAACCTTTTTCTTTAAGAATGGAGGGGAATCGACTTTTTAAAAAAGCGGTGGTCTGCCTGGCTGACATTGCCGCCTCGGCCCTGGAACATAACGGCCTTGCCTGTGATGACATCAAACTCATGGTCCCGCACCAGGCCAACCTCCGAATCATCCATGCTGTGGCAGAAAGGTTGTCGATTCCTATGGAGAGGGTCTACACCAACATTGAAAGGTACGGCAATACCTCTTCAGCCACCATACCGATTGCCTTAGACGAAGCCAACCGGGAAGGCTTGCTGGAACGTGGGGACCATGTCCTGTTGGTGACCTTTGGGGCAGGCTTGACCTGGGGAGCCTCCATCGTGAAGTGGGCCTTTTAGTTGACGGCTTCCACCCGGTCTACTTCGGGCACTTCCTTTTTGATGAATTTTTCGATGCCGTTTTTCAGAGTCATCTGAGACATGGGACAACCCTTGCATGCCCCCTGAAGACGGACCTTCACCACACCGCTATCCACACTGACCAGTTCCACATCACCGCCATCCGCCTGCAGTGTGGGTCGTATCTTGTCGATCGCCTCTTGAACGGCTTC
Source organism: uncultured Desulfobacterales bacterium (assembly GCA_964502635.1). GTDB lineage: Bacteria > Desulfobacterota > Desulfobacteria > Desulfobacterales. The sequence continues at coordinate 31,602 of CAZCXI010000031.1, forward strand.
CTGCATTTTCCTTTGTCCTCCTTTTGGTTTTCAGATTCCGACTTTCGCAAAAGCGTCAAATCAGCGATTACCATAACCGCAATGAACATTTTTTACAACCTGTAAAAAAAGCTGACGCCCACTATGCTGGTAGCCGAGTGACAGACCATCCTGTGTTTTCATAATCTGCCCTCATTTCAACTAGTTTCTGAAGGTTCTCTCCAAGTCCTACGTTGGCATGTCCCTTGCGGTTCTTCATTATAAATGATTGAAGGTCCCTGTAGCAAGCGACAGGGAATCTTCGACCGTAAGGAACGCTGACTTTTTTAGATACGCTCGCTAACC
>CAZCXI010000032.1:0-5426 GCA_964502635.1 uncultured Desulfobacterales bacterium
AGTCAATATTCGCTGTCCGTGGCTTTGATGGCTGAACAGGAATGGCTTTGACTCTCTTGCTTCTGTTTGTTAGTTTCCATCCATAAATGGCCTTTTTCCCTCTGAGCGGCGTTCTCCGCGGGTTTTCGCCTGTGACGTACGAAAAGTACGCCTCGGCGTAAACCCTTGTGCGGCCTTGCTCGGAGCGAAAAATGCTCATTTCTGAATTGGAAACTGACACCTGTACCCATTGATTGGATAGCGTTTCGTGGATGGGCACTTGTCAGCATGAATAGCTGCTGGGCGTGGGTTCCTTGATGGTCAAGGCCATTGGGAATAGGCAGCGGTAAGGAGACCGAGGTCCATAAAGTCATACCACCTGATCAAACCATACTTCGCAGAAAAAAAGGCTGTTATTCTTCTCGGCCTTTTTTCTCTCTTTGTGGTGGACATCCTTCAACTGTTCATTCCTCGCATTATCAAGTGGGCCGTGGATGACCTGACGATCTGTTGCGCCACGACGGCCACAAGGCTTCCTCGTTATGGCCTCTACATCGTTGGTGTGGCCCTGCTGATCGGCGCATTTCGTTTTGTCTGGCGCAGATGTCTCATAGGAACATCCAGGCGGGTTGAGGAAGGCATACGAAACCAACTCTTCTCCCATATTCAACTCCTCTCCTCGGCCTATTTTGATAGGACAAAAACCGGGGATTTGATGGCCCACGCCACCAATGACGTTCAACACGTCCGGATGGCAGTCGGCATGGGGATGGTGGCCCTCACCGATGCGGTGGTACTGGGCCTGGCTGCCATCGGCTTCATGCTCTACATCAATGTCCGGCTGACCCTGTTTGCCTTGTTGCCCATGCCGATTATTGTCGTCTTGGCCCGGGTCGCGACACGTCGTATGCACCGCCTTTACAGGGGCGTTCAGGCCTCGTTTGCCGATCTGACCGAGGCGGTCCGGGAACGTTTTGCAGGCATTCGGGTGGTCAAGGCTTATGGCCGAGAGGCCATGGAAGCCAAAAGACTGTCAGAGTGCTCCAAAGACTACCTGCGTAAGAATCTTCAACTGGTACGAATTACGGGGGTCTTTTTCCCTGGGATGATGTTTTTTTCCAATCTCAGCGTAGCGGTAGTGCTTTATCTGGGGGGACGACAAGCCATCAATTGTACCATCACGCCGGGTGATTTTGTGGCCTTTATCAGCTACCTGGGTCTTCTCACCTGGCCCATGATGGCCATGGGGTGGGTCATGAACTTGATCCAGCGAGGGGCTGCTTCTCTCGACAGGATCAATGTGATCCTTGAAACCCGGCCTCAGATTGTCACTGCGAAACACCCAGTGCCGGTGCGAGGACTTGCAGGGCATATCGTGTTTGAGGACGTGGCTTTCACGTATCCCGGAGGGCAGGCACCAGTCCTTTCAAACATCTCATTTTCCATGGCGCCAGGGCAAACCCTCGGTGTGGTGGGACCCACAGGCTCTGGCAAGACCACCTTGTGCCATCTGATCCCAAGGCTTCTAGAGGCCTCAAAGGGGAGACTGTTATTTGATGGCGCGGATGTCCGCAAGATACCCCTTGCCACCCTGCGAGCCCACATGGCGATCGTGCCCCAGGATGCCTTCCTTTTTTCGGGCAGCATCCGAGAGAATCTCTCTTTTGGCAAGCGGAACGCCTCAGAAGAAGAGATGGTCATGGCGGCTCAAGCAGCTCATTTTTATGACACGATTTTGGGATTTCCCGATCAGTTCGACACGCTCATTGGAGAAAAGGGGATCACACTCTCTGGCGGGCAAAAGCAGCGTCTGGCTCTCGCACGGGCTCTTTTGATCTCAAAACCCATCCTGATCTTGGATGATCCCTTGAGTCAGGTGGATACAGAGACCGCAGCGGCCATACTGGCCAGTGCCCGAGAGCTTTGCACTGGTCGCACTACGGTCATGGTTTCTCACAGAATCAGCCAGGTAAGGCACGCCAATTTCATCATCGTGCTGGAAAGCGGGCATATAAGCGCCGCAGGCACCCATGAAGAACTCATGGCCCGTGAGGGATTTTACCGCCGGATGTATCGGTGGCAGGAAGTTGAAGCAGGATTGGATGCCGTCAATCAAGCTTTATAAGACATCTCGGTTTGGTTGTCCATCAGGGATTCACTGGATGATAGGCGGCTGAGAACCCCGAACGCGATTAACGAAGCCTATGCGAAGCGACTACGGATATTTTGAAGAGGATCAACTGGGCAAACCTTACGATCTGAGGTTGCTCAGAAGACTCTTTCCACACGTTCGCCCATATGGATTCTTGCTCCTGCTCTCCATTGGACTTGTTACGGCCATCACCATCTTGGACCTGGCCCTTCCTTATCTGACAAAGGTCGCCATCGACCGCTACATCGTTCAGGACGTCGTGGATGACAAGCCTACTGTTTCCCGACAGCAGCGGTTCTATACGGCGGACCTTCGGATTCCAAGCGTTAAGCAAATCGTCAATCGGTATGCCTCGTTGTTTCAAGTTGAGTGGCCTGACGCGAAGATTCTTTACGAGGACCTGCCCAGGCTCAGCAAGACGGACCTGGAGACGCTCCGAAGGCGAGACTATGCCGGGGTGGCGCGCGTCGCTCTGATCTTTTTCGGCGTTATCCTTTGCCATTTTGTGTTGAGTTTCGGCAATGTGCTGGTCATGGAATATGCAGGGCAATCCGTCATGCACGACCTCCGGCTAAGACTTTTCAGGCACATCCAGCACCTCTCAGTGGCGTTCTTTACCAAGAATCCGGTTGGACGGCTGGTGACACGTGTGACCAGCGATGTTCAGAACCTGCACGACTTTTTTTCTTCCATCATCACGGTCTTTTTCAAGGACGTGTTTCTTCTGCTTGGCATTACAGTCGTACTCTTTGTCATGAACTGGAAACTCGCCTTGATCTGTTTCTTGATGCTTCCTATTATCTTTTTCACCACGGCCTGCTTCAGACGCTTGGCCAGGGACGTTTTTCGGGCACTGCGGGTCAAGATCGCACAGATCAACACGCGGCTGCAGGAGAGCATTGACGGTATTCGCATTATCCAGCTATTCTTGCAGGAAGCCAGGAATTATGAACGCTTTCGTAAGCTGAACCACGAGAACTACCTGTTAGAGATTCGTCAGATCAACATCTTTGCGGTGTTCATGCCCGCTATCGAAGTGCTGAGCTCGGTAACGACTGCCCTGGTTATCTGGTACGGGGGAGGACGCGTCCTCGCCGATACCCTCAGTCTCGGAGCCTTGGTCGCGTTTATCGCCTACATGAGGATGTTCTTCCGACCAATCCGCGACATCGCGGAAAAGTACAATATCATGCAGTCCGCCATGGCCTCCTCTGAGCGGATTTTTCTTCTTCTTGACAGCCGGGAGCGGATTCCGGAGCCCGAACTGCCGAGGGGACTGCCTGAAATAGCCGATGATGTCGCTGTGTCTTTCGACAAGGTCTGGTTTTCCTATGAGGGAACGAACTGGATCTTGAAGGATGTCTCATTGACGGTTCGGCGTGGCGAGACTGTAGCCATTGTGGGACCCACCGGGGCTGGCAAGTCGACGCTCATCCATCTTCTCGAACGGTTTTACGACCCAGCCGAAGGGAGTCTCCGTGTGAACGGGGTCGACATCCGCCAAATCCTCAAGGCCCAGCTTCGGGCTTTAATGGCCCTGATTACGCAGGATGTGTTTCTGTTTGCCGACACCGTTAGAGACAACATCACGGCCGGAAACCCGCATCTCAGGCGTGAGCGTTTGGAAGAAATCGTGGTCGGCTGCAATCTTAACCGGTTGATTGAAGGCCTTCCTCAGGGGCTTGATACGGTTTTGACCGAAGGCGGCCGCACCTTGTCGAGCGGTGAGCGGCAGTTGCTAGCCTTTGCTCGGGCCCTGGCCCGGGACCCGGAAATCTTGATCCTGGATGAGGCAACTTCAAGCGTGGATACGGAAACAGAACGACTCGTCCAGGAGGCAACGTTGAGATTGATGGAAAAGCGCACGGCCATCGTGGTCGCCCATCGCCTGTCTACCATTCGGCATGCCCACCGTATCATTGTGCTTCACAGGGGGCGTATCAGGGAGGTTGGCTCGCACGACGAACTCATGGCCCGGAAGGGGCTTTACTATCAATTATACCAGTGGCAGGGCGTCTCGTGACGGGGTGGTTGGGCAAAGCCCCGGGGAAATGCCACCTGGGTGGTGCTGCCGGTCAGAACGCCGCTTTGCGGCTAAGCTTTTTCCTCTGCCCAAGCCTGTAAAGACCCGCCGAGAATACCACAACAAAGACGAGGATGGTCAGGGTCGGTGTCAGCCCAAGACGCAGCGCTGAATAGCTGAAAGCCACCAAGGGCAAAAGGCTGGCGCGAACCGCAGCGCGCAGCGTTTCATGCTTGGAAATAAAACTGGCTATGGGTGGGGAGGTTGCATAATAGGTCCTGACAAAGATGCGTCCCAGGGCGTGGGGAATAAGATAAGCATCCCTGAAACGCCTGAGCGTGACCACATGAGACTCCATAAGCGAACCGTAAGCGGCCGTCGCAATGAAGCAGTCGTCATCGGTTCTTTTCTCTACCTCGTTCGAATACCCTGAAACACCGCCAGCGTCGTCATACGCCTGCACACGATAACGATAAGTAGTATAGGGCTCTAAATCGCTGTCGCCGTAACTGGTCACATTGGCAGTCACCTTAGTTATTTCGGTGTAGGTTCCCGCACCGACTGTTTCACTAGTGGTCCCGTTAGAATCCCCGGAAGCTGTTGCACTATCACTTGAATCCGATGCGCTGGCTGTTTTGCTATCAGCCTTTTCAGAGACGGTCATCCTCTCGATCGTGAACCCTGATTCACCGAAGGAGTTGTCCTTCCAAGAAAGCCCGATTCGGTTGTGGGATACACCAGTTGCGGTGAGGTTGGTGGGGGCATCAAGTATGGTGGCTGTGGTGGCCTCTGATTCGTCAGAATAATCCGAATTGCCGTGGTCGTTATAGGCCCTGATGCGATAGCTGTAAGTGCTATCGGGTTCCAGGTCGCCGTTGCTGTAGGTAGTTACATTGGCATCCACGTCATCGATTTCTATGTAAGTCTCTTCAGACTGTCCTTTTCTTTCTATTTTGAACCCCAATTCATCGAAAGAATTGTCAGCCCAAGACAGATCGATCTGGCTGTCTGATTCCGTTGTTGTGGTCAGGTCGCTCGGGGCTTCTGGGACCGATATGCTGGCGATGAACTGCCCAAGGCTCATCGGAGTCTCACCGATGTTTATTGCGGATATGAGCTCATTGTCAGCTGTTTCGATGACAGAGACCGTATTATTACCCCTGTTTGTTACGTAAACGCGAGCACCATCTGCGGTGACGGCCACGCCAAAGGGTTTTGTGCCCACATCAATTGTATCGAACACTGTGTTGTCAGAGGTTTGGATGACATAGA
>CAZCXI010000032.1:5526-31910 GCA_964502635.1 uncultured Desulfobacterales bacterium
TGAAGTGCCCACATCAATTGTATCGAACACTGTGTTGTCAGAGGTTTGGATGACATAGACCGTGTCATCATCGGTTGTGACATAGACGTATTTCCCATCAGGGGTAACCGCTATGCCAGAGGGTGAAGTGCCCACATCAATTGTATCGAACACTGTGTTGTCAGAGGTTTGGATGACACAGACCGTGTCAGCACCGCTGTTTGCCACGTAAACACGAACGCCGTCCGGGGTGACAGCCACGCCAAAAGGTCTTGTGCGCACATCAGGATCATCGGGATCATCGATCTTCACTGTTTTGAGCAGCGTGTTCGTAGCAGTCTGAATAACAGACACACTGTTGTTACCACGATTTGTAACATAGACATATTTCCCATCAGGCGTAACGGCAACGCCAACAGGCCTCTTTTTCACCTCAATTCTGCGGATCACCTTATTGTCGGAGATCCGAATAACCGATACCGTCCCATCGTCCCGATTTGCCACATAGGCATAGGCGGCTGCTTGGCATGGACTGGAACGCACCAAGCAACATGTGAGGACAGCGGCAAGAATGAGTATTGCTTTTTTCATGGCTTTCTCCCACATAGGGTCTAAGCTGAGTGGCAGCGTAGACCAGCTCTCAAGCCACCAGAAGAGCAAGAAGTATGCACAACAGGCCTTCTTGAAAATTTATCTTTCAGTTCCAAATACTTATATGCCAGTAATCAGGAAGGGACGAATTGGGTTTGAACAGCAAAGGCTTCATAAATAGTAAGTAAGTACCCATTTACACAGAAAAACAGTGGCCAAATGTGAAAATAAATACCACCTGGAAACAGACTGCCCAGCACGGAGGGAGAAAGGAGCGGAGACCAAGTGTGACTCGGCCAGAGGAGGGAACGGGGAGGCCAAATTTACCTAAGGCGGACAGATGGCCCTTTTGCGAGGCTGTCAGGCCCGGGCACGCAGGGTTTGAGAAACTTCCCTGGTCATTTCAAGGACCTTGATGGCATCGTTAGGTGCCAGGGACCCGGTGCCGCAGCTTGGCGTAATGAGCGACTGAGCCAGGATCCTCGCGCGATCAATGCCCAGGGTCTCCAGGTGTGCAACCTGGACTTCCCATTTTCTTACCAGGCTGGTGGCCGTCTCCCTGTTGATGTCTTCACTGTCTGAGGTGGGGACAATCCCCCAGGCGAGGATGCGGCCCTGGTCAAAAAAGCTGTGGAGGAGTTTGTGGTAGAGGGCCATGCGGTCAAAGAAACCATAAGCATCAAAGCTGAGGATGTCGGCCGAGGATTCGAGAATTAAGGACCAATCCGTATTGGCACACACATGAACCCCGGCGAGGCCCCCTGCCCGGTGGATGGCGTCGATGACTTCTGAAAGGACTCTATGAATATCTTCTCGCGAGATACTGATAAAGGCAGACGTGCCGAATCCTGCCAGGCCCGGTTCGTCTATAAAGATGATGACAGGAAGACCCCATTGAGACAGTTTTTCCACTTGCCAGCGGGCCTTCATGGCAAGGGTCTTGACCGCCACATCAAGGAGCCGGTCATCATAAAACAGGGCTCTTCTGTCCTGATCCGTTAATCCGGTAGCCAGGGTAAGAGGCCCGGTAATCTGGCCCTTAAGGGCCACGGGAAGTCGCTGGGCCGATTTCATGACGTCGAGGAGGGTGAAAAAGCCCTTGGCGTTTTCCTGTGTCAGGGCAAATCGAGTGCCATCCAAGGGCGCCCCTGCCTCAGTGACCGCGAGATAATCTTCGTAGAACTCGAGCAAGTCGCGCTCAAAGGCGGGCCCGGTGGCATCAATGAAGACGCGATCTTCATTTTGGACAACGCCTGGGATGCCGGGCAAGAACTGGACAAGCATGCCTTCTTGTGGGTAAGCGGGCAGCTGAACCCACAGGGGAATATCCCGTGTGTATTCGAAGACCATGCGAATGGCTTCTTCATGATTGGTGACGGGGAGGCTCCCAATGAGTACCGCCAATCCGTTTCCTTCAAACAGTGCCATGATGGATCTTTTCCTCAAGCATTATTCAGACAGTGAGTAGCATAGTCAACCGCTCCAGGCAATAGGGTTCTCTTACTCATGGCTCTTTCGCTTGACTCTAAGTGCAAAATGTTAGATAATTTTTTTTGTGATGAGCGCAAGATCGGGGGAAGAAGACAAAGGGAAGCTTCACAAGGTGCTGGGGGCAGGCATTGGCTGGATTGTGGCGGGGCCCGTGGGGGCTGCCCTTGGTTGCCTGGTGGGGCATACCCTGGCAAAAAATCCGGACCTGCTGGAAAAGGGGTTGCTCGGACACAGGCTCAAGCCGTATTATGACGTGCTGGGAGTCCCCTATGATGCTGGGCCACAGGAGATCAAAACGGCCTACAAGAGGCTCGCACAAAAGTACCATCCTGACAGATTTGTCGATACAGACCCCGTGATTCAGGAACTGGCCAAGGGTAAGATGACCCAGATTAACGAAGCCCGTGCCAGGATTATGGACAGTATAAAAGACACCTGACAGTGGCGAAGATTGACACGCTTTGCTTTAGATGTTATCATAAATTTTGAAACGTCGAGACTTGATACGGGACGGTCCATGAGGTTTTTTCCAAGGGACTAACGACAAGGAGAAGTTACATGTTTGGAATCGGTATGCCAGAGTTGATTATTATTCTGGTCATTATCTTGATCATTTTCGGAGCCGGAAAACTGCCGGAGATCGGAAGTGGCATTGGAAAGGGCATCAAGAACTTCAAGAAAGCCACTTCTGGAGAGTTGGAAGAGGAATCCGCGCCCCGGGAACCGGAGAAACTGGCCGAGGGAGACAAAGCAGAAGAAGAAAAACAGGCATAGGGAAGAAGTTGTTCTTTCTGATGAATCCGACCTTGTATTCTGACCCCCACCCGCGCACGGGACTCCGTTTACGGCTAAAACGGGATGTCATCCTCGGTGGGTTTCGTGCCCGGTCCTTCCGCCCTGTCACCTTCTTCTGGAACGGATTCCCCCGAACCTCGTGATCCGAGCATTTGCATCTTCCAGGCCCTAATTTTTGTGGTCTGTCGCTTATTGCCTTCCTGGTCTTCCCACTTGTCGGTCTGGATGGATCCCTCAATATAGACTTGGCGACCCTTCGAAAGATATTCCCCACAGATTTCACCGAGTCGACCCCATGCCTCAATGCGATGCCATTCCGTGCGAGACTGCTGCTCGCCCTCCTTGTTGGTCCAATTGTCCGTCGTAGCAATACTAAAATTCGCAACGGCAGTTCCGCTGGGCGTGTACCGCACCTCTGGGTCTCTGCCGAGGTTACCGATCAGGATCACCTTGTTTACACTGGCCATGTGCACCCCCTGTCGACATGAAGTGAAGCTGGCTCTAAATAGTTTGGACGATATTGCCCATTTGGCTCAGTACATAGTCGATAAGAAATGCAAAATCAAGTCAAATCCTGACCCAAAGATCCGAGATCCGACTACCTCTCTCGGCCTGTTTTCTCCTTGATTAACAGCCTTCTTTTAAGGTAATGGAGTCATGTCTATTGAGCGTGGAACGATGTAGCCATCATGGGATATATTTTCGACTTCAAGGCCGCCCGGCAATACGATAGTTGGTATGAAAATCCACAGAACCGCTTTGTCGCTGATCTTGAAGATCAGATCCTCCTGAGGTTGCTCCAACCTGTTAAGGGGGAGCGGGTGCTCGATATTGGGTGCGGCACAGGCAGGCATCTTGTCATGTTTTTGAACATGGGTCTGGACGTAACAGGCCTGGATGCCTCACCTCACATGCTTGAGATGGCAAGAAGAAAGCTGGGCTCCCGCGCACAGCTGCATCAGGGTCTTGCTCAGGATCTTCCCTTTGACGACAACAGTTTCAATATTGCGACCTTGATGACGACCCTCGAGTTCGTCGACGACGTTCAAGGGGTCATTGAAGAGGCGTGTCGTGTGGCCAAGGATCGCGTCTTTTTGGGCGTTCTAAACCGCTACGCGATCAAGGGCATTGCGCGGCGGTTGACGGGTATATTTTCAGAAAGCATCTTTAATCGGGCCAGGTTTTTCAGTGTCTGGGGTCTCAAAGGACAGGTCCGGGATGTTCTGGGCGAAGTGCCTCTCAAATGGGGAACCGCTCATCATTTCCCTGCCGCTTTTAGGGCCTACACCGAGTATATTGAGCGTTGCTCATTGGTCCAGAGGAGTCCGTTCGGGACCTTTATCGGGATGGCGGTCACGCTGGTGCCTCGGTATCAAACCAAGAATATCCCCATTAACTATGTTCACCGGGCTAGCAAGGCTGCCCCAGGGTTAATGCGGACCCCGACACATTCTCGTCAAGGAGGCTAGCAGCCATGGAGGCCTGTCTGTATGAACGATTGGACGACAGGAAGGTTCGATGCCATCTCTGCAACCACCAATGCGTCATCAAGGATGGCAAGCGGGGCATCTGCGGAGTTCGTGAAAACCAGGATGGGATCTTAAAGACTCTCGTTTATGGGAAGCTGATTGCTCAGCATGTTGATCCCATTGAAAAGAAGCCCCTGTATCATGTATTGCCCGGCACACTTTCCTATTCCATTGCTACCGTCGGGTGCAATTTCAAGTGCCGTTTCTGTCAGAACGCCGATATCGCTCAGCTCCCGGCAGACCGAAAGGGTATGATCGTCGGCGAGCCTTGCACGCCGGAAGATGTCGTCACTGCTGCGACGCGATCGGGCTGTCGGAGTATTGCATACACGTATACGGAGCCAACGGTATTTTTCGAATTTGCCCATGATACAGCCAGGCTGGCCCACGAACAGGGGCTCCTTAATGTTTTTGTCACCAATGGATACATGACCTCTGAGGCCCTTCACATGATTAAGCCATACCTTGATGCGGCCAACGTGGACCTTAAGGCCTTTAATGATGACTTCTACAAGCAACAGTGCAGCGCCAAGCGAGAATATGTGATGCAAACCTTGCAGTTGATGAAATCGCTGGGCATTTTTGTAGAGGTGACAACACTGCTCATTCCCGGGCTCAACGACGATCGAAAGGAATTGGAACAACTAGCCTCCTTTGTTGTCGACTCTCTGGGGCCTGACACCCCGTGGCATATCAGCCGATTTCATCCCACGTACAAACTGACAGACCGTCCCCCCACGCCTGCGGAAAGCATTCACGAGGCACGCAGAATCGGTCTTGATGCGGGGCTGCGCTACGTGTATAGCGGCAATCTTCCTGGTGACGACGGGGAAAATACACGATGTTACAGTTGCGGCCACCCCTTGATAGAGCGGTGGGGCTATCGCATTTCCAAAAATGTTATTCAGGATGGCAAGTGCCCGAAGTGTGATGCCACCATAGATGGGATAGGTCTTTAGGGCTCGCGCAAAAATAAGCTGAAGCTGAGATGCCAAAATGTGAAGTTATTCTTGCGCGAGCCCTTAGTCCTTATTGCGGTTTCTCAGATAGGGACTTGAGGGCTTGGCCCACATCAGGAACATTAAACACGTATATTGCCTTTTCTTCATCCAGGGCTCCCGAGCCATAGACGTAGTTTATGTTGATATTGGCGTCCCCGAATGTCCTCGCAATGTCCGCCAACCTGCCCGGCCTGTTGCGGAGCATTATGACCAAGACATCGGAAGTGTTCACCCAGTATTGGGCTTTGCGCAAGACCTCCAATGCCTTATCAGTCTTATCTACCATCACCCGGATGAGGGAATATTGTCTGGCTTCTTTGATCACCGAGCCATAACTGGCCGCAGAGGCGGTTCTTTTGATGGACTTGCCGCGGGCCTCAAACATCTCCTGAATATAGTCAGCGGCATTCTGAATGAACATAGCCAGGATATTGATGCTGGCTTCTCCCATCAATTCTGCAAACTCCCCTAGTTCCCCCGGCACATTTCTCAGAAACACCGAAACCTGTCTGTCCTTTTTCATTGGGGCTTATTACCTCTTCAGCGTGAGTTGAAAGCCGTGTAACCCTTTGGTAACGTTCAAAAGTCGAGGCGAACCCCTTTAGCAGGTTGTTAAAGGGATAGGGAGGATCGCTGAAGAGAAGCGATTATCCCTATTTTGAACATTGCTAGCAGGTCAGCTTTTTGAAAACAGTAGAGCCAATTTTTGTCGTATGGCTAAAATCATACCAAACTGTTTGTGACCATCATAGCTTGATATGTTCAAGTTTTCCAACACTCTTAAGGATCTTTCCGGCCAATTTTTGGAACTGGTCCGTCACGTCCGACACATAGAATTCACATGTTCCCTCTGTCCCAAGGTCTCCGGCCATGTGTGGATTGTGGTGGAGGAAGTCTTTCACCGAACGAGACAACACCTCTGATGAGTCAATGATCTTCACACGCTTGCCAATTTTTGCCCGTATGATTTCTTTTAGGAGGGGATAGTGGGTGCACCCCAGGATCAGCACATTGATCTGCTTAAGTTTAAGGGGGTGAAGGTATTTCTTGACGATCTTCCTGGTCTCCGCCTTCTTCAGCCATCCCTCCTCCACCAATGGAACAAGCAGCGGGCAGGCAGCCCCGTAAACTTTCATATCCGGGCGTAAGGCCTTGATCTTTTGTTCATAGACGCCGCTGTTTATAGTGGCCCGGGTGCCAATAATCCCGACACGCCTGCCCTTGGGTTGCGAGACCGCCATCTCGACCGCCGGGGATATCACCTCAAAGATGGGTACATCAAACCGCTCTCTGAGACGATCCGTGGCCACGCTGGAGGCGGTGTTACAGCCCACCACAAGGATCTTGGCGCCCCTTTGGAGGAGAAACTCTGCATCCTGGACAGCGTATTGTATGACGGTCTCAGGGCTCTTTGTGCCGTAAGGCGTGCGGGCCGTATCGCCGAAATACAAGACGTTGTACCGAGGCAGATCCTGCCTCAGAGCACGAACCACGGTCAGGCCACCGATTCCCGAATCAAATACCCCGATCAAGAAGGCCTTCCTTTCAGCTTTGAGCCTTGAGCTTTCAGCAGTGGCAGTTCCTTTCGTATTCTCTCAGGACTTGTCTGACACACTCGGTGAGGTCTTCCGTCCTGACGTTTGCGCAAATGCCCGGACACACGGAGCGTATAACGTCCCAGTTCGCAGGATCGATCAGGACACTTTCAATGAAGGGCCAGACCTTGCACATACGGGGTTTGACCGGGTGGATGGTGCAGACTTTATCCCAAAAGACACAGTAGCCCGACTCCGAGGTTTTGATTAGGGGACGGCCCCCGGACCACTGGCAATAATCTTTGAGAAAAGACACTGCGTCTATATTCAGATATCCCGAGATGTCCCTGATCTCTGGCTGACTCACAAACACGCCACCATAGCCCTTGCAACAGTCGCCACATTTTTGACACTGAAAGAAGTCCGCAGGTTTAGGCAATTTAGAGCTCCCGTCTCCTTTCCATGGCCCGGCTTAAGGTCACTTCATCGAGGTATTTCAGGTCACTTCCCATGGGCACCCCAGAGGCTATGCGCGTCACCCGTGCTGGATAGGCTTTGAGGCGTTGAGCCAGGTATGACGCTGTGGCCTCTCCTTCCACATTCGTATTGGTGGCAAGGATCAGTTCTCGTATCTTGCCACCCGCGACCCGGGTCACGAGTTCCTTGATCTTGAGGTCATCGGGTCCAATACCGTTCATGGGAGACAGTGCCCCATGGAGCACGTGGTAAAGGCCCTTAAATGCACGGGACTTTTCAAGGGCTACCAGGTCGCTAGGCTGTTCAACGACGCAGACAATCCTACTGTCTCGATGAGGACTTGCACATAAGGTGCATGGGTCCGTGTCGGAAAGGCCGAAGCACTTTGAGCAAAGCCTTACCCTGTCCTTCACTTCAAGGATGCTTTTCGATAGTGCCTCGGCGTCCTCGTGGGATGACCGCAGGATGTGAAGAGCGAGACGGGTGGCGGTCTTCTCGCCAATACCAGGCAGTCTTGACAGGTGTTTGATGAGGCGGACAAGCGATGGTGGATAATACGCCATATGACCCGAGAGCCCTTACGTTAGCCCCGGAACCTTAAAGCCGCCGGTCAACTTGGTCATTTCTTCGGATACCATCTCTTGAGCCTTTTTCAGGGCGTCATTGACGCCCGCTACGACCAGATCTTCAAGCATTTGCACATCGTTGGGATCCACAACCTCCGGCTCAATCTTGATTGATACCAACTGCTGCTTACCATTGGCAACAGCTTTCACCATGCCGCCCCCCACGGTTGTCTCTACCGTTTTGCCAGCCATCTCTTCCTGGAGCTTGAAGATCTTAGCTTGTAGCTTTTGAGCTTGCTTTAGCATGTTACCCATACCTTTTGCCATTTTCTACCTCCAGAGGATAAGATCCGCCTGAAAACCATGGTAAAACAGTCGGGCGGGAATCAAAAGGAATCTTGTCTGTACGTCCACACCCAGCTCGTTACAGTGCTCGTATATGGGCACTGCTATAGAATTTTTACATCGACCACCCTTCCGTGGAAGACTTCCAATGTGTCTACCACAATGGGATGATTTAAGGCTTCCTTTTTTAAGCGCTTGGTTCTGTCACTCTCTCCGGCATGGTTGTTTTTGGGCGCCCTGTCTTGTGCCTCTTTAATCTTGATCGTCATGTTGCGTCCAAAGAACTGGTTGCAAACCTCTTGGATAGCGGCCGCACTCTTTTTGTCCCGAAGTCGTGCCGTGTAAAAAGAATTGCCGCGCACACAGATCTCCAAGAAGTCTTCGGCAACCTTGGACAACATTGCTTTTTCTAAGCTGGGGACAAGAGATCGACAGCGTTGATGAAAGATCGACAGGAGTTGTTGCCAAGTTTCTCCAAGATCGGCAGAAGATGTTTGGGCTTCACCGGACAGTGCGTTTCCCCCCGAGCCCGTCAGGGCTTCTTGCTTTGGGGTTGCAAGGACCTTACTTCGCTCAGATGGGCCATTGCTCTTTTCGAGCCTTTTGGTGACACTATCAAGCTTGTGCACGATTTGATCAAAGGATACGAGATGCTTCAATTGGGTAAGCTTGATAAAAAGCGCCTCAAGGGCCAGTTTCGGCTGGGCAGAAAGCCTGATGCCGGCCTCTCCTTGGAACAGCACGGCGAAGATCTGATTCAGCGACTCCAAAGAGAAATCTTCTACCTGTCTTTTCATGAGTGTCATTTCATGTGCAGGGACATCGACTAGGGGAGGTCCGGTTTGGCCCATCTTGACGAGGATAAGATGTCTGAAGTGGCAGAGCATCTGCCCATAAAGCCGTTTCAAGTCATGGCCGTAATTGTAAAGCTCTTCAAGTAAATCAAGGGCTCCCACCACATTGCCGGCGAACAGGGCAGACGAAATATCAAAAATGACCTTTCGATCTATGGCCCCCAGACTATCCAACACCTGGTCCTCCGTCGCCTCTCCTTCTGAATAGGCCATGACCTGATCAAGGAGGCTCAGGGCATCACGCATACTTCCGTCGGCTTCCCTGGCCAGGAGGTGTAGGCTCTCATCGCCTATATTGAAAGACAGCTCCTGACAAATACGTTCCAAAGACCGAACGATATCTTCAAGACCAATACGCTTGAAGTTATGCCTCTGGCAGCGTGAAAGGATGGTAATGGGAATTTTATGCGCTTCCGTGGTGGCGAAGAGAAAGAGGACGTGAGCCGGGGGTTCCTCCAGCGTCTTGAGGAGGGCGTTAAAGGCTGGGGCCGTGAGCATATGGACTTCGTCAATAATGTAAATCTTGAACCGACTATGGCTAGGCATATATTTGATATTCTCACGAAGCTCACGGATCTCATCGATGCCTCGATTGGATGCGCCATCGATTTCAAACACGTCCACCGAAATGCCTTCGGTGATCTCTTTACACGATTGGCAGGTCTGGCAGGGAGACGGGGTAGGGCCGTCCTGACAGTTCATGGCCTTGGCCATAATCCGTGCCACAGAAGTCTTGCCGACACCCCGGGGGCCGGCAAACAAAAGGGCATGGGCGACCCTGTCAGCTCGGATGGCATTTCTCAGCGTATTCGTGACGTGATCCTGGCCCACGACCTGTTCAAAGGTCTGAGGCCGGTATTTTCTTGCAAGGACCAGATAAGACATGGGACGTATTCTTTGCAGCTTCGGCCGGTTTGCCGACCGGACAGGCCTGCGTGCCGATCCGGTAAACCAGCTGGGAACTGCTGGTTACAGGTTACGTGGTCGTTGGAAGATTCAAGAACCCTGAATCAATCTTGTGGCGGAGAGAGAGGGATTCGAACCCTCGGTACCGCTTTTGGCAGCACACACGATTTCCAGTCGTGCTCCTTCAGCCAACTCGGACATCTCTCCGGGATTTCGCTAACAGAGTGCTTTGGCGGAGAGGGTGGGATTCGAACCCACGATCCCGTTATTCACAGGATACCGCTTTTCGAGAGCGGGGCCTTCAGCCACTCGGCCACCTCTCCGATGGACCTGTGGCTCTCGCCACGACAGCTACGCCGCGTCAATCCATAACCCGTTTGGCAGTTCGTGTCAATATGCGCAGAGCCCTCATTTTATAGCTTGCATGAGATTTGCCTTTTTAGTATCAACGTCTTGCTTATGCGGGACAGTTTTGGTGTTGAGCCATCTTAACGCCGTTTGGGTTGACCACAGTTTCAAGAGATCCAACACTGTTTCAGACTTGGGTGGGTTTTTCTTATGGCCAGAATTGTGCCTTTTCGAGGGATTCTTTACGATTCCGATAAGATTCCGAATTTGGGGGATGTCATCACGCCGCCCTATGATGTCATATCAGCCGGGGAACAAGAGGCATACTATCAGAGGCATCCTCAGAATATCATCCGACTAATCCTGGGCAAGGCGTACCCTCAAGACACCGAATATAATAATCGTTACACCCGCGCGGCGAAGTTCTTCCGCAGTTGGCAGGAACAAGGGATCTTCGTGCAGGATGCAGTGCCCGCCTTTTATGCGACGGAAATTGACTTTGCCGTGGAAGACACACCGTGCACCCGATTGGGTTTCATTGCATTGGTTGAGCTTGAGGACTTCGAACGAGGGGGGATCCTTCCCCACGAGAAGACGTTTTCAGCGACCAAAGCAGACCGCCTGAGGCTCATGGGGGCATGCAAGGCGAATTTCAGTCCTGTGTTTTCGTTGTTTTCAGATCCGGGTGAGAAGATTTTTGGCGCTCTGCGCACCGCCATCAGAGGGATTGAGCCGGACCTCCGGTTTGAAGACCTCAAGGGGTGTCGGCACCGACTCTGGCGCCTTACAGATCCGCAACTCCACACAGACATCGCAGAAAAACTGGCGGACCGATCCCTTTACATCGCTGACGGACATCACCGGTATGAGACGGCCCTGACGTACAGGAACCAAGTGGCATCAAAGCGACAGGCATTTAATCGAGACCATCCGTCCAATTTCATCATGATGTTCCTGAGTAGTCTGGACGACTCGGGCGTGACAATCCGTCCGGTACATCGGCTGGTTTGCGATTTGCCACAACAGGCAATCAGGGGCTTTTTGCATAAGGCCCAGACCTGTTTCGATGTGGAGTGGTTACGGTCTGATGGTTTGAATCGCAGGGAGGTCGAGGCCGCCTTTCTTTCCCGGATCAGGGCAGAGGCTGAAAAGGGCGTCATAGGGGTGGCCCTCCGGGAACACCCAGGCCTTTACGTGCTTCGGGTCAAAGAGGGCATCATGGATCGATTCTTTGGGGGAAAGATCCCGGTGCCGCTTAGAAGCCTTGATGTCACCATGGCCACCAAGCTCGTCCTTGAGCAGATCCTGGGGCTTGACGACACTGCCTTGGACGACGAGCACCGCATCCTATATACCAGCCGAACAGATAAGGCGTTGGAGGCGGTTGATACAGGACAATGTTCCATCGCTCTTATCCTTAATGCCACTAGGCTTGCCCAGATAGAAGAGGTCTCAAAAGCAGGTCTCACCATGCCAAGGAAATCGAGCTATTTTTATCCCAAAGTCGTGACGGGCCTTGTTATCAATAAAATCGGTGAATGAATGGTGGATGTCGAGAGACCGGTGACGGCACCAGAGAGCCTGTTTCGCGGTCGCTTGAAGATACTTCAGAAGAAGGGTGGTTACCGATTCTCCATAGATGCTGTTATCCTGGCTCATCACATTCCCTTGAAGGATATGGATGTGGGCGTCGACCTTGGGACAGGCTGCGGAATTATCCCTCTCATTCTGGCCCATCGGAGTTCTTCAGCACGCCTGTATGGCATTGAAGTGCAAGAGGGCCTGGCCGATCTGGCTTCTCAAAATGTGCGACTCAATCACATGGAAGATAGGATTACCATTGTCCACGGGGATATGAAGGATTTCAGATCCTATCTGGAGCCGGGCGTGGCGGATGTCGTTTTCAGCAATCCTCCTTATCGCAAGGTGTTGTCGGGACGGATGAATCCCGATCCGGAGCGGGCGGCGGCCAGGCATGAAATTAAAGGAGCTCTTGCTGATGTGCTTTCTGTAGCTGAAAAGCTTCTGAGGCCCTCGGGTCGGGTGTGGGTTATCTATCCCTCTGAACGTATTGCCGATCTCCTTACACGGATGCGGGCTTTCAGGCTTGAACCCAAGAGACTCAGACTGGTGCATTCCAGACCGGATTCAGATGCTGAATTGGTCTTGGCGGAAGGACTGAAGCACGGGAACCCAGGCGTCAAGGTTGTCCCACCCCTTATTGTCCATAAGCAAGACGGTAGCTACACGGACGAACTTAAGGATATGATCGGCGAGTGAGCCCTTGATGCGCTCTTACTTGGGATCTTCGCATCCGTCAAGCGGCCCAACTTTAAATCGTATCTCTTTGATTGAGTCCTTGCCCAGGGCGCTGTTCAACTTCTCCATTAAGTCGCCTTTCAGGTAATGAAGCTGTTGCATCCACGGGGCACTTGAGACATGAACCAGGAGCAGTTTTCCTTTGATGGCTGCCGGCCGGGCGTTTTGAGCAATGGCTGGGCCCACCAGCTCCGCCCATCGGCCCCAGAGCCGGTGGAGGTCTAGATTCACATCTATCTTGGAAGCCCTCAGGGCCTTTTGTAAAATGCTGCCGAGAGGAGCCGGTTTGTCCATGGCTTTGCGTACGAGTCTGAGTCTCATGGTCAGTATTATATATAGTTGAGGACATACCGGCTGTCAACAGATCTGTGTCTGTGTTCTGTTTTCCCTTGACCGATTTAGATGGAGTGGCCTATATTCCAAACTGACGAAACCGAGTCGGGGAGGCACGCCCTTTGAACCCCTAAACAGAGGAGTAACGTATGCCCTGGGATTGGGACAAGCTAAAACAACAGCAACAGGGATCAGGTGGGGGGGTGCCCCCACAGGTGGACGAAATGATCCAAAAATTTAAGCAGCTTAAGATACCGGGGGGTTGGATCATTCTCCTTGTTGTCGTCATTGTGTATCTGGGCAGCTCAGCTTTTTACACCGTGGCCGTGGATGAAGTGGGCGTCATTCAGCGGTTTGGCCGATACGCGCGTACGACAGAGCCCGGACTGCACTTCAAGTTACCCAGCGGCATTGAAAAAGTCACCAAGGTGAAGGTGCGCTTTGTTTACAAGGAAGAGTTCGGTTTCCGGACACTTCAGGCGGGTGTCCGTACCCAGTACGCGGCCGGCAAGGCATATGACAGCGAATCTATGATGCTTACGGGAGACCTCAATGTGGCCGTGGTTCCTTGGATCGTTCAATATCGGATAAAAGATCCTTACAGGTACCTGTTCAAGGTGCACAATGTGAGAAGTACGCTGCGGGATTTATCAGAATCCACCATGCGTCTGGTTGTGGGTGACAGGAGTATCAACGAGGTTATTAGCAAGAGGGAGGAAATCGCTGATCAGGCACGCGGTCTGCTTCAAAAAGAGCTGGATGAGGCAGAAACCGGGATCAACGTGGTGACCATTGAGATGAAAAAGACCAATGTGCCCGCACCGGTGCAGCCCTCTTTTAACGAGGTGAACCAGGCCATCCAGGAAAAGGAGCAAATGATCTATCAGGCGCAGGAGGAATACAATAAAGCCATCCCAGCCGCCAAGGGAAATGCTGAAAAGACCATCAAGGCAGCTGAGGGCTATGCCGTGGACCGGGTTAACCGCGCCGAGGGTGATGCCGCCAGGTTCGTTGCGGAGTACAAGGAATATGCCAAGGCGAAAGATGTGACGCGCAGGCGCCTTTATCTGGAGGCGCTCAAAGACCTGTTTCCTAAATTGGGCCAGAAATACATCATTGATGCGGACCAAAAAAACGTGCTGCCGCTGCTCAATCTGGGCAAAGGAGGAGGGGTGCAGAAATGAAATCAAAAGGATTCATTATTGTACTGATGATTCTGGTCCTCCTTCTGATTTCGGGAGGCGTCTACACGGTGGATGAAACCGAGCAGGTGGTTGTCACTCAGTTTGGCAGGGTCGTGGACCAGCCCAAGAAGGAACCGGGCCTTTATTTCAAGATTCCTTTCATTCAGAACGCCAATTATTTTGCAAAGAATCTTCAGGAATGGGATGGCGACCCGGGACAAATCCCGACCTTGGACAAGACTTTCATATGGGTAGACACTTTCTCACGGTGGAAAATTGTGGACCCTTTGAGATTCTTTCAGACCGTGAACAATATGACGGGCGCCTTGAGCCGGCTGGACGACATCATCGACGCAGCGGTGCGCAACTTGATCACATCCTATCCCCTCATTGAAACGGTACGAAGAACGGATCGGGAACTCGATACCTTTGAACCCGGCCTGGAGGACGTCAAGGGCAAGACGGACCTGGGCTCAGTCAGCGTGGGCAGACAAAAGATAGAAAAAGCCATTATGGACCAGGCCCAGCCCAAGCTGGCCAATTTCGGCATCGAGGTGGTTGACGTGAAGATCAAGCGCCTCAATTATGTGGAGGAGGTCCAGAGGTCGGTTTTTGCCAGAATGATTGCCGAGCGCAACCAGATCGCTGAAAAATTTCGATCGGAGGGTACGGGGGAGGCACGAAAGATCGAGGGCGACAAGGAAAAAGAGATGAAGCGGATTACTTCGGGGGCGTACAAGACGGCTCAGGAGGTCAAAGGCAAAGCCGATGCCACGGCCACAAAGATTTACGCTGATGCCTTCGGACTCGATCCTGATTTTTATTCTTTTGTGAAGACCCTTCAGATTTACAAACAGACGCTGGATAAGGACAGTTCGCTGGTCCTTTCCACGGACACTGAATTCTTTAAATATCTAAAAGGGTATACAGGGAAAAAGTAGTTGGTCCAATGCCAGGATGGCACCAAACATGACATCCTAACGGCAGGTAAACCTCGTGATCACGATTGCGTCCACATCCCAAACACAGCAAAAGGCACCACCATTTCTTGGGTGCACGGGGTGCCTTTTGCTGGGTGAAGCAGGGCGCGATGTCATGTTCATCATTTTTTCCTTCTTTGATGGCGTGTGCGAGCCATCAGCTTCTTGTGTTTATGTTTGCGCATTTTTTTCTTTCGCTTCTTGATCACACTTCCCACAGCATCACCTCCGTTCTGTGAGGATCTCTTCCCCCAAAACGACTCTTGTAATATATCTACACGGACATGTCCAGCTTTTTTCTAGTTCCCCCGCCTGTCCCCTGGTTTGATCGCGGGTGCCCCCGACAACCAGCGAGTCCGCGAGGTTTTTGCACTGGCACGCACTGAGGGGTGGCCCTCGTCACAACAATGTGGTAAATGTTATGATGCAAGCAGACGATCCCAGCAATAAGCTTTTGTCACGATGCAGGGGCACATGGACGCCACAAAGGGGCTGCAAGGTTTCGGCAAAGATGACTTGATCGTTGTTAGCAAGGCCGTTGCCATGGCCGAAGAGTTGACCAGTAACGCCTACAAAATGTCGTTTGCTGAGTGGCGGCGGCGGCGTTATGATGTCAAGACCCTGGCCGACCTGTCTCCGGAAGAGATTGTGCACGGGCCTTTCGCACAGATCATCAGGTATGTTGGGTCCAGGGAGGAAACATCCCTCGGTTCCTCAAGGTATGATTTTTATAGAATATGCCTTCAGGATCACAGCATCCTCCCAGTGCTGAGTGACGTGCCAGGGCTTCGGTTGTTTCCGTTTTCCCTCTATATCGTGACCCATGAACTGATCCACGTTATTCGGTTCACCAAATTCTTACAGGCCTTTGATGCGTCGCCGGAAGACAAGATGGAGGAGGAGGGCAGGGTTCATGAACGGACCACGGCCATCCTAGAAACAGTGCCCATCAATGGTATGGAGGCCGTGCTTGAATTTTACGGGGCCTGGCAAGGCCCCATGGATCACTTGAAGGACGTCTAGTGTCGTGTCCCAGAAGTTCCTTTAAAAAGTAACGTGTTGCCATCAAGCCATTTTCCGGGCTCCGTGAGCATTTCCGGGACGTCAGCTTCGTTGCGCTGAATCATAAAAACTCGGGCTAAGGCCCTCAAACAGTTTATGATTCTTAACGCTTCACTCAGCTGACCTCTCATTCCGAAAATGCTCAATGTCGCGCGGAAAAGGCTTTCGGCTACATGGTGACTAATGATAGTTACTTCTGAGACACGACACTAGCAAGGGCGGCAACTTTCTCACTTGACAAATCATTTTCGTTAATTATCTTTATTAATAAGCTCAGACAGGGGATATTGCCATGCCGATTTACGAATATCAATGTGCGAAATGCGGGAGGATTGTAGAATCGTGGCAGGGGTTTTCGGATGCGCCGTTAAAAACATGCAGGCACTGTTCCGGCAGGCTTCACAAACTCATTTCGCAAAGCACCTTCCATCTCAAGGGTACGGGATGGTATGTGACGGATTACGCAAACAAGTCCACCAACGCCTCCTCTGCGCCACGAGGCAAGAGTGAAAAGTCGGGGGGGAAGGACAAGAAATCGGAGACGGAATCCGCCTCTAAGAAAAGGGAGGAATGAAACGATTCGGTTTAGGGCGAATCTTTTCATTCCTTCGGTTTCCCAAGAAGCGAAGGAATGAAAGGGAGGGCCGGAACGAGAAAACCTTTCCCACGGCACGGGAAACGCTGGGCAGCAGCCGGGTAGCCTAACAGGAGGCGGCTGGCGATTGACCGGGATTTGCCTCTGAAAGCCTCTTATCTCAGGCAAGACATTTTGCCTTTACCCCCTTTACAAGATTAACTCTATGATTATATTTCGGAATATATTTCTGAGCGCGGTGTGGGGTTTCATCTAGAATCCTGAGGATTCTCAAATTTTCTTGTAATTAAACTGCATGAATTTGACGTCTTGGGAAAGGAGGTGACATTGAGGCACTGGTTTTGGTGAAGTGAAAGACGGAAGACACGACGAAATGAAGTTCAAAATCTAAAGAGAAGGAGATTGAGCACCATGAAGATTAGACCTTTGCAAGACCGAATTCTCGTAAAACGCCTTGAAGAAGAACAAACGACCAAGGGGGGTATTATCATACCCGACACGGCCAAAGAAAAGCCTTCTGAAGGTTTGGTCATTGCGGTGGGAAAGGGGAAGGTCTTGGAAAACGGCAAGCAGGTGCCCCTTGACGTGAAAAAGAAGGACCGGATACTCTTCGGCAAATATTCGGGTACCGACATAAAGATCGAGGGTGAGGAGTATCTCATCATGCGTGAAGATGATGTGCTGGGTGTTATTGAGAAATAGGATGTTTCACGTCAAGGTGCTGATAATCGTTGTGTGAGTTGAAGCTTGCTGACATTGGCAGCAGCAAAAATCTTAAGGAGGATACAATAATATGGCTGCAAAAGAGATTAGATACGGCGCAAAGGCCCGGGAGGCCGTTTTAGAAGGGATTAACACATTGGCGAATGCGGTTAAGGTGACCCTGGGCCCCAAGGGTAGAAACGCAATCCTTGAGAAATCCTGGGGCGCTCCTACGGTTACCAAAGATGGCGTGACCGTGGCCAAGGAGATCGAGCTTGAGGACAAGTTCGAGAACATGGGGGCCCAGATGGTCAAGGAGGTTGCCAGCAAGACCAGTGATGTGGCTGGGGACGGCACCACGACAGCCACTGTCCTCGCCCAGTCCATTTACACGGAGGGTCAGAAGCTGGTCGCTGCGGGCAATAACCCCATGGCCATCAAGCGAGGGATCGACAAGGCCGTCGGCGTCGTCGTGTCAGAGCTGGCCAAGTTGAGTAAGCCGACCAGGGAGCAGCGGGAGATCGCTCAGGTAGGCTCTATTTCGGCTAACAACGATGAGACCATAGGTAACATTATCGCAGAGGCGATGAACAAGGTCGGCAAAGAGGGCGTCATCACGGTGGAAGAGGCTAAGAGCATGGAGACGACCCTCGAGGTGGTTGAGGGGATGCAGTTTGACCGTGGCTATCTGTCGCCCTATTTTGTCACGGATCCTGATAAGATGGAGGTCTCCCTCCAGGATCCCTTGATCCTGCTCCACGAAAAGAAGATTAGCGTCATGAAGGATCTTCTGCCCATCCTTGAGCAGGTTGCCAAGATGGGAAAACCTTTTGTGATCATTGCCGAGGATGTTGAGGGCGAGGCCCTGGCCACATTGGTGGTGAATAAGCTTCGGGGAACCCTCCAGTGCGCTGCCATCAAGGCCCCAGGGTTCGGAGACCGTCGAAAAGCCATGTTGGAGGACATTGCGATTTTGACGGGCGGCCAGGTCATCTCGGAGGACTTGGGGATTAAGCTGGAAAACATAAGCCTTTCCGATCTGGGCGGTGCCAAGCGGATCGCCATTGATAAAGACAATACCACCATCGTGGATGGTGCTGGTTCACGCTCCAGCTTGGAAGGCCGGGTGCGCCAGATCAGGACTCAAATCGAGGAAACGACATCCGACTACGACCGAGAAAAACTCCAGGAACGTCTTGCCAAGCTCATTGGCGGTGTGGCGGTCATCAATGTTGGTGCGGCCACCGAACCTGAAATGAAAGAAAAGAAGGCTCGTGTCGAGGACGCCCTAAATGCCACCCGTGCTGCTGTGGAAGAAGGGATTGTGCCAGGCGGCGGTGTGGCCTTGGTCCGGTGTATTCCCGCCTTGGACAAGGTAAAAATCAAGGCAGATCAGAAGTTGGGTGTGAAAATCGTACAGCGGGCCATGGAAGAGCCCCTTCGCCAGATCGTCAACAATGCCGGCTATGAGGGCGCCGTGGTCGTTGAAAAGATCAAGAGCGAAAAAGGGGCCTTTGGTTTTAACGCTGAGACGGAAAAGTATGAGGATCTCTTGAAGGCGGGCGTCATTGATCCCACTAAGGTCGTGCGCTATGCCCTGCAGAACGCGGCAAGCGTGGCCGCCTTGATGCTCACCACTGAGGCCATGATCGCTGAGAAGCCGGAAGAGAAGAAAGACATGCCTGCCATGCCTCCAGGCGGTGGCGGTATGGGCGGTATGGGTGGCATGTACTAAGAACACTGGTGTTGGGCTCGATTGCCGAGTGCATTGTTTGGAAAAGGCCTCCATGCGTGGGCATGGGGGCTTTTTTTCGGCCTTGTCTTCGCAGATGCCCAACGGTTGGTTTGACGTCCTCTTGACAACTCATTATGTTGTGATATTTGCATCTTCAACTATTCTTTTTACGCTTGGAGAACGCCGTGGACTATAAAGCGAGTCTGAATCTTCCTCAAACAGCCTTTCCCATGAAGGCCAATCTTTCTCGACGAGAGCCTGACATTCTCAAGACCTGGGAGACGACAAGGCTTTACGAACAGATCAGGAAAACGTCGAAGGGGAGGCCTCTTTTCGTCCTTCACGACGGCCCCCCCTATGCCAATGGGCATATCCATATTGGAACCGCCCTCAACAAGATCCTAAAAGATATCGTCATCCGATCTCGCCAGATGAGTGGATTTGACGCACCTTATGTGCCTGGTTGGGATTGCCACGGCCTTCCCATAGAGCACCAGGTGGACCAGGAACTTGGTGAGAAGAAAGGGACGATGAGCCAGGCAGAAGTGCGAAAGCGGTGCCGGGCTTATGCCGAGCAATACATTGGAGTGCAGAGGGAAGAGTTCAAGAGACTCGGCGTCATGGGTGAGTGGAATGATCCGTACCTGACGATGACTCCAGGCTATGTGGCCACCATTGTAAGGGAGTTTGGGAAATTTGCCCTTGACGGAAGCCTCTTCAAGAGCAAAAAGCCGATTTACTGGTGCTGCGGTTGCAAGACAGCGCTGGCAGAAGCAGAAGTGGAATACAAGATTCGCAGCTCCCCATCCATCTATGTCAAGTTCCCTCTGCTGTCGGACATAAGCCGAGATTTTCCTTCCCTTAAGGGAAAAATGATTTACCTGGTTATTTGGACCACTACCCCGTGGACCATCCCAGCCAACCTTGCTGTGGCCCTGCATCCCGGTTTTCGTTACGTGGCCGTGCAGGTGAACGGCAGCGAGGTTTACATCTTGGCCCAAGGTCTACTGGAAGACACCATGGACAGCCTTGGGACGAAGGATTACGAGATATTGGCGGAAGTTGATCCAAGGCGGTTGGAAACAAAGCTTTGCCGTCATCCCCTATACGATCGCCAGTCTCTGATTATTTTGGCCGAGCACGTTACCTTGGACGCGGGAACGGGTTGTGTCCATACCGCCCCCGGTCACGGACGGGAAGATTATGAAGTCGGCTTGGCTTATAATCTGGACATCCTCTCTCCTGTGGATGATCGCGGTCATTTTACCGGAGATGTTGAGTTTTTTGCCGACAGGTTTGTCTTTGATGCCAACAGCTCGGTCATCGCCAAGCTGGCGGAGCTGGGAATGCTGATTGGTGAAGGGACCGTAGAGCACACCTATCCCCATTGCTGGCGGTGCAAAGAGCCTGTGATTTTCCGGGCTACCGAACAGTGGTTTATCTCCATGGAAAAGGCGGGCTTGAGACAAAAGGCGCTCGGTTGTATTGACCAGGTAACCTGGATTCCGTCCTGGGGGCGCGAACGGATTTACGGAATGATTGAAAACCGTCCGGACTGGTGTGTCTCGCGGCAGCGCTCATGGGGTGTCCCTATCGTGGCCTTTTATTGCAGGACATGTGGTTCATGTCTGATCACGGGAGAGATCATCGATCATGTAGAGGCTCTTTTTCGGAAGCATGGGGCTGATATCTGGTTTGAAGCCGACCCGTCTGTCCTGTTGCCCGAAGGGACAAAATGCCCGAAGTGCCGGGGAGAAATATTTGAGAAGGAAAAAGACATCTTGGATGTGTGGTTCGATTCCGGTGTGAGTCATGCCGCCGTGCTTGAACGCAGGGCCGATCTGACGTGGCCTGCGGATATGTACCTGGAGGGCAGTGATCAACACCGGGGATGGTTCCACAGCGCCCTTCTGACTGCGGCGGGCACCCGTGGCAGAGCGCCTTACAAGAGCGTGCTCACCCACGGTTTTGTCGTGGATGGCAAGGGAGAAAAGATGTCCAAGTCCAAGGGCAATGTGATTGCGCCGAGCGAAATCATTGACCGATACGGCGCAGAGGTTCTCAGACTGTGGGTTGCGGCTTCAGATTATCAGGACGATGTCAGGATATCGGACAAGATCCTGAAACAGCTCACAGATGCCTATCGCCGGATTCGCAATACAAGCCGGTTTATTCTGGGCAACCTGGGCGATTTTGAGCCTGAGGCTGATGCCGTTGCGTCTTCACAAATGGCAGAGATCGACCGATTCGCACTCCATCGTCTTCAAGACTTGGTGGAGCGAACTCGCGCGGCCTATCATTCGTTTGAGTTCCACGCGGTCTATCACGCTTTGTACAATTACTGTACATTAGACCTGAGCGCCTTTTACTTGGATGTTTTGAAAGACAGGCTCTACACGTCGCCTGCGAGATCGCGAGGCAGACGCTCGGCCCAGACTGCACTGCACATTATTCTCGACAGCCTAGCCCGTCTCGTGGCTCCTATCCTTGTGTTTATAGCTGAGGAGGTATGGGCCCACATGCCCAAGATGAGGGGCATGCCCGACAGCGTCCATCTTGCCCCGTTGCCTGGGGTGAATGATGCATTTGTTGATCCCGGTTTGGCTGAAAGATGGGAATCTATCTTGACGCTGCGTGGAGAGGTGAGCAAAGCCATGGAAGAAGCGAGAGGGCAGAAAAAGATCGGCCACCCCCTGGATGCGGCGGTGACGCTGGGCCTTCCAGGCGGTTTTTTTGAGACCGTGAAGCCAACGGTTGACGAACTGCGGGCGGTCTTTATTGTTTCCAAGGTATCCATTCTAACGGGCGGAAGTCTGGACAGCGCTTACCACAGTACAAAGATACCGGGTCTCGCTATTCGCATCGATCCTGCCCCCGGAGAAAAGTGCGGCCGTTGTTGGATACGTGACCCTTCTGTTGGCACGAACGAAATGCACAAGGCCATCTGCTCTCGTTGTGTGGAAGCCCTTGAGGCCGGGGGAACAGACAATCAATAGCCCGGGCAGTCAGTTGAAAGGAAAGTATACCAGATTCATCCTTGTTGTTTGCATCACCCTCCTGGTCGATCAGGCAACCAAGGAGATTCTCATGCACGGTCTTTCGCTTCGTGAAAACCTGGAGATCGTTCCAGGGTTTTTTTCGCTGACCCATATTCGGAACACGGGGGGTGCCTTTGGGTTTCTGGCCGGCGAAGCGACACGGATAAGGACCTTTTTTTTTCTGGCGGTTTCCGGACTGGCTCTTGGCATCATCGTTTACCTGTATACTAAACTCCCTCCAGGCAAGCCGTGGGTGGCAGGAGCCCTTGCCATGATTTTTGGAGGGGCCCTGGGAAACATCGTTGACCGCCTTCGTTTTGGAGAGGTCGTCGATTTTCTGGACTTTCATGTGGGGGCTGTCCACTGGCCTGCTTTCAATGTGGCCGACAGCGCAATTTCGGTGGGAGCGGGGATCGTATTCTTCTTGGCGCTGTCAAGGAAAATATAGGCTGGCAAAGCCTGGCGCCAAGGTTCAGAAGCCCAAGCGCTTTCTCCCGATTTCAAATACTGCCATACCATGCATCCTGTCCTGTTTCGCATAGGTCCTTTTGTGGTCCACACCTACGGGGTTTTTGTGGCCATGGCCTTCCTGTCGGCCCTGGGGCTGGCGCTTCGAGAAGCGCGGAAGGTCGGCGAAGATGGCAATCAAATTCTGGATTTGGGTTTCTACATGCTCCTGGCTGCCATCATCGGTTCTCGAATACTATACGTGCTGGTTGAGTGGCCGACTTTTCGTCGAGATCCTTTGGAGATCATTCGGATATGGCACGGAGGGCTTGTGTTCTACGGGGGATTTGTTGCCGCGTTTGTGACAGCCCTGTGGTTCATAAAGACAAGAGGCCTTGCCCTTTGGAAAACCTCAGACATCCTGGCCCCGCCGGTCGCCTTCGGACAGTTTGTTGGCCGTATCGGGTGCTTTTCTGCGGGGTGCTGCTACGGCAGGGCTTGCAGCCTGCCGTGGGCGGTGACCTTCACTCATCCTGAGTCCTTGGCGCCAAAAGGCATACCCCTTCATCCGACCCAGCTTTATTCTTCTCTAAACGGCCTGTTCATCTTTGTGGTCCTTATGGGCCTGAGGCGTATCAAGGCATTCGAAGGCCAGATTTTCTGGGCATATGTCTTGCTGTACGGGGTGACCCGATCGATCATTGAGTTTTTTCGAGGCGACGACCGGGGCATGTTCTTGAACAGTATGGTTTCAACCTCTCAACTCATTGGTGTGATCATGGCGGCCATTGCCATAGTCATGATGATGGTATTGAGGCGGAGGAATGCCCGAAATTAGGTTGGAAACTTTGACAGACCTGCTTGCCGAGGCGAAAAGGGGTGCGGCTGCTCCGGTTTACCTTTTGTACGGTGATGAGTTTTTATATAAGTCCGCGTTCAAGACCCTTTTGGAGGCCATCGTTGCACCCCGTCAACAAAGCCTCAACTACGAGGCGTTGGCCGGAGCCACGGCAGACGTCCACGAGGTGGTGGCCCGCTTGAATACCTTTCCGCTCCTGCCGGGTGCCAAGGTCATTTGTGTTCACGACACCCAAATATTCCATTCACAGATAACCATCGATGACCTGGTTCATGAGTCAATAGGCGCCTTCGAGAAACAAGACGTGGAGCGGTCAGCGCGCTGTTTTGTTCGTGCGCTGAGCGTCGCTGGCTTGTCGCTAAACGACGTTTGTCATGGAGACTCGGATCAGGGCTTAGACCTGCTTCTTGGGAAGAGCGCCGGTGCTCTGAGAGAGGCAGCCGACGGGTGGCCCCGCCAGATCATTGATCATTGCCTCCATGAGGCAATCACGATACCGGCTCATGGGGAGGATGCGGACGTGCTAAACGAGGCGATTACGGCCGGGTTTCCCCGCGCGAACCATCTTATTCTCACCACGGAGTCTGTTGACAAACGCCGGAAGCTTTACGGAACGATCAAGAAAATCGGGGTGGTCGTTGACTGCAGTGTGGCGCGAGGGGATAAGGCCGCCGACAAACGCCAGCAGAAACAAAGCTTGAAAGCTCGCATGAGAGAGGTCCTGGGGCGCGCTGGCAAAACCATGGGGCTTGCCGGGTTTGAAGTCTTGTACGAGAAGACCGGTGCCGGCCTTCGGAACTTCAACACTGAATTAGAAAAACTTATCGCATTCGTAGGCGACCGCAAGGAGATTCTGGTCGATGATGTTGAAGAAGCCTTAGAAAAGAGCAAACAGGACCCCATTTATGAGCTGAGCAATGCCATTGGGGAGCGGGACGCTCGAAAGGCCCTCTTGCTTGTGTGCGGGCTTTTGAAGGCCAAGTTGGTCCCCCTTCAGATTCTGTCTGCAGCCACCAACCAAGTGCGAAAGATGATCCTCATCACAGATTGCATGCAGAGTGAGTCTGGATGCGGCTGGAAGAGGAGGATGACTTACGGGACGTTTCAGAAGGCGGTATGGCCGCAGCTGAGCCGGTGCAAAGGAGCGGTCCAAAGCGGAAAAATGCATCCCTTTGCTGTCTACAAGACGCTCGTGCACTCGGACAACTATACTTTCGAGGAGCTTGGCGAGGCCTTGGCGATCCTGCTGGAAGCTGATATTCGGCTCAAGACAGGCGCTCAAGGTGCTGGGCTTGTCTTGGAAGACGCCCTGTTGCGAATCTGCGGGTACCCCAAGCGAATTCCTCTATAGACCTTCTAGGTAAGCCAAATCTTTGTTTTGAGTTTGCTTAGTACCAATGACGAGAATTTGCGTTTTTCCGCCACGGCCTGGTTTCCAGTAAATCCTACCTCTGTAAGCAAATTCGCATTCAAAGACAGGAACCGTTCCTTTTCTGGAAAAGACTTTCCGTTTCGCCGATAATCGAGTACTATTTTCATTTGTTTTGTGGATAAACTCCTCGGCCCGGAGCTGAAGATCGTTCGTTAGGTTCAGGAAGCCCTCAACGGCTCGGGGATGAAATTCAAGGTTCTTATACAGAGTCTTGAACCGTTTTATGCTAGTGTTGATCTGCTTATGTTGCTTCTTGGTAGGCGTTTTGCGGGATGACTCTATTCGTTTTAATTCATGTTGGAGATAACTGACCCCCTTCTCCAATTCTTTCCTAAGGGCAACACTTTCGTGCAGGCTTGTTTCCAGGGCCTCGATTTCGGCGAGGGCCTCGCCTTCGGTTGTCCGGACCGCATCGCTGGCTAAGGCCAGCTCTGCCTTAAGGCTTTCTATTTCTCTTCGGTAAGTTCTTTCCCTATCTGTTACACCATGCAGCCTCTTCTCAGCCATTGTTAATTTGTGGTTGGCGGCTTCTAGGGCTCGTCGACTGCGGAGATTGCGACGCTCGGCCTCGCTAGTGCTTAGACGGTAAACCCGGTAGAGCACCAAGGCGAAGATCAGAATGTAAAAGGCAAGTACGCCGTTTGCAAGCCAGCTCCTTCCGGGAATGTCCACGCTCACAGTGAGCTCTATTCCTTCATCCATGATTTTTAAGTTACTTTTTGCAACGTCCAGCATTTGTGTGGGAGCAGGGACGGCCTTTCTTAAGGGAAGCATGTCAGAGTCATATGCATAAAATGGCTCTTGGCCAGAAGATGGGTAGAGCCGGCGGCCGGTCTCAGTCTTGACTACGATTCTTGGCACAACGCCCCATCTCAGAGTGGAGCGTGAAGCAAGGTAACTGTCAATGTTGCGTTGTATTTCGTCCTCGATGCTGATGTGGCCCTGCAGAAGGGATCTTGAGTCGGGAATTAGCACCCCCCGCAATTCGGCAGTCCATTTTCTTTGAATGACTTCCTCCAGGGCGTGAAGAGACAAAACATAACAGACCGCTGGCAAGACGATACATATAAGAAGGGTTCGCAAAGAAAGATGGTTCAACGGTCAGGCTTCCAAACAATGTCTACTTGAACTTGTCGAGTGTTTGCCTTGTTTCCTTCAAAATGAAATCTTCGAGTTCACCGTCCAGAGTCTTGGATCCCTCGATCTTCTCTAGAAGGTTTTTTGTAGCTTGTCGTTCCGGGAAGTCCTTCTTCATCTTGAGGGCATCCCGGAGAGCTTCCA
>CAZCXI010000033.1:0-18088 GCA_964502635.1 uncultured Desulfobacterales bacterium
AAGTTCTCGTCTTGACGGTAGCAGCTTCCGGGATTCTGGGTGTGGGCGGTCACTAGGATCAAGGCCGACCCGGATTTTCTTATCGGAACCCCACCATCATGCCCGCCGCGGCTTTACGGCAACCCGACATCTGAACTTAGGGCACGCGCAAGAACAACTTCACATTTTGGCATCTCAGCTTCAGCCGATCTTTGGCCGATGCCTCATTCGCACACCCCTCGAAATAGCTAGTTTCCATCCATAAATGCTCCTTTTTCCTCTGAGCGGCGGTCTCCGCGTGTTTTCGCCTGCGACGTACGCAAAGTACGCCTCGGCGCAAACCCTTGTGCGGCCTTGCTCAGAGGAAAAATTACTCATTTATGAATTGGAAACTTACGCTCGTGTCCATTGCTTTTTTACTATTCGAGGATGGGCACTAGCTAGCTATTCCTACGGTTTTGATCAATCGGATCGGCCAAATCTAAACCAAATCTGAGCGCCAACTCTGCGAACTTATTTTTGCGCGAGCCCTAAGGCGACATCAACAGGCTTTCATGGGTGACAATGTGGACGTAACAAAGAGCCTCGAGAAGATGCGCAGATTGGTCTTGGAGCTTGAGCTTTGCCAGCAGTCTATCCCTAATTTCCAAGGGTGTCGACATTTCAGTCCGCGGCCCTTACAAATGGTCCACAGGTTGCATTCGGCCGCATAGTAAACTCATCTGCCAGCCTTCGCGGTCTTCAGCTTCCCTGATCATCACATAGCCTTTTGGGTATCAATCCTCCAGGCTGGTGCCTGGCGGTGTTGCAGGACAACCTAAAATTCGTGGGCTGGATAACAACCACAATATCTGCCAGCTCCCACAAGGTGTGTCTCATATACCAGTGCGGCACCTGTTGATCTTATTGTCTTTCTGCGAGGCAAACTGCGTTATTTCTTGGCTATAGGGGGTTTAAGCTTTATAATACGTTGCAAAGGAATGGTTGTGAACGAGATCTGACATTTTTTTCCGACAAAACACCTGGACCTGTAAGTGCATAAAATGAAGATGTGGCATAGAGTCAGCCTGCGCAGCCGCCTATTTCTCGTCTTGACCGCCTTGGTGGCGATCACCTTGTCAGGCGGTCTAGTCATGATGTGGTACACCTATCAAATAGATGCCCTTTTCAAGGACGTCATGGATAAGGACCTTCGGGCACTTGAGGCAGCGGCAGGCTTGGAAGATGCATTGGTGAATCAGAAGGGGTTCGTCTCCTATTACTTCTTGGACGGGAATCCGGACTGGCTCAAGAAATTAAGAGAGTATCGACAGGCATTCAGAGAAAGGTTAAGAGCGGTCAGAAAGCTCGTTCAGACTGGAGCGGAGAAGAAAACCGTTGATGAAATCGAGGCCAAATATAACCAATATATAAAGAACAAGGATCAAGTGATTACCTTCTATAATGCTGGAGAGCGAGAAGCTGGAGCCAAGCTCCACGCTAGGGTCCGCAGCCACTTTTTCAGAATCCTCGAACTTTGTGAGGACTATAAGGATGTCCATAGGAAAAGGATTGAGTTTTCCCGCACCAAAACCAACACTCAGGCCAAGCGGCTCAGGTTCATAGCCGGGATAGCCGTATGGACCGCCATACTTCTTGGTGCCCTGTTGGCCTTTGTTCTCATAACCCAAATTTTGAATCCACTTCGCAGACTGACCTTGGACACAGATAACGTGTCAAGGCCCGTCAAATCTGGGAATGAAGTGAAGGCGGTAAGCCGCCGGGTCCACAGCCTGATGGAAGATGTGGATCGAACCAAAACCCAGCTTGAGCGGAGCCAAAAGTATCTATTGCAGGCTGAGAAGCTAGCTCTAGCTGGTAAACTTGGGGCAGGCGTGGCGCACAGCGTCCGGAATCCTTTGACATCGGTAAAGATGCGGCTCTTCTCTTTAGGGCGCGCCCTGGACCTGTCTCAAACCCAGAAAGAGGACTTTGACGTGATTTCTGAAGAGATCCGTCATATTGACACGATTGTTCAGAATTTCCTGGAATTTTCCAGACCGCCCAAGCTCAAGATGCAGAAGGTAAGCCCTTCGGACGTTGTGGATACGGCGCTTCAACTTCTCCGCCACCGCGTGGAATCATACGGTGCCGAGGTCAAGCTTAGCCGTCAGAGTCGCCTCCCTGAAATCTTGGCAGACCCGGAGCAGTTGAAAGAGGCGCTTGTGAACTTATTGGTCAACGCATGTGAGGCCATGGGAACTGGCGGCCGGATTGTGCTCTCTGAGCAAGAGGGGATGGTAAAACCTTTGGGGCGGGTGGTGGTCATCCGGGTGAGCGACAATGGCCCGGGGGTTCCTGAGGCGATCCAGGATAAGTTGTTTGAACCCTTTTTCACCACGAGAGAGGAGGGCACAGGCCTGGGTCTGAGCATCGCCGCCCGAATCGTGGAAGAACACGGGGGCTGGCTGAACCTCAGATCACGAGAAGGCAAAGGAGCGACTTTCACTATCACCCTACCATACAGGGAGGAGCTGAATTGAGCACCATCTTGATCGTCGACGACGATGCCCAGTTAAGGCAAAGCTTCAAAAAGCTCTTGAGCGAGGAAGGACATACAGCACAGGCGGCGTCCACGGGTGAAGCGAGCATCACCATGGTTCGAGAGTCTTCGCCTGACGCAGTCATCATGGATGTGCGTCTGCCAGGAATGAGCGGTCTTGAAACCTTTCGGACGATACGAGAAATCGAACCCAAGCTGCCTGTCATTGTGATGACCGCCTTTGGCACCACTGAGACCGCCATTGAAGCCACCAAGCTTGGGGCCTTTGATTATGTGCTCAAGCCCTTCGAGGTCCCCGACATTTTGGCCTTGATTGAGCAGGCCCTTGAAGCGGGTCGTTTCATGCGCTCAAGCGTGGAAATGGACGCTGCCCCGGAAACGACTTCCGGCGAAGCGATTGTAGGGCAAAGCAAGGCCATGCAGGAAATTTACAAGGCCATTGGCCGCGTGGCCTCCACTGACGCTACAGTGCTTATTCGCGGCGAATCCGGCACCGGGAAAGAGCTGGTGGCCCGTGCCATATATCAACACAGTCTTTGTGCAGAGAAACCTTTTGTTGTGATCAACTGCGTGGCCATTCCGGAGACGCTTCTTGAAAGCGAGCTGTTCGGATATGAGAAAGGGGCTTTCACCGGAGCCGTCAGTCGCCGTGTGGGAAAGATTCAGCAAGCCCATCGCGGGACAGTGTTTCTCGATGAAATCGGTGACATGCCCCTCAGCATCCAGGCGAAGATCCTGCGCCTGCTTCAAGAAAAGAGTATCGAACGTCTTGGTGGCCGAACGACTATCCCGGTGGACGTTCGGATCATTGCAGCCACCAACCGGAACCTCGAAGCCGCTGTGGCGGAAGGACGCTTCCGGGAAGACCTTTATTATCGTCTAAAGGTCGTCACCCTATGGCTGCCCGCCCTGCGCAACCGTTCAGGCGATATCCCCCTCCTTGCCGATTACTTCCTCGCCCGATTTTCTAGAGAGACGGGAAGTCAGAATCCGGGAATGAGCAAGGAGGCCAAAGACTTCCTGAGTCACCAGCTCTGGCCGGGTCATGTGCGAGAACTGGCCAATACCATACATAAGGCGCTCATCTTTAACCGGGGCGGTCCCATCACTTTAGAGGATATCTCCCGCGCCATAGGAACGGGGGGTGTCTCGAAACAAACGGAAGACGCTGCGGACGAGGCGATCCGCCAATGGGTCCGTGAAGGCCTCACCGCCGGTACCGGGAAAGACATCTTTGCCTCCTTGACGGACCGATTCGGCTGTATCGTCATAGGAGAAGTGCTAAATCTTACTGGCGGCAACCGCACCCGTGCCTCCGAACTGCTCGGTATGTCCCGCCCTACACTCTTGTCCAAGATAGAAAAATATCAACTAAAGACTGAGATATCCGTTAAGGCCGACTGACCTCTACTCGGGAGTGGTTCATCCAAGAAGAAGCTTGTGGCCTACTGCCTATGCTTTACAGTCTGTAAAAAATGTTGACAGTGTTACCTTGAGGGACATGATAAAGGAAGCCTTCCTGGACCAAATAATATTTTGTCTTTTCAATGGGTTTGCCAACCATTAGTCCGCCCGCTTTCTTGGCACGGCCATTGCTTTTCACACAACAATACTAAGTGAGATTGTCCGGATATGTCTCAACTCATCTGTTTCCAGGAGAGTTGAGGCCTTTAAGGTGTCCTCGGCCGGTTTCCTTTCAAAAAGCGGAAAGACGGAGTAAATATGGAGGACATGATGGCGACCATTCTCATTCTAGATGACCCGCGGCGTTCGGGAACCCCCTTCCGGCGAACTGGTCCCTGGTGGGTACCAGGTACGTGGCGTCAGTGATGAGCAATCGGTTCGGGGACACCTCCTCTCCTCTCACGACCAACTGCCGCACTCGTTTTTCACAGAGACAAAAAGCCTGTCTTTCCAGGGACGAGTGAAGGCCCCCCCCGCTTTACAACTTGTAAAAAATCCTGACAGACATTTATCTCCAGTTGCAGGTACAACCCCGTGTTGTCAAACATAATCTTTAGCCTTTTCAATGACTTGTTTCTCTTCTGAATCCTTGTTCGTCTTGGCACACCCATTGCTCCCTGTTGTAGCAAATGACTCGAAAGCAAAATACGGCAACCAAGCCTTTCACTATCTTGATTGCGGACCGTAATCCTCACGTCCAGGAGTTTCTGAACCGCGAGTTGATGGCAGAGGGCTATCGCACCGAAGTCGCCAAGGATGGTCGCGAGGTGCTAAGGATGACCAATAGTGATAAGCCTCCCGAACTCCTGATCCTGGATCTGGACATGCCCTATGTCAGCGGACTGACCGTACTGGAAGACCTCCAGAAGCGAAAGTCTGCTCTGCCGGTAGTGGTCCACACCTTCCTGACGGAACACGAAAAGCACCCAGTGGTTCAAATGGTCGCTGGTTTTTGGGAAAAGCGCGGGGACAATATTGACGGCCTTAAGGCAACCGTCGCACAGGTCCTAAGAGAGTGTTATCCGAAACGGTTCTTGCCCGAGCGCGGAAAAAGCGCCCAAGAAAGGGCTCGGTGTTAGAGAGGAGATTCTCAAAAGGTCAAATAGGTCAATACGTAGAGCAAGACAGGGGGATCCATGTTAGTAGAAGGCTGGATGACGACTGAGGTCATCACGGTAGGTGAAGACACTCCCATGATGAAGGCCTCTATCATCATGAAGGAGAAGAAGATCCGCTCGCTGCCAGTTGTGAACAAGAAGGGCGAACTGGTGGGGATCGTCACCGACAGGGACTTAAGAGCGGCTTTGCCATCCAAGGCAACTACCCTGGATGTCTACGAACTGAATTATCTTATCTATGCCATCGAGATCAGGGAGATCATGACGGGAAATCCGGTATTTGTGAGGCCAGATGAAACCGTAGAGTTTGCCGCAATTTTGATGCTGGAAAACAAAATCTCCGCACTTCCCGTCATCAGCGGCACGCATTCAATCATCGGCATTATCACACAAACCGATATTTTTAAGGTCCTGATCAATATCACAGGGGGTTACACACCTGGTGTTCAGTTTGCTTTGAGCCTGGTGGATCGTCCGGGTTCGATTAGAGAAGTCTCTGATGTGATCCGATCTTACGGTGGGCGCATTGTGAGCATCCTTTCTACGCAGGAAACCGCTGAAGAGGGTCGCCATAATGTCTACATACGCACCACCCTCCTTTCTGAAGACAAAATCAGGGGACTGGTAATGGCATTGGAAGACAAATTCATCGTGTTTTATACCGTCCAAGACTTGCTCGAAGACGTTTCGAGTCGGCGCATTCGGATACCATATTAGAAAAGTTGCAGTGGCGGACTGAAGCAGTGGCCTTGAATCATGTCAGTAGATAAGAAATATGTATCGGTGAAATTTAGTGAGACCAAGCTCAAGAAAAGGCATGAAGAGCTTGCCGTACTCTACGACATTGGCGGTGATCTGACGAGCTCCCTCAGTCTCACGGAGATCCTGGACAGGGCGATCTTGAAAGTCCAGCAGCATTTTAGGATCGCTGCCGTTAGGATTTACTTGATGGATGAAGCCGAGGAGCGCCTTGAACTGGTTGCCTACAAAGGCATTGCAAAGGACCAGTTGGAAGGACTGCGAAAGATTCGTATAAGCGAGGGCTTTTCAGGCAAGGCAGCTCGAACCAAGAGCTTTGTTGCCCAAAGGGTTTCGGATCTAGAAAACGGGGCGAGGGCTGTCCTTCTTCGGAGCAAGGGATTCAAGGTCATCATATGTGTTCCCCTCATCATAAAAAATGAGGTCGTGGGTGTGATGAACTTGGCCTCAAAGCGCATGATATCACTCAGTGAGGCAAAGGTGGATCTGCTCGTCGCTATTGGGAATCAGATCGCCATCGCAATCAACGTCGCCAAGCTTTATGAGAATCTCTGGGAAAAAGCAGAAGAAGTCAGGAATAACAAGGAGGAATTGGAATTATTTGCTTATACGATCTCCCACGACCTGAAGAATCCGGCTGTTGGTATATCCGGGTTTGCGAGATTACTTGCTGAAAAATACGAACACAGGCTTGATGAAAAAGGAAAAATGTACTGCCATCAGATCAGGAAGGCCGCCGAGGAGATCGAGACATTTACAAGAGATATCAATGAGTATATCAAGTCCAAGAAAATCTTGTTTAATGTTAAAAAGACCAATATCAAAAAAATCATAAGCCATATCAGGGATGAAATCTCACCGGTATTGGAAGGAAATCGTATTCGATGGTCGGAGCCTGACACGATTCCGGAGATCATGGCTGATGAAATGGCTATCACGCGAGCCTTCAGAAACTTGATCGACAATGCACTAAAACACGGCGGGAAAAATCTTACCAAAATCGCCATAGGCTATGGTCAGGACAAGGATTTCCACATATTTTCATTCACCAACGACGGCGTAGCCATGAAAAAGAAGGATGCTGAAACGGTCTTTGAAATGTTCCGAAGACTTCCAGCATCTGAGCAAACAGAAGGCTCAGGCCTGGGTTTAACCATTGTGAAGGAAATCATGGAAGCCCACAAGGGAAAGGCCTGGCTTGAATCAGGACCAAAAAAGGGCACGACCTTTTGCATATCTATCTCAAAGGCCCTGGGAAGGTGACCACGCAACGCGAAGCTGAAAAACGGCAGGTGAATGCTGAATAACGCTGGCACTGGACTTAGGCAGGGGGGTGTCTCGTGGAAAAGAAGGTTTTGCTGGCGGTCGACGACAGCGTGCATTCGAAACAGACCGTTCAATACGCGGCCAGGGTTTCCTTGGCCGCAAAGGATGTCGCCTATACCTTATTAAACGTCGAGGCCTTGATTCCTCGAACCCTTGCTGCTGCGGCCGAAACAGACCCTCAGGTTAGGGCTAAGATCAGCCAACTGGTTCGCAAGAATACCGAAGCTGCCAGATACGCTGTTGAGGCATTGAAAGACCTCATGGTCCATGAAGGGGTGCCGAAAAGCCGTATCGAAATGGTTACGGAACCCATGCAAGTGGGCATGGCCAAGGACATACTGAATCGGGCTGAACAAGGGCCCTATGACGCCATCGTTCTAGCGCGCCGGGCCCTCACGCCGAGCCGAGATTTCTTCATCGGAACGACGGCTGCCAAGGTCGTGGAACATGCGATCAAGATCCCTGTGTGGATTGTTGCTGGAGAAGATATGTCTATGAAAATGCTGCTGGCGGTGGATGGATCTGAGAATTTCCTCCGAGATGTTGAGCACCTCATCCATATGGTGGGGGCCCATCCAGACCTCAGGCTTACCTTGTTTCACGTGGCGCCACACTTGAGACACTATTATTCCGTTGATTTTGAAATAGAGAACCCACAGCTTCAACAGGTTCTTGAGCGCGAGAATAAGCGGCTCATGGAAGCGTTTTATGAAGCGGCTCGCCAGCGGTTTGAGATGGCTGGGCTCAAGAAGAGTCAGATCAAGATCAAGACCAGCACTCGGAGTCATGATGTTTCCACGGCCATCCTCGGCGAAGCGAAAACAGGACAGTATGGAACAGTGGTGGTTGGCCGACGGGGCGAAAGGGATGCCTTTTTTACGGGACGGATTGCCATGCGCTTAGTTCAGAAGGTGACCAATCAGACCCTGTGGGTGGTGCCTTGAGCCTGATGTAAACAATTTCAATCCTTGACCGGGCAACGACGGCAGAGATCCCAGAGATTGAGACCACGCTAAGTCTTTGTATTGACAGTCCAATGGATGCAAATTGCCGTGTATTTCATAGCTTAGAATGGCATTTTTGAGGTCAAAATAGTCCTTTTAAGAGAAGTACGCATAGCGATTGCATGGGACTTGTTGTTCAACATGGTCAACTTCGTTTCATGGTTTTCCCAGGGGATCAGTTTCGCTCGCGCATGTTTTTCGTTTGATGACGTTGGAATCGCGGTACGGGCATCCCCAATCACCGGTTCCTGTGAGCATAAAAGTCCCTTTTGAAGTGGGCAAATCGCCCCTTGCGAATCGCCTCTCTCATCTCGCTCATGAGGGTCATGAAGTAGTGGATATTGTGGATTGTCGTCAAGCGGTGGACGAGGAGTTCTCTTGCCATAAAAAGATGACGCAGATAGGCTCTTGAGTAATGTGTGCACGTATAGCAAGGACAGCCGGCCTCCACAGGTCTTTCATCGGCCCGATACCGGGCGTTGCAAATATTGAGCGTGCCGGTGCGCAGGAAAAGCTGCCCGTTTCTCGCATGGCGCGTAGGGATAACACAGTCGAACATGTCGGCACCGAGAGAAACCATCTCTACCAGATCTGCCGGCGCACCCACCCCCATG
The DNA here is from genome assembly GCA_964502635.1 of uncultured Desulfobacterales bacterium. Classification (GTDB taxonomy): domain Bacteria; phylum Desulfobacterota; class Desulfobacteria; order Desulfobacterales. The sequence goes on from CAZCXI010000033.1 coordinate 8,807, forward strand.
ACATACCGAGGAAGCGCCTCCGGAAGTAGCGGAAGGGTGAAGGCCGCCACATCCAGCATCGCCTCCTTGGGTTCGCCAACACTCAATCCGCCCAGGGCATATCCGTCAAAGCCGATACCTATGAGCGCCTTCACACCCTCGGCCCGCAGGTCCTGAAACATGCCTCCTTGAACGATGCCGAACAGGGAGGCACGGCCCACACCGGCGCTTTCTTTGCAACGCCGGGCCCAGTCGATGCTGAGGGTCAAAGATCTTCGGGCCTCCGTGTGAGTGGCTGGATAGGGGGTGCATTCATCCAGGCACATCATGATGTCAGCGCCAAGCGCCTCCTGGATCTCCACAGCCTTCTCGGGGGTCAACAAATGGCTTGACCCATCCAGGTGGGACTGGAAAGTCACACCCTGCTCGGAAATCTGCCTGAGTTTGGCCAAACTGAAGACCTGATAGCCCCCGCTATCTGTTAGAATAGGACCCTCCCAGTGCATGAACCGGTGAAGCCCGCCGAGTGTCGATATGATATGATGTCCGGGGCGCAGGTAGAGGTGATAAGTGTTGGCCAATATGATCTGGACCCCAAGCCCGGAAAGGTCCTCGGGGGTGAGTGATTTGACCGTTGCCTGGGTGCCCACAGGGATGAAAGCCGGGGTGTCCACGCACCCGTGGGTGGTGTGTATTCTGCCAAGTCGAGCGCCGGTTTCTTGCGATCTGTCGATGATTTCAAAGGAAAAGGCCATGTTTTTTGGTTTTCCAAACTCATGGGGCATGACGGACTCAATCGGCTACCAGATCAACATGGCATCCCCGTAACTGTAGAAACGGTATTTCCGTCGGATTGCTTCCTCGTAGGCATCTAGAATGAAATGCCGCCCGGCAAAGGCCGAAACCAGCATGAGTAACGTGCTCTTGGGAAGGTGAAAATTGGTGATCAGCCCGTGGATCACCTTGTACCGAAAACCGGGATAGATAAAAAGGTCACACCGCCCTGATCCGGGCCGCACGCGGCCGGTCGTGTCGGCGGCATATTCGAGGACCCGCACAGTCGTTGTACCCACAGCAAGGATACGCCTGCCCGCCTCCTTGGCCGCATTGATGGCTGAAGCCGTTTCATCTGTGAGCTCATATGTCTCCGGATGGATCTTGTGTTGCCTGATATCTGTGACCCGCACAGGCAGAAATGTCCCGTAGCCCACGTGGAGTGTGACGGCAGCCACTTCAATGCCTCTGTCATTGAGTTGATGGAGGAGTTGCCGTGAGAAGTGAAGTCCTGCCGTGGGGGCTGCTACGGCCCCGTTTTTCTTTGCGTAAACCGTTTGGTAGGCCCGGCCATCGTCACAGTCTAGGGGCTGTTGCCCGTTTCTCTTGATGTAGGGGGGAAGGGGAACTTGGCCGATTCTATCCAGGAGGGCATTAAAGTCACCCGAAAACTCAAAGGCCATGTCGTACACGCCTTCCGCCGCCCCGAGGACCGTGGCCCGGAGATCCCCGGCAAAGTGAATCTTTGATCCCGCCCGCGGGGGCCTCGATGCCTTGACTAGGCACTCACAGACAAGGCTGTCCGTGCTTGATGACGGCCTTGCCTCGCGAATTTTTTCTGTCTGAGTCATCATCGGCTGTAATGGTTTACCACTCGGACCCCTCAGGGGCGTGACGATCTGTTTTTCTAAGAGCTTGCCTGGATAGTGGAGAAGCAGGACCTCCACCCTTCCTCCGGTATCCTTGGTCCCTGTAAGGCGACCCCGGATCACGCGTGTGTCGTTGATCACCAAAAGGTCTGAAGGCTGCAGCAACCGGGGAAGGTCTGCAAAGGTATAGTGAGAAGTTTTCCGCCCTTCCTTTGCCAGAAGCATTAAGCGGGCTTCATCCCGGCGCCGCACAGGCACCTGGGCGATCAACTCCGCAGGGAGGGTGTAATCGTAGTCGCTCAGCAAGTACATGAAAACCTCGTGATCGTCAGTGTCCGGACCTGAAAGAATGAAGGCTCATTGCACACTACTGTTTGCCCAAATAGATCAGGCCAAGCCCTGCCATCATCAGTAGGAATCCCGTGAGCCTGAGCGTTGAATCAGGCAGTTGAACCAGTTTTTCAATCCAGGCCTTCATCCTGGCAGGCGCGGCAAAGTAAGGAAGCCCTTCCACGATCATCACCATCCCCAGCACGCAGACAAAATATGCCATCTTATCCCTCACAGCCCTTTTTGGGCATTTGCTTATAGTCTGTCAAAATTTGCTTTGTCAAAAGAAAACCAGGCCCGCTGGCGCCGTTTGCCTTTTTATGTCATATTTGCTAAGGGCATCTTTTGAAGGACCGCGCGTCACGGAGGTCGTCATGAAGGGGACACAAATCATCTGGAAGCCGACCAAGGAGTATGTGCGGGGCTCCCATATGAAGGGCTTTATGGACCAGTGGGGAATTAAGACTCATAAAGCCCTGTATCAAAGATCCATCAATGACATTCAATGGTTCTGGCCTGCCGCCATGGACTACCTGGGCGTCCAATGGCACCGCAGATACGACACGGTCCTTGACCTGGACGGTTCAAGGGCTTTTGAAAGGGCGCGATGGTTCATAGGAGGAAAGCTGAGCATCGCTTATCATTGCCTGGATCGTCACGCCATGGACCCTTTCGCCAAGAACCGTTTGGCCTTTGTGTGGGAGGCCGAGGATGGCACGGTGGAGAAATGGACCTATTCGGAGCTCTACAGGGCCGCCAACCAGTGTGCCAATGCCCTGAAGACCTTGGGCGTCCAAAAGGGTGTGACCGTTGGGTTCTATATGCCCATGATTCCCGAGCTCATTGTGGCTTTCTGGGCCTGTATGAAACTGGGCGCCCCCCTGATCCCCATATTTTCCGGCTTTGGCGCAAAACCCCTGGCCGTGAGACTGGCAGACGCCAAGGCCGGGGTGCTTCTGACCGCTGATGTGGGTTTTTACAAGGCAAAAGCAATTCCCCTGAAGGCCACGTGTGACGAAGCCGCAAAAGGGGTGCCAAGCCTGCGGCACATCCTGGTGGTCAGGCGACGAGAAGACGGCAAGATCTCCTGGCAGCCGGGCCGCGACCTATGGTGGCACGACCTGGTGCCCAAGCAATCACCAGACTTTAAAACAGTGGTCCTTGATGCCGAGGACCTTGCCATGATCCTTTACTCTTCGGGGACCACGGGTAAACCAAAGGGGACACTGCACCGTGTTGCAGGGGTCTTGGCACAGGTCGTGAAGGAATTGGGCTTTCACTTTGACGTGAAACCTGACTCCAGGTTTTACTGGATCACCAACATCGGGTGGATGATGGGGCCGTGGCAGGTCATCGGGGTTCAGCATTTTGGGGGGTGCTACCTCATCTATGAAGGCAATCCCTTGTATCCCAATCACGAGCGGGTCCTTGACATGGTCACACGTCACGGACTCACGCATCTGGGCCTTTCTCCCACGTATGCCCGGAGCCTTAAAACAAGAGGAGAAGACTGGATAAGAAACTATGACCTTTCATCCTTGAGGTTTCTCGGTTCCACCGGGGAGCCCTTTGACCAGGAAACCTACATGTGGGTCTTTCAACATCTCGGGCAGGGCCGAATGCCCATCATCAACATCAGTGGCGGGACGGAAATGTGTGGCTGTCTGGTCTCTCCATCGCCGCTGACACCCCTTAAGCCGTGTTCGGTGGGGATGCACGGGTTGGGTATGGCCATCGGGATCGCCGATGACGAGGGCAAACTCATCGATGTGGGCAAGGGACACCTGGTTCTGTTGAAACCCGCGCCATCGCTGACCCGGGGGTTTCTTGGCGACTGGCAGCGGTATATTGATACGTATTTTTCATGGGAGCCTAATCCCGATGTCTGGTACCATGGGGACTACATCAAGCGGGACCAGGACGGCCAACTGACGCTGCACGGCAGGTCGGACGACACGATCAATGTGGCCGGTGTTCGCACCGGGGCCGGAGAGATTGAGGACGCCCTCATGGACCATGAAGCGGTGCAAGAATCGGCCGTGATCGGCGTGCCCGACAAGCTGAAAGGCTCGGCGATCGTCTGTTTTGTGATTCTAAAGAACGGCTATGAGGCGTCTGACAAACTCAGGACGGACATTGCCCAACATGTGGCCGGGATCATGGGAAAAAATCTTAGGCCCAAGGCGGTTGAGCTGGTGCCCGATCTGCCGAGGACGAGATCCATGAAGATTGTAAGAAGGGCCATCCAAAGGAAATATTTGGGCGAGGACCCCGGAGATCTTGCTTCCGTCGAAAACCCCGGGGCACTCGACTATATCTCACAAGCGCCTGACACAAACTAATATGTACACAGCTTTGACTTGATAAGAAGGATTCGCAAGGTGAACTACGAAGCCGTGATCGGCCTTGAGGTCCATGCGCAGCTCCTGACAAGGACGAAGATTTTTTGCCATTGCTCCACGGCATTTGGCGCACCGCCCAATACCCACACCTGTCCTGTCTGTCTGGGTATGCCCGGGGTACTTCCGGTCCTCAATCGCAAGGTCGTTGACTATACCCTTCGCATGGCCTTGGCCACCCATTGCACCATTGCGTCTGAGAGCCGTTTTGCCCGTAAGAACTACTTCTACCCCGATCTGCCCAAGGGGTATCAGATATCCCAGTATGAATTACCCATTGCCGAGCACGGGCATATCTTCATCGAGGTTAATGGCGACAAGACAAGGCGTATCGGCATCACCCGCATCCACATGGAAGAGGACGCTGGAAAGCTGATCCACGATCCCTACCGGCCTGTGAGCGCAGTCGATTTTAACCGCACGGGGGTTCCCCTGATCGAAATTGTCAGCGAACCCGACATGCGCACCGCAGCGGAAGCCGGGGCTTATCTGCGGCAGCTCCGCGCGATCCTGCGATACTTGGAAATATGTGACGGCAATATGGAAGAAGGCAGTTTCAGGTGTGACGCCAATATCTCTGTGCGCCCGGCGGGATCGGGGGCTTTTGGAACCCGGACAGAGCTTAAGAACATGAACTCTTTTAAGCATGTGGAAAATGCCCTGATTTATGAGATCAAGCGTCAAAAGGCGTGCCTCGAAGACGGCAGGGATGTCGTTCAGGAGACCCGCCTTTGGGATCCGGACAAGGCAATCACGGCCCCCATGCGAGGCAAGGAGGAGGCCCATGACTACCGGTATTTTCCGGATCCGGATCTAGTGCCTCTGGTCATTGACAGCCGCTGGGTTGAGGAGGTCCGCGCAAGCCTTCCCGAACTTCCGGACGCCCGGAAGGCGCGGTTCGTTTCAGACTATGATCTTCCTGCCTACGATGCGGGGTTCCTGACAAGTTCTCGCGCCCTGGCAGATTACTTTGAGACGTGCGTCCAGCATTTTCCAGAACCAAAGACGGTGAGCAACTGGGTCATGGGGAGCGTATCAGCCACATTGAAGGCCAAGAACAAGACGATTGAGCAGTCCCCTGTGTCTGCCGAACGTCTGGCTGAATTATTGCGGTTGATCGATTCCGGGGTCATCAGCGGCAAAATTGCCAAGACCGTGTTCGAGGAGATGGTCGAAAAGGGCAAGGCCCCTGAGGCAGTCGTCCGGGAAAAGGGCCTGGTTCAGGTTACGGATTCCGACGCCATTGCCGAGGTGATCAAAGAGGTCTTGGGCGACCATGCCAAGGAGGTGTCAGACTACAAGGCGGGCAAGACCAGGTTGTTCGGTTTTTTTGTTGGCCAGGTCATGAAAGCGACCCGGGGCAAGGCAAATCCCAAGATGGTCAATGAGATCCTCAAGGCTATGCTGGAAAGATAGTGCCGTGATGGAAACGATTGCCTGGAAAAACAACCAGGTTGTTATGATCGACCAGCGAAAACTCCCTTTGCAGGAAACGTATGTGGTCTGCAAGGACTATCGCTCAGTCATCCGTGCCATCAAGCAACTGGTAATTCGCGGGGCCCCAGCCATTGGTGTGGCAGCGGCCATGGGGGTCGCTCTGGGGGCCCTCAAGATCCGCACCAAGGACAGGCATCGGTTTGAGGCGAGGCTGAACGCCATATGCCGTGAGATGGCGGCAGCGCGGCCAACGGCCGTCAACCTTGCGTGGGCCGTAAAAAGGATGAAGCGCGTGGCAGCCGAAGCGGGCCTTCAACCGGTGAGGCCACTTCAGTTGCGCCTGGTGGCAGAGGCAAAAAAACTTCTGGCGGAAGACGTCGCCATCAATCGGGCCATGGGACGCCACGGCCAGAGACTGCTCAAGGACGGGGCTCGCGTCTTGACCCACTGCAATGCGGGTGCCCTGGCCACAGGCGGCTACGGGACGGCTCTGGGCGTGGTTCGGTCTGCCGTGGAAGCGGGAAAGCGTATTGAGGTCCTCGCTGATGAAACCCGTCCGTTTCTTCAGGGAGCACGCCTGACGGCCTGGGAACTCATGGCAGCCGGCATCCCTGTCACGGTCATCACCGATAACGCGGCGGGCTATTTGATGCAACAGGGCAAAATAGACGCTGTCGTTGTGGGGGCGGACCGCATTGCAGCCAACGGGGATGTAGCGAACAAGATCGGCACCTACATGGTCGCCGTCTTGGCCAAGACTCATAAGATACCCTTTTACGTGGCAGCTCCTCTATCTACCATTGACGCCTCGGTCAGGACGGGAAAAGAAATCCCCATAGAGAAACGGGATGACCAGGAAGTGACGCACTTTAGAGGTAAACGGACAGTGCCTAACGGCGTCAGGGCCCAAAACCCCGCCTTTGACGTGACCCCTCACCGATATGTATCCGCCATTATCACTGAAAATGGCATTATTACACCCCCCTACAGGGCCAATTTACGACGGATTTTGACAGCTGACAAGGCGGGGCGATGACACATGAACGGCCTGTGATCAAAGGCTTTGTTGAAACGTCCCCTGTAGATTGGCCCGGGCAGAACTGTGCCGTGATTGCTCTGCCCTATTGCAACCTCCGATGCCCCTACTGTTACAGCCACCAGCTTGTCCTAAGGCCGGACAGCCTGGAGACCTTGCCACTTGAAAGGATCCTCGAACGGCTCGAAGCTCGGAAGGACCGGATAGGCGGCATCTGCATTACAGGCGGAGAGCCCACCATACACAGGGGGCTGCCTGCGTTGCTGGAAACAATCCGCGGGGCCGGTCTTGGGACCAAGGTTGACACCAATGGAACGCAACCTGAAATCCTGGAGTATCTTATTGCAAAAGGGCTCGTGGACGCTGTGGCCATGGACGTCAAGGCCCCCCTGGATGACGCCGCATACGCACGCTGTGCCGGGGTCCTTGTGCCCGTGAGCATCATCAAGAAATCGATTGCGGTGCTTACTGCGACCGACGTCGCCTGCACGTTTCGATGCACGGTGACACCCACGCTTCTTAGCGAAGACGATATCTATCGCCTGGCCGAAGAGCTTAGAACCATTTGGTATGAAAATAGTTTCAGCCCGAACGCAGCGCCATGCCTGACCCTTCAAAATTTCGATCCATCTGATCCCATGGAACCGGCCCTGAAAGGCGTAAAATCTGTGTCCCATGAGACCCTGGCCCGTATGCAGGATGAAGTGAACCAAATCCTCGGTTGAAACGACAAAGGTCTATCTTCAAACATTGATCAACGCGGGAGATGGGTTAAGGAGGGATAAAGGGTTAGAACTGACTCAGAAGTTATGAGGTTACTGGAAGCTAATCTGATTTATTGGGAAGTCCCACCAGATCATTGCCTTCCATCTTGCCCTCACCGGCAACGAGGATGGCCTCGGCAGCGTCGCCTCCGAAAAGCTTCACGACCTTGATCGTGCCCTTGAAGGGGCCTCGCTGAAACCCCATGGAAACCTTGGCGATGGGGTGGATGATTTCTTTTCCCGGGCCGTACGCGGCCAGGATGTCACCGGGCTTCAACCCGGATGCCTCCCCGGCACTCAGGTAAACACTTTTTCCTTCCACCATGGCCACGCGGGAAAGCCATTCATACTTGGCTGCTTTCTTTTCCAAGATAAGCGCCAACCTGCCTACAAGCTCTTCTAACAGCGGGCCTTGTCCATCAGCCGCAGAAGGAGTTGACCCTGTTTCTTCTCCTTGAGTCACGGGCCGGCCGGAGAAGCCGTCCACCAGGGTATAATCCACGCGGCCCTTAAAGCCCTCAGCCTCATGGAGCAGAGCCAGCTTGTCCACAAAAAGGACCAGGCGCGCCGCCGGATAGATTCCCAGGGCCCGGGCAATTTTCGCCGTGTTCATTGGACTGACAGCCAGGCCCTGCTCGATCAAGATGTCTTCGACGTCTTGAGGCCCAACGAGAAGGAGTTGTGGGTGGACGTCAAACTGATTTCTCACCGCCTCAAGGAGTGGCCCCTTCATGTCCCCAGCGGCCTGGTAAACCTCCGGAAGCACCACCAGTGCCACCTTGGATCGCAGCGTCCGTGAGCGTTGAGTCCCTGGGGTGGCCGTGGCCACCCGGGCAGGTCCGCCGGCCGCGACAGGAGGCTTCTCACCCTGCTGCTGTGTTGGGTGGGAAAGCGTCTGTTCTTCTCCCACGGCCTTTTCCAATCTGGCCAGGCGTTGTTCAGTGTTTTCTTGTTTGGCCTCGAGTTTCTTCCGATCCTCCCACCACGCATTCAGGTCAATCGTGTTGCTGTGGTTTTTCTGGCGAAAATAGTCGCTCGAAACCATCCACGGATTATCAACGACTTGTTCTTCCCACGCCTGACGAGATTTTTCCTCTGCCGAGAGCTCCTGCTTTGGTTTTTCGGCCTGGGTGGCGCTTTTTTTTGTGGCACAGGCGGCACAGACACATAGCAACAATACTGAGAGATTCAACAGAGCAAAACGAACAGGTCTTAATGGCATGGGATCCATCTCTTTCTCATGTTTTCTTCCAGCCGAGATGTTTTTTAATCTTCGGGCAGACGGGCATACAGCCATTGATAGGGACCGGCTTTCCAGTGGTGGGAGCATAGGAGAAATCGCTTTTTGTGTCAAGGATGAAAGCTCAAAGCCGTCAGGTTTCAATTGATCGCTGTGATGGTGCACGAAAAAAGGCCCGGCCTGGGATCACCAAGCCGGGCCTGTAAACCGATACACGGGATGTCAGCTCCACATTAGAAGAACCAGATAATCTCCGCTGCGTATCGCTGAGAGATGTCGTTAGAGGAATCTCCCTGTGCAAAAGGAACTTCCCTGGCATAGGCATCCAGGGCCTGAGTAATGTCCTCCGCACCATCACCCGGGAACAGGAAGGTCACACCGAGTTTCAAGGTGACTCCCTTATATGGCGTGTAGGAGAGCTCATTGTTCCACTCAGTTCCCATGTACTCATCAA
>CAZCXI010000033.1:18188-31831 GCA_964502635.1 uncultured Desulfobacterales bacterium
GTAGTAGGCCTCAACGGCACTGGCTTCGTTAAACCACATGGCCATCACGTTGCCTTTATAGCTCCAGTTGCCGTCTGCGACGTTAAGACCGCCGCCAACCATGACGAAGCCGGGGTTATCGAGGTCGTTGGTGCCGGTGATGCCGCCACCCTGGTACCATGTGGTGCCGTAGTAGGCGGGAAACATGCTGTATTCGATCTGGCCCAAGAGCGGATTGCCGTCATGGGAGATAGACTGCTCCGTCCCAAACCTGGGCGAAAACCGGCTGATGCCGGTCACCGGGGCAAAGCCCTCAAGGTCGTCGTCCAGGGGATCATCGTCACCCTGCAGGTAGTAACCACCAATGTGGGGCTCAAACTTCTTGATGCCGACGTTCTCGCTGAGATCGAGCGCAACGTCGCCGAAGACGGCCCATGATTTGATGTCTGCGTCTGATGTGTCCAACTCCTGAGCGGTTCCGTCAATGGTCACTGTCCTGGTCGAGCCCGGGGCATCAAAGTTACCAAAAGAGTAAGCAACCTCAAGCATCGGCTTGAATATGCCGTAGGTGCCCTTTCCCTGAAGAGCGGCCACATACTGATCGACTTGTGGACCCAGGAAGTGGTTCTCATTGTAGATGAAAAAGCCTTCCAGAAACGTCGAATCGATCTCACGGCCCAGTTTGCCGTACATCAGGGTCCGGTCTTGGTCCTTCGCTTGATGGGTCGATCCCGTGGCGTTTGGGCTATTCAGGCCGTAAGCAGCTTCCTGCTCTTTTTTCTTGATGTACCAGGCGCTCCACTGCCAGCCCTCTGCACCACCGGTCAGGCCGATGCCCGGGTCATCATCCGCGTAGACCATGCCGCCAAAGGCGATGTCCGTACCCCTGGCATCCCATCCGGCTCTAAGCCGTGAAGACAAACAGGGGATATTGAAACTGGCGCTCAACCGTTCGATCCCGAACTGCTGGCTCTGTTTGCCCAGGGCGAAGTCCGTCCGGTCGGCGGCCGAGCTGTTCAAGACCGTGTCCGTCTCAAGCATCATGTAGACGTCCCAGTCCTGGGCCTTGGCAAAGTTGAAGAACAGCCGATCCTCAGTGCCGATATAGCTGTCCTTGACCGCGCCGGCCCGTTCGGTAAGATGGGACCTGGTGCTATCTGAGAGCACGGCCTGATGGCGGAGGCCGGCGGCGGCCCTTGCCTCCTGAGGGCCGGTCAGGTTATCACTTAGACCGAAGTCCCGATCGATCTCGCCCGTGGGAATCATCCTCACCTGGGCCCCCATCCGCAGGCTGATGTCGCCCGGGACCGTGACCTCCACCGACCCTGGGCCGGCCATGGCAGGTACTGCCAAGAGCACACCCAGAGTCAGGGCAAGCAAACTGATTGCGATTTTTTTCATCGTCTTTCCTCCTGTTAAGAAATTCAGAAATATCGCTTGGTTCGTCCAACCAGATATCCCCTGGAACATGGGGAACACCCTGCCACGTTACGTAGCGCTCACCTCCTTTTCTGGCTGTTTTATTATTTTAGGATAACAGCCCAAAATTACATGCTTTTCTTAGGCAAACTGGGGCCTTATACATATTTTCGGCCCCCTTGTCAAGGGCCATGTGTGAAAATCGTAAACATCAATAAAGCCCGGAATATAGGCAATCTGCATGCCATCCCTTTGTGAAACCCTCTCGACGCAGGTGTCCACAAAGCCGGCCTTAATATTAGGCTGTTAATTCAATAAGATGGCCTTAACACCCACAGTGATGGGGTGTTGAGGCAGGCGTTGTCGGGGTCCAAAAGTGTGTCAATTGTCACACAATTGTGTGCAATATCGCACGAATTATCTATCAGTTAAGGACAGTTGGAAAGACAACAATCTCCTTGAGTGCCGATTGAGGGGTTGCCTGCTGAAAAATCAAATCTTGGCAAAACCAAAGAAGCGCGATATCAGTGACTTGAAGCCGGAGCCCCGAGGACGCATTTCCATCCGGCCCGGAGCGAGCCTCGCATGGATCTGTATCCGGATCCGGACGAAGGGAGAAACGGCGCCTGAACCGCAAAAGCGAGCGCATTCCCCGTAGCTTGCTGCGGGGTTAGCGAGCGTATCTAAAAAAGTCGGCGTTCCTTACGGTCGAAGATTCCCTGTAGCTTGCTACAGGGAATCTTTAATTATCTTTCTGTCTTTGAAGGCACCGGGCGTTCGATCATCTTTGTTCGTTTGCGTCGTCATTGATTGATGGGCTCCAATGTTTTGGACCAAGTTGCTGTCTTGCAAAAGCCATCCGTAATCATTATCTCGGGTCCCACCTGCGTTGGCAAGACCGAGGTCGCCACGACCCTGGCCGAACCCCTGGGGGGCGAAATCATCAGTGCTGATGCCATGCAGGTCTACCGATACATGGACATCGGCACGGCAAAACCGACCCCACAGGAACAGGCCCGCGTGCGCCACCACCTGATTGACGTGGTGGACCCGGATGAGCCCTTCAGCGCGGCCCGGTTCAAGGCCGCGGCAGAGGCCGTCATCGGTGATCTCCATAAGAAGGGGCGACCGGTTTTTGTGGTGGGCGGCACCGGCCTATACATCAAAGCCCTGACCCGAGGGCTTTTCAGGGTGCAGAAAAAAAATGGGGTTCTCCGACAGAGGTTAAGGGCAGAGGCCGAGGACCTGGGCAGCGGTGTCCTCCACCAGCGCCTTCAAGAGGTCGATCCCGTCGCAGCAGCGAGTATCCACCCGAACGATGCGTACCGGATCATACGGGCGCTGGAGGTCTTGGAGCTTACGGGAACACCCATTTCTGAACATCACAGCGCCCATGATTTTTCGGACGATCCGTACCAGGTGCTCAAGATCGGCCTTTTTATGGATCGCGAGCGCCTCTACCGGCGGATCAACCAGCGGGTGGATCGGATGCTTGAAAGGGGATTGTTGGAAGAGGTCAAAGGATTACTCAATCGAGGTTACAGCGCCGACCTCAAATCCATGCGATCCATCGGCTACCGCCACATGACCGAGTATTTGCTGCAGAAAGTCACGTGGGATGAAACAGTGAGGCTTTTCAAGCGCGACACCCGGCGCTATGCGAAGCGACAACTCGCATGGTTCAGGGCGGATCCGCAGATGCGCTGGCTGCAACCGTCCGAGATCGACATCATGTCCAGAGAAATAGATTCGTTCTTGACAGGAGTGGGTCTCGGCCCCTAACTTGTGTCCATCCATAAATGGCCCTTTTTCCGATGAGCGGTGTTCTCCGCGGGTTTTCGGCTGCGACGTACATCATGTACGCCTCGCCGTAAACCCTTGTGCGGCCTTGCTCATCAAAAAAATTGCTCATTTCTGAATTGGACACTGTCCAGAGCCCTCTTCGGTTCGTTGATGGGCACTAACTTGCAAAGTTCAGGCGGGCATGTTTCCAAACTGATATCGGAAAACCTATTCTGAACAGGGGGCGACTCGCATTTTTTTATGGCAACTTCGGCTTCGGAAAGACTACGGCGACTGCTTGGTTTGTTTTCCCGCGAAGATCGTTTGTTGATCGTCATCAACGCAGACCCGGATGCCATGGCGAGCGCCATGGCCCTAAAACGCCTTTTGTGGCGACAAGTGTCTGCCACCACGATTGCCCATATCAATATAATCAGACGGCCCGACAACCTGTCCATGATTCGGCTACTCAGGCTGGACCTCCTTCCGATGCACAAGGTCAATCTTGATGAATTTACGCGCTTCGCCATCCTCGATTCCCAGCCAGGCCACCATGAAGGCTTTGCAGGCATCAACTTTGATGTGATCATTGACCACCATCCTGCCACCGGAGCCAAAGCCCCTTTCGTAGACATTCGCCCGGAATACGGCGCCACCTCTACTATCATGACCCAGTATCTTCGAGCGGCCAAGATCAAACCCTCTGTGAGGCTTGCCACGGGGCTGTTTTACGGCATCAAGACGGACACGAGCGACTTCAAACGCAAGACGGTTATGGAAGATGTAAACGCCTTTCAGTTTCTCTTTCGTTATGTGAACGTTCACATGGCGAGAAGAATCGAGCAGGCGGAAATCACCCTTGATTTCCTGCAATACTACCGGAAGGCGTTAGCAGAGATGTCAGTGCGAAAGCACCGCATCCATGTTCACCTCGGGCCGGTGACGAACCCGGACATTTGCGTGTCCATTGCTGACTTTTTCATGAGAATCCATGACATTGCCTGGACGGTTGTATCCGGCACCTATCAGGGGCGATTGGTCATTATTGTGAGAAATGATGGGATTCGCAAGGATGCGGGAAAGCTGCTGGGCGAGGTTTTTGGAGAACTTGGCCAGGCAGGGGGACACAAGGCCATGGCCAGGGCAGAAATTCCGGTGAAAAATCTGGAGGGTGTGGTCGACTACCGGGATGCCGGGCCACTGACTCGCTGGGTCATCAAGAGGCTGGATAAAGGAACGTCACGGTGAAGGCTTAAGGCGGAGTTTCGATTTATCGCCTGCCCAGCAGGTCCCTGATGGCAAGCAGCTCGGCCCTGAGCTCTTGCAGCACCGACGGCTTTTCGTCTTCGGCAAGCCTGGATTCTTTATGGCGCTTCCGGAGATATTGTCTGGCCCCGGCGATGGTCAATCCCTTTTCGTAAAGCAGGGCTTTTATTTCTGCAATCGTTTCTATGTCACGCTTCCTGTAAAGGCGTTGTCCGGAGCGAGACCTGACAGGGTTGATTTGTGAAAACTCTGTCTGCCAGTATCGAAGTACGTAGGCCTTAAGGCCGGTTATGGCACTAACCTCACCGATCCTGAAATACCGCTTTTCGGGTATGTCGGTCTCTGTGGGCCTCATTGATTCGCTCCTTTAGCACTCGGCTGGCCTTGAAGGTCACGACCCTGCGGGCAGCAATGGTGGTGGTTTCACCTGTTTGAGGATTCCTGCCCCTTCGAGCCCTTCTTTCATGGACGGAAAACTTTCCAAAGGCGGAAATCATGACCGGCTCTCCCTTGGCCAGGGCGGTCTTGACCAGCTCAAGGCCTGCGTCAACGATCGCTGCGGTCTCCCGCTTGGAAAATCCTACCTTCCGGTGGATGTCCTCGACAATATTTTTTTTGTTCATCGGATCACGGTCTGGCGGCCGCCGCCCGGCGGGAGTTGGGCCTTGAATTGTTCCAACACCTTTTGGGCCACGATCTCGTGGATGCCGTTCACCTCAGTATCCGTGAGGCTTCGCTCAAACGATTGGTATGTCAATCTCAATGCGATGCTCTTCTTGCCATCGGGAACGGGTGGGCCTTCATAGACATCGAAGATCTCGACCCCACCAATGAGCTGTTGGCCGAGGGCCTCTATGAAATTCAGCACCCCTTGCGCCTCAACAGGTTCATCTATGATCAAGGCTATGTCCCTCGTGGTAGCCGGAAACTTGGAGATGAGCCTGGCATGCTTTTCCTGTTTCACGCAAAGAACCAGCCTGTCAAAATTGAGATCAAAGCAATAGGCGGGCTCTTTCAGATCGAAGTTTGTCAAGACAACCGGCGCCAACTTGCCCACTGTGCCGAGGACCTCGTCGCCAGCATAGACTTGAGCAGCGTGACCCGGCTCGAGATAGGGGAAGTCCCCATTGTTTAGGGAAGCAAACCGCGGGGCTTTGATGTTGAACGCAGCACACACCGACTCAACGACCCCCTTGATGTCGTAAAAGTCAACCCTTGTGCCCTGACTATGCCAGGTCCTGTCATGCCGCGCCCCGGTCCAAAGACCGGACATCATCTGCACCTCCTCAGGCAGTTCATCAGGTCCCGCTGTAAGAGGGCTCAAAAAGACCTTCCCGATTTCGAAGATTCTCAGGTCCTTGTTTTGCTGCGTGCTATTTCGAACCATGGTGGCCAGCAGACCGGGAATGAGTGACGTCCTCATGACCGCTTGGTCTTCAGTCAGAGGGTTGAGGAGCGACACCACGTGCCGTCGGCGATCGCCATTGGGAAGCTGGAGGCTGTCACAGGCGTCCTTATCGACAAAACTGTAGGTGACAATTTCAGAAAACCCGCAGCCTGCAAACACCTGCCGGAGCCGGTTCCGGACTTGAAGCTGCTTGTCCTGTGGGCATGCCACCACATGGGATAGAGGCTGGGTGGTGGGAATCTGATCATAACCCTTCAGCCGGGCCACTTCCTCCATCAAGTCCTCGGGGCGCTTGAGGTCTACACGAAAGGTCGGGGCCGCGACCCTGAGACAATCCCCGTCCACAGGCGCTACGTCCAGTTCTACAGATTTCAGATACGAGCGAATCTCGTCTTGGCTGATGGCCGTACCAAGCAGTCGGTTGGTCCGCTTGACACTGAGGTCTATCGTCCTTTGCGGGATGGGTCGGGGATAGTTGTCGATGACTCCCGCCGCAAGCTTTCCGCCTGCCGTTTGGAGCATAAGTTGGGCCGCGCGATCTAGGGCTGTTCGGATCCCCTCAGGGTCCACGCCCCGCTCAAAGCGGAATGAGGACTCCGTGTTCAAGCCAAGTCTTTTGGCTGTGCGCCGAATGGTGATGGGATCAAAATAGGCGCTTTCAATGAGCACGGCCCTGGTGTCATCTTCGATTTCAGATTCGAGCCCACCCATGATGCCGGCCAGGGCAACCGGCCCCTTTCCGTCGCAGATCATAAGCATATCGGGGCCGAGCGCACGCTGTACGCCGTCCAGAGTTACAAAGGTTTCATCCCCCTGAGCCGTCCTTACCACGATGCGATGTTCATGCAGGCGGTCAAAATCGAAGGCATGAAGGGGTTGACCCATCTCCATCAAGACAAAGTTGGTCACATCCACCACATTGTTAATGGAGCGAAGCCCCACGGAGTTCAATCGGTCTTGAAGCCAGAAAGGGGATGGCCCGATCTTGACATCCAGAACCACCCTTGCGGCATATCGGGGACAGTGTTCAGGGGCGTCGATGGTTACAGACGCGATTTCCTCCACGGGGGTTTCGCCTGCCGGAAGCGTCACCTCGGGTAATCTCAAGGGTTGTTTGACGATGGCACCTACCTCACGGGCGATGCCGATGACGTTCAGGCAATCAGAGCGATTGGGTGTGAGGTCAAATTCGATAATGGTATCTGCAAGGCCAAGGGCCACTGCTATCCCGGCACCTGGCACGGCCGTCTCGGGCAGCAAGAGAATGCCGGAGCTATCCGTTCCCACGGCAAGCTCCGCCTCCGAGCACAACATGCCCTCTGACACCTGCCCACGAACCCGTTCGACTGCGATGCTTTCTCCTGAAGAAAGTTCGGCCCCGGAGAGTGCCACCGGTACAAGGTCCCCCGCCTTGATGTTTGTCGCTGCGCATACAATGGTCTTGATATCCGTACCCACATCCACCCTGCACACGGACAGTGTGTCTGCGTCGGCATGGGAGGCCATTTCAATGATCCGTCCCGCTACGATGCGGTCCAGATAGGCATAGCGGTCCACTAGGGCGTCGACCTCCAGGCCTGCCATGGTGAGGGCTTCGGCCAGTTTGGCCACGTCCACGTCGATGGTCACATAATCTTGAAGCCAGCTCAGACTAACTCTCATTCGTTCCTAGAATTGTGCGAGAAATCTGATATCATTTTCATAGAACTTCCGGATATCGTCAATGCCGTACTTAAGCATGGCGATACGCTCGATCCCCATCCCAAAGGCAAAACCCGTGTACCGGTCTGTATCATAGCCTACCATCTCAAAGACGGCCGGATGGACCATGCCGGCGCCCAGAACCTCCAGCCAGCCGGTACGGGAGCAAACCCGGCAGCCTGCACCCCTGCAAATCACACACCGAATATCCACCTCGGCGCTCGGCTCCGTGAAGGGGAAAAAGCTGGGACGGAAACGCAAGCTCGTTTCTTTATCAAACATCTCATGAACAAAGGTGGTGAGAATGCCCTTCAGGTTGCCCAGGGAAATATTTTCTTCCACCATCAATCCCTCGACCTGGTGGAACATGGGGGTGTGGGAAACATCCGAATCAACGCGATAGGCCTTGCCGGGGGCGATGATTCGCACGGGCGGTGATTGCCTCTCCATGACCCGAACCTGGATCGGGGAGGTGTGTGTTCGCAAAACGATATTGTCAGAGATATAAAAGGTGTCTTGCATATCACGGGCAGGATGGTCTTTAGGGATGTTCAGGGCTTCAAAGTTGTAATAGTCCAGCTCCACATCAGGACCTTCCACGACTTGAAAACCAAGGCCGCGGAAGATCTCGCAAATGGACTGCGTTATTTGAGTGATAGGATGGAGGCGCCCTCCGCCGACAGGTCGTCCAGGCAATGTTACATCGGGGGCCCCCACTGGCCTTTTCCTATCCAGTTCGAATCTTTCGATAGCTTCCTTGAAGGCGCCCTCAAGTCTTGTCTTGACCTCGTTCGCAAGGCGGCCGACCTCGGGCCGCTCTGCAGGGGGCAAAGTCGACATCTTCCGCAAGCATTGTGTCACGGCTCCCTTACGTCCCAGGTACCGAGTCCGCAAAGCATGTATCCCTTGCAGGTCACCGGCTGCCCCCAGCAGCTTTAAGGCTTCCTGTTGTGACTTCTCCAGTTGTTCCTTCATTTTGCTATAGGAGCCCATGTCCCGTGGGTGTGATCATGTTTCTGCAGCCATGCCGACAAATGGCCTCGCTCCCGCGGTTTACGACACAGCACCTGCCGCAATGCTCGCCAGTTGGGAGAATGCCTTGGGATCTGAAACGGCGAGCTCCGCCAGTATCTTTCGATCGATTTCCACCTTGGCCCGTTTCAGTCCACCCATGAAGCGACTGTACGACAGATTGTTGAGGCGTGCCGCGGCATTGATCCGGACGATCCACAGTTTCCTGAAGTCTCGCTTTCGGGTCCTTCGATCCCTGTATGCATACTGAAGGGCCTTGTCTACGGCATCGGCCGCTGTGCGATATAGCTTGCTGCGTCCTCCACGGTAACACTTGGCAAGCTTGAGTATCTTGTTTCGCCGCCTTCTGGCTTTAAATCCTCTTTTGACTCGCATGTATCGTCCTCCCTACCTGGCATGGTCATCCACGTTCGACTCCCAAATCACGCATAAGGAATCAGGCGTTTCACCATAGCGGTGTTGGTTTTGTCCACCATATGCGACTTTCGCAGCACCCGCTTTCTTTTTGTGGTCTTCTTAGTCAAAATATGGTTTGCGTTTGATTTTGAATAGGCTATTTTCCCTGTCCCGGTAACTTTAAAGCGCTTGGCCGCGCCTCGGTTTGTCTTGATCTTTGGCATTATGTTTCTCTCCTGTTCTATGAAATTTGGCTCCAGGCGGTCCGACACGACACAACGCCTACCCTCCAGCCTCTGCCCAAGAGGGGCCCCAAACGGCAAGGGAGCCGACCACCTTCAGGCGAAGCAGACAAATATCCCCTGGGCCGTTCCCTAACATGTTTCTCGCCGACGAAACCATCAAGTCTGCCGACGCATCAAGACTCCTTTTAGAGAAAGTGAAAAGGGGCCCAAGTTACAACCCCTTCAAACCTGTCGGCTGGTTCTTGAAATGCAAAGAGGAATGCTAGGGAGTCATTTCGGGGCAAGCACCATAAACATGCGGCGGCCTTCTCGCCTCATTGCTTGCTCCACATTGGCGATGTCCGCCGTCAATTCAGCGACTCGTTCTAGGACAGCCGATCCAAGCCCCTTGTAAGCCATTTCCCTTCCCCTGAACATGAGCGACACCTTCACCTTATCCCGACGTTCCAAGAACTGTCGGATATGGCGCAGCTTCACCTGCAGGTCATGCTCGCCGGTCATGGGACGGATTTTTATTTCTTTGACTTGATAACCTGACTGCCGTCTCTTGGCCTCTTGAAGCTTTTTGTTTTGTTGGTATTTGTACCGGCCATAATCCATAACCCGGCAAACCGGCGGGTTGACGTTGGGGGATACCTCAACCAGATCCAGCCCGTCAGCTTCTGCTGTTTCCAGTGCCTCCCTCAGGGGCACAACCCCGACCTGATTCCCCTCAGCATCTATCAACCGCACCTCTTTTGCCCGAATCCTTCGGTTTACATTAGTACGTCTAGCTATACGCTTCACCTCCTTGATGCTTTATGGATGGAGTTCATCCATCATCAGTTTCTTGGCGCAAAGTCACCCGCGACAGACTGAGAACATTCACTGTGTCTTCCCTGACATGCTTGACGATCATCCGCGAACCGCAAGAGCAAGCGCATTCCCCATAGCTTGCTACAGGGAGCTTCAATTGAACGGCTGAGACCTTACTACAAATTCATGGCCCTATACAATCATTTTTAGTCCTCTAACCCACGAAGATAGGCCGCCTGGAAAGATGTCGTGGCAAGGGAAGATCCAAAAACGGTTTGCCTTCCATCCGAGGCTTGATGTCCGCGAGAAGTTCAGACAGTTGCATCTTCTTCTGAACGCCGTCTCTGGTTCGAACGTTGAGACACCTGTCAGCGACTTCCTTTGCTCCCAGCACCACGATATAGGGGATCCATTCCCTTTCCGCCCCCCTTATCTTGCGTCCCATACTCATATCTCGATCGTCATAGTCGATGCGATAGGGGATCTTTGCCAAGACTTCCCGGCATGCCTCGCCAAATTTTTCAGACACCGGGATAATACGCAACTGCACAGGGGCCAGCCAGAAAGGAAATTGGGCCTTTTGCCCTTGTTTCATGCGCATGGCCTGGGACTCGAGTACGGCATAAAGCACCCTGTCGATAGAGCCCGAGATAGATGCGTGTAAAAGGAGTGGATGCTGTTTTTCTCCATTGTGATCCACGTAAGTTATGTCAAACCGCTGAGCGTTTTCAACGTCTATTTGCACGGTTGACAGGCAGGCTGCTTTATCGAGGGCGTCAATAAAATTAAATTCCAATTTTGCCACAAAGTAAAAAAAACGTTCATCCCACAGTTCAATCAGCGCGGGTCTGCCACAGCGCGAGACAATCTCTTCAACAAAGGGCTTGTTTTTTTCCGCAAAATCTCGAACCAACCTGATGGCCACCTCAAATTCAAGGCCGAAGGCTTGCATGCATTGAATGGCCAGATCGGCCTGGCGGACAAATTCTTCTTTGGCCTGCGTCATGTCCTTAGCCAAGGTGTGCAGGTCCGGCATGGTGAACGTGCGCAGGCGCTTTAGGCCGGCCAGCTCTCCAGATTGTTCCCTCCTGAACGAATAATGGGTTAACTCGTATAATTTGGATGGCAGGTGGTGATGAGAAATTTGCATGTCATGCTGAATGAGGTATTGGCCAAAACAGGCCGCAAAACGTAAGAAATACTCCTTCTCGTCAGAAAGGACCACATATTGCCGAGCCGGGAACCGCTGCAGGTAGAGGTTGAGCTTGGGATGCTGATAGTCGTACATGATCGGGGTTTCCACCTGCATGCCGCCGTGCTGGGTGACCAGGCTGCTCACATAGGTCTCGGCCAGCCGCTTGATGAGCTGACCCTTCGGATACCAGCGAAGATTTCCCTGGTCCGAGCCCGGCTCATAGTCCACCAGCTCCATACGACGCATCAACTCAATATGCGGTGGGGATTGCTCAGAAACTCGGCTTCCGGATTTTTCGTACCGGAACAGCCGCTGCAGATTCGACCGACTTGTAAAAGCAAAATCTTCTGCCCCAACCTCCTCGCCCCCCGGCGTCATGACGATCCAGTGGGACTCCAAGGTCTTTTCTGCCCTGACCGCTTGGGACTCTTCAGCCTCGTCAGTCGTTTCCGCGCGTCCGGACGGTGTGATTGTCTTGGCCAACTCGGACAAAGGATGGCCTTTACATGAGATCTGAAACGCCTTGTAGTAGCCGAAGGGCGCACGCATGATCTTGAAATGGTTGTCTCTTTGGAGCCGGGAGCAGATTTCATCCAAGAGTGTTACAGCAACCCGTGGGGAACTCAGTGCGCTTGAAAGATGGGCATAGGGGTAGACGACCAGGTTGTTCGTACTTACCTGTGATGCAAGGGAGACCACCTCTTTGGCCACCTGATCAGCGACCGAACCGACATCGGCGTCATCGCCCTTCTCAGCCGCTATAAAGACGACCAGGGCTTCACCGACTTCGCCCTCAGAGCTTGTCTTTTCGAGGTCGCTGGTCAAGGCCACTGCGGTTTTGCCTGTGACGTGAAAGGAAAACCTGTCTGCATGTATCAGAAGAATGCGCATTTCATCGTTGCTCGGAAGCCTGCCGGCATCTAAAAAGCACAAAGGGCATCTGACCGTATGTTCCCCAGATGCCCTTCTGATCTTGATCCTTAGAACATAACCTGGAAACGATCCTTACCAAATGTTGCGTCGTGCTTTGAGAGTGCCATGGACCAGGGTGCTTCAAGTTGAAGCCCGCGGTCTGTCAGGGTATATACTATCTATTGGGACTACGTGACACATGTTTTTGACAGACTCGAAAAAAGTGTTTTGCAAACGATATTGAGCATTTTGGACGAAACGCACTTGAGATATTGAAGGTCCCTGTAGCAAGCTACAGGGAATCTTCGACCGTAAGGAACGCTGACTGTTTTAGATACGCTCGCTAACCCCGCAGCAAGCTACGGGGAATGCGCTCGCTTTTTCGGTTCAGCGTTAAAAAATGTCCCGACTGGTCGGGATTTGAGGGCGTTAGCCCAAGCCTTCATCCCAATACATCGGGAAACGTCTTGAGGGCCTCCAAAATGTTCACGGAGCGAATAAAATCGACTTTTTACAAAATCGTCATTTTTTAAGATACAAAGATATGAAAGCAAAGTCAAGACTAAGTTTCTTCGTGCGTCCGCGTGTATCCGATTGACTATAGGGCATTTTTCCTATACCTTGCCTCCTGGATAAGACATGGCCGACAGGATGAGCTGATGAACGTTCCAGAACTTTTGGAAACCGTTTTTGACGAAAGCCGGGACCTCCTTAAAGCGGTGCCGGGAGACCTTGTGGAACGTTTCATAAAGGGACTTGACCACGCGGATCGAATCTTTTGTGGCGCCCAGGGCAGGTCGGGTTATGTCTTGCGCTGTTTTTGCATGCGGTTGATGCACTTGGGGTATCGAGCCTTCTTCGTGGGTGAGACCATCACCCCTAGAATCGCAAAGGCCGATATCCTCGTGGTTCTTTCGGGTTCGGGCCAAACCGCCTTGACGTACGAGTTGCTCAAAGTGGGACAGCAGCAAGGGGCCTTAACCTGTGGCATGATAGGGGTTGAAGATTCCCCCATCGGCAGGGCTCTCGATTTGAAGGTTTGCCTTCCAGGGGGATCAAAGAGGGGCTACCCGAACGCTGCGTGGTCCGTGCAACCCCCAGGGTCTTTGTTCGAGCAAGCCGCCTTTGTCATGTTGGAAACGATGGCGCTGGCGTTGTACCAGATGCAGGGAAGTGATGGTCGGGCACTACTTGAACGCCATACGAATCTGGAGTGATTTTTCCCCTTCATGATTGACGGTTTCGTAAAAAGTCGATTTTGTTCACGCCGTGAACATTTTGGGGGCCCTTGAGACATTCAGCCAAAATGCCAACACGCAGTGCAGCTTTGCGCGCAACTCGAGCTAAGGCCCTCAAACAGTCACCATTTCTTAACGCTGAACCGAAAAAGCGAGCGCATTCCCCGTAGCTTGCTGCGGGGTTAGCGAGCGTATCTAAAACAGTCAGCGTTCCTTACGGTCGTCCAAAATGCTCAATATCGTTCGCAAAACACTTTTTACGAGTCTGTTATGAT
>CAZCXI010000034.1:0-30893 GCA_964502635.1 uncultured Desulfobacterales bacterium
AATTGGCGCTCAGATTTGGTTCAGATTTGGCCGATCCGATTGAGCAAAACCGGAGTAATAGCGAGCTATTTCGAGGAGTTTGAGAATGAGGCATCGGTCAAAGACGGGCTGAAGCTGAGATGCCAAAATGTGAAGTTGTTTTTGCGCGAGCCCTTAGCTCACTTCTCCTCATGTATGGCTGACTCGCAAGCAACAGGCTTGTCCCCCGTTCTGCAGGCGCCGGCAGTGGTGGACATTTCACGGTTTGTCCTGGCACGGGGCCTGGCCATGAACTGCAAATCTCTCCAAAATCAGTCTTAATCCGGCGTCAAATTTGTCACGGGCTGGCACAGGTTTCACTCGGGGACATTACTCCGTGTTAATCAACAGGGTTTTTCGAGGATGACTAATAATAAAGAGAGCCGGAACAGCCTTAGCAGGAAGCTCTTGTTTTTTGGATACATCCTGTTGTGTGTCGTCGGAAGCATATGCGTTTTGCGCATCCTTTTTCCAGAGCGGTGGGAACAGCTATTTCACGGCCAAGCGGTCAGTCGCCTAGAAGACACGGAGATTCGTGCTGACGAACAGCTCCTGGCTGCAAAGTTGCACAAGGTTTTGGCAAACAGCCGTTGGCCTGTCGGGGCTTACAGGTATCACAAAGCCATTGGCTTCGACATGACACCAGGGTTCTGCGCCAAAATGCGCAACAATCTTTTTAGCATCTGTTCGCACCAATTGGGATACAGGATTCCTGCTTTTGAAAGCCGATCGTCTTTTGAGAAAGGAGGGGTATTGTCCATCGGGTGCTCCTTTACTTATGGTGATCTAGTGGAAGCAGAAGAAACCTTCACTTACCACGCGGGACGCCTCCTGGGACTGGCCAGTTACAATTACGGGGTTTGTAGCTATTCCTACGTAAGCAGTTTGTTGAAGCTGGTTGATCTCGAGGACAATGGGGTGTTGGACAAGTTGGCTCCTTCCATTCTAATCCTGGGTGCTGGCGGCTGGCTGGAGGAGCGCTCTTTAACCCCTTTCTATCCAACCGGTGGGCTTCCATTCGGCTACGCGTTTCTTGATAAGAAAGGCAATAGCCTGTTTATACGACAGCCGGATGACATTTATTCTGTCAGGCATTTATTCGAATTTCGCAAAAAGTATTTTCCATCTGGAATCCGAGAAGCCGAGTTGACGCCGGAACGGAAACGGTTAATCAAAGAGATCATCCCGCGTGTTCTGGCGGCCATACGTGACAAAGAGAACCGTCCCAAATCACCTGTCACGTCTGAGGAACTATACAACTTCATCATAGCTCGGATACACCAAATAGCTTTGGCACACAGGATGCAATTTGTGGTTTTTTGGTTACCGAGCAGGAGATTCCCGAGACTTTCCTCAGCACTGACGCACGTGCTAGGTGCTTATGATGACATCACCTTGGTTGATGGAACGGAGGCCACCAAGAACAAACCATCTGATCAGGTCTTCTCCCCTGATGGTCACCCCACAGCACTAGCTCACAGAGAGCTGGCGCGGCTGGTAGTCGCCGAACTGAAAGGTGAAAAGCAAATGCAACAGAATCATGACTGAAGCTGGGTCTTCAAGGTGGCCGGATAGTCTTCCTTGCACAAGTCGGGCCCTTGCCATGTCTGGTTGAGACAGCTTGCCAAAACGATATTCCTTAACCAAGTGGTTTTGACATATATTCTGTTTGCCGATTTCATGTTGGTGATGGAAAATCATGTCGCGCCTAATCCAACCGAACCACCATCAGGCGTGGATGACGACTAGCCAACCTTTTGGTCCACCTCGTCCCTCATCGGTTGGAATACCATGCTGAGATACTTGGCAAACGCAATTTTATAGAACTCTGTTGCTCGTCTCCTGAGCTTCTGAAAATCATCGGCTTCTATTGCATAGTTTCGCCTGATGTCTTCAAGTTCTTTTTCGTGGTCAATGGTGTCCGACGCCTCGTCGAGAGCAGCTCTGGAAATGGCCAGGACGAGGGTGAAGAGTTTTTTGACTGCTTGAAAGTAGGCCTCTTTCTGGCCATCATAGTGGGTGAGGCTGTCACCCCATAATTCGGAATCTTCGATGTGGGCCTCTGTAGGCTGGCGGAAACTGTCAGACGGGATCAGGGCATCGACCATCTCGTATACTTTTCTTAGAATCGGTTCCATCAGGGCCTTATTTCCGGCCATAGGAAGGACCAACTCGTTCATAAGCTCCTGGGGTTCGATGTTGAGATGACGACATTCGTGCTCAAGAACCGTGCTGAGCCTCTCGAGACGATTCTCATCAGCTTTTTCTTCATCAGGACTGATCACCGGAAGCTGGGCGTGCTTTCTTATTGAACGATGAATCAAAAAGCTCGCCATCAGGGACATGACATACAAGAGCCCCGAGGCTTTATCCATTGCCACACGCCGTTTTTTCAGAAAGGCTCTGATCTCATCACTCATCGGGTGTCCTCTCACGGCCTCTCCAAATTCCTGCTTTTTTCTTTCTTTTTTCAGTCGGCTTTTTCTTCCCATGATGTCACCTCCCAGCCAAAGGCATTCGTCCTTACAGCTAATTGAAATCGCAAAGGCTGTCAAACAGCCGGGGCAAATCGTGTCCCATACACAGCCTCGAACTCTACCCCAATATTGCATAAACGACATGGCTAAAAGTCCTCAAAAGCAATAGTAGCCCATTTTTGCGGTCGTTTTGGGCAACATTGTCGAGTTCACTGCGAGAGATATCCAGAAAGGTTGGAAAGACAGCCATGTTATTTATCCTGCGGGAAAGCCGATGATACCGCATCTCCTGTGTTGTAACGGGTTCGCGGCAAATGACTGACTACAGCCTCACCCTTTGACGCCTTGGACCTGCGGCATCCTCGACTCTTGCAACGTTAGGGTCTATTGTCTGGAAGATTGGCCGCTTCGTTTCCCGCAAGTCCTGTCCTTTAGGGAGGAGAGCTTCACTTTTGCGGCAGGCTGACTGTACGCCACTTATGGTATGGGACGATCCATCTTCGAAGACGGCGTGCTCATGATTTGGGGCCACGGTTGATGAAACACTATGATGCCTTTTTGCCGAAAACCCACTTTTCGATGATGGCCCCTCCCTGATTGAGTTTTGACTCGATCAGGTTACCATGACTGGAACGTGGGAACACGCCCCGGTCTTTGGCTGAACGCAGGAATCGTGTCTGCGTATGACGCAAATGATATTTGCTGGGAATCTAGCTAGTTATGATTTTCTGATGGTGAGATTTGGATGTAGCAACGTGGGCGCATCGGACCGAAGGGTTTCCAATCCGTCAAGCTTTTGACGCTCTAATGTCTTCGAAACCCCGACTTTCGTCTTGAGGGGCGCACTTCATTGACTCTGAGGAGGCATCCGTTGAACGGGCAGTCATTCAATTCTTTTTTGGCCTTTTCGGCCTCGGACCGGCTCGACATCTGCACAAATCCATAACGTTTGCCGTTTAAGATATTGACCTGCTGGACGTCACCGTGATTGGAAAACAGTTGCCTCAACTGCTCGGTTTCTTCAGCAGCCGTTACACAATGACTGAGGTTTCCCACAAAAAGCTTCCTGCCTTGCATTGCAGACTCCATGCTCCGGCTTTTGATTTGTTGAGCCTGTTTCTTAAGAACTTTGCCCAGGTGCCCATCCGCGAAACACTATCCAATCAATGGGCACGGGCGTGTGTTTCCAATTCAGAAATTTTCTGCTCTGAGCAAGGCTGTACAAGGGTTTTCGCCGAGGCATACTGTTTTCAAGCCGCAGGCGCTAATCCCGTGGAGAACGCCGCTCAGAGGAAAAAAGGCCGCTTATGGATGGAAACTGGCTGAGCTCGACGAGATGCCTTTGATGTTCAAACAGCCGTGATCTACACCTTGACGACATTCTTGGCTGTAGGCCCCTTGTCGCCCTGCTCTACGTCAAAAGTCACCCGGTCGCCTTCAGCCAGGCTCTTGAATCCAGAGCCGCTGATAGCCGAGTGATGAACAAAGACATCCTTATCGCCGTCACGCTCAATAAAACCATATCCCTTTTGATCACTAAACCACTTCACAATGCCTTCTGCCATGGCGCATTTTTCCTCCTTCGTCGTTGTTTCGTACAGCGTTTCAGGCGTTACTTTGGAAGCGGCCACAAGAATCGCATCGCCAAGGCAAAAGGCGAGATTGAAGTGGGTTCCAAAATACGGACCCTGGTTCCTGGTTTCCGTGCTCGATCCGGCTCCTTCACATGACCCAGGCTTCGTGGCAAGGCGACCCTCGGACCGAATGATGTCACTCTAGTGTGCATAGGCCGACGTGTCAATAAAAACATCATAGGGCAAGGTTGACCATGATGGATGTGATTTGTCAGGGCTTATGATTACAAACCAGACGGTTCCATAATACATTCGTAATGGACACCCTGCATTCCATCAGATTCTGTGGCCAAGTTTTGTTGAACAGATATGCTGACATGGTTTACCAGGGAAACAATCTGGAAAATAGATTACTTGGCAAAGCGCTCCAGTTGAAAAACGCCGCCAGGATGGTGTTGGATGGGATCGAAGATTGTCTTGATGTCCGCTTTCTTCTTTTTACACAGCATGTAGATTTTACAGAAGGTAAGCGTGGTCATGGCTACCACGTGCCTGGTGGAGAGCAGTTTCTGGACATTGACTGAGAAGTTTCTGTATCTTTGCCGGCGATCTCCTTTTGCCTTGATCCCGTTGCTGCCGATGATCAGCAAACGACGTTTTCCCCCTTTATCCAGGTCAAAACCGGCAAGTTCGTCCCACTTGTCCCAGGTGTCGTTCAGATCCGTCACATTGTTCACTATTTTCAGACCCCAAGTAACCTCCGCACCCGGTATTCTGGCCAGCCGCTCAATGGCGGGGTGATCGGGACACGGCGAGACGACCACACCAAGATCCTGCAAAAGGCACTGTGCGGCGTCGGTGAGAAGCAACACATTCTTGCTTGTCAATAGCCAGTCGAGCGCTTGGAGCGTGGTTTCTGTCCCAGCTTTCGTGCTCCTACCTTTGGATTGGTCGTTTTCCTTGTTCCTGGCCTCTGTGAAGGTGGTTCTGAGTTTCTCAACGATGAAGACGGTGACCAGGCAGGCCAAGGATAGGAGTAAGTGTTGATTGTTACTGTCTTGTACTGGGAGATAGAAGGCAAAAACGAGCAAAAAGAGCTGGAAGAGTTGCAAGGTCCGGTGTTTCAAAGTGCAGTCCTGTCGTGTGGTGTCCGTCTTGTCCAACGTGCCAGCTCCTGTATTCGAGCAAGTATTGCTTTTGCAGGTCTGTGCAAAATGCAACTATTATGCCGAAACTATTCTGCCAGATTACAGGTTACAAGGCCGCCCCGTCACGAGGATGGACCGGTTGCTGGCCGCAAGCCCCGTCCTTCAGGGTGGAGGGCCTGAGGCACGTTCGGTTTTCCCCTGCCCCCATCATGTTGGCTGGTGATCAAATCGGTCTGTCCGCCGGCATCGAAGGCATAAGCGCAGCCTTGTTATAATATTGACCAGACCGACGGGAAAGGAAGAATGATGCCAAGAGATAAAAAAGCGAAGCGAGCAGGGCGAGGGCCTTCAATCCCAGAAGCATTGAAAGATACTCTAGGCAACCACCCAGAACCGATCCGAGCAAGTTTGAGCCGAGCGAAGCCGTCGGATTGGCAGAGCGCGAAAGAAGAATAGACACGATAATGCCGGCAACCCCAATAGGCAACGCATTGATGAATCCGCCCAAAAGACCCCTGATCAGCAGGGGATAATGATTTAAAATTGCATTGTCCGATGCCCAGAGTGGAACAATGCAAAGCAAGAGCAGGAAAAACCAAGGCAAGGGACGCTTCAACCTGAAGCGTTCAACCAACAGATTCGCCAGCAAAATCATGGCCAGGATACCGGTGAAGATAGCGGAATTAACGATCCACGTGGACCCAAACAACAAAGACAAACTCGTCACTCCCCGTGTTTCGATGAGCAAAAAACCTGCTCCCATAAAGAACAATACCGAATCAAAATCGGATGTAATTGTTTTTCGACCAAATGCCAGGGGCGTCGAGACGAAGGCTATGATGAGAAGGGTGGCGAGGACTGTAACATAACCCCATGGGAATAATCCCGGGCGCACATAGAGAAAGGGCCAATCGTCGCTGACGGTTCTGACGGAAGTTTCACCTGAAGATGGATATATCCTGGGATATTTCGCCAGACGATCGTCACGAAGATGATTCATGTCTGGTGCAACCAGGTAAGTGGCACCAAAATTCATACCATGATAGATGGCAATCGGAGGCGTGCCCGTCGCCTTGGCAATCGTCCAATAGAGCCTGTCGGCAATCCACTGTCCAGCATAAACGCTGAAGCTGATACTCAGATGTCCCCGCTCCGACACGTGCCTCCAGGCCGATCGAATTCCTTCCTCTGAATAGACGTAATTGTCGAGCCTAAGAGAAGACATTGACGAGAACATAGCATGAGAATCAAGCAGGCCATAACAGATGACGTCGAACGGCTTGCCGTGATACTGTTCAAAAAAGGCCCTTGCATCATTGACTACAGTTATGACTCTAGGGTCCTCATACGGCTTTTCAGGATGGAGGCGCTTGCCCAGTTCGATGATCTTTCCGTCAATGTCTACTGAATAGACTTGGCGATAATCGTTGCGAAGCGCGGCTTGAACATCATTACCGGTTCCTGCTCCGACGATCAGAGCGCTGTGTCGGGCGTTATTTACTTGAAATGGGAGATCATACACATCTCGAAGAAAACCGAGTCTCTTCAACGCTTCCGTGGAGACCGTTCCATTTGTCATGGTTCGGTCTGAAAAATCATAGATGAATTGGTGGAAATCGCGATTCACATCGAGTCTCAAACCGCTCCGACAGGCGCGCACATCGATTCTGTTGTAGGAGGAATAGACCGCACCATCTACGGAGCACCAAGCCAAAACCAGGATACCTGCAAAAGCCAGCAGGGAAAGCGGTTTGCGGGAAAGCCAGACAAAGGGGAGGCAACCGATGCATAACCATACGGGAGGGCCTGCGTTAAGAAATGTTGCCATTACAAAAACGACGATGCCAAGTAACGACCCAAAGAGGTCACAGGAATATGCTCGTAGTATGGGAAGCTTCGAAAAGAGGAAACCAACAGGAGAGCCTGCGAACAGGAAAACAATGATCACCAGGGAAAAAAGCAATATGAAAACCAGTAGGTTTGAGATGTATTGCACCATTGCGCCAGAAAAGGCCTCACCACCCCATAAGGCAACTGTTTGATCAGGAAAAGGCATGTGCATGAAGTGAAGACTTTGTGAGAAGGCTAGCGGTATCGATAGGACGAATAGTGCTGGCAGTGTACAGTGGACCAAGCCTCGGTGCCTGGCTCCCAGGGCTACTCCAAGCCCCATACCCAAAAAAGAACAGATTAAGACGAGATTGTTGAAATAGGCAAAGACTCTAATCTGACTGGAAGTCCACCGGATGAGCGCCAGTTCCAACGCCAATATGCCGAACGTGGACAAGCCTATTTGAAAGCCTATCGGCCCGCGTTTTTCGGGCGATATGGCGCTGTCGGTAAGCAACATATGATGCACTGCCTGGGTTCTACTTGAAAAGCTGATAGCCGTTTTGACGTCATCCATCAACACCGGAGAGGTTTCAGCAGGAATTGTGCCAATACCACCGGCAGAGGATTCTGCCCAGTGCCGATGAACCGTAAAAGCGAGCGCATTCCCCGTAGCTTGCTGCGGGGTTAGCGAGCGCATCCAAAAAAGTCAGCGTTCCTTACGGTCGAAGATTCCCTGTAGCTTGCTACAGGGAGCTTCAATCGCCTTTCTAAACTCTTTTCCGCCATCAAATACCTTGTGCACCTTGCCTCGCACATGAAAGACGACATCGCTGGCATCAAGCCTTCCGCGAATAACATCTGAGAGCTGCCACACGGTGAAGCAGATGAAAGGCACCGCCAGGCTGTAACCCATGAAGCCCTTTTCGCCGTGGGCAAGGACTCCGAGCAAGATCGCACACGCGGCGATTATAAGAAAACAAGAGGCAACACAAAGCTTTCTAAGACGGGCCTTTGACTTACTAAAGACTTTCACGCCAAAGGGATGATGACATATGGGACAGGTGAGATTTATTCTGTTGTATCCTTTGTCAGGGACAATAAACGGTTGTTGCCATGTTTCATATTGAGTCAAGGTCAGCCTGCCGCGACCTCGGCTTCGGTAAATCTCCTGCTCAGTTTCACAGCCCAATCTTATTGAAACTGTAATCGGCGTTGTTTTCCCCTCTCGCCTGGTCTCATTCCCGTGCCCGGCCGGATCATTTCCTATATCGCTACGACACGCGCCGGTTGTCTTCACCGCCTAATGTCTTGAAATTGTGTCAGGTGATCACTCTTTCGTCTCGAATCAGGAAACCAGCCACAGGGCTCGGTTCGAGATCCTGTCGAGCACGTATCTGGACACACTTCCCATGAAGAACGCCCGACTGACGCCTCGCCTTCCAATAACCACCGTGCCGTAGTTTCCATTTGTGGCCTCATCAACGATTGCCTTGCCCACATTCATAGTGCGCTTGGTCACCTTGATCTCAATCTGATTTTCCTGGATCCCGGCCTCTGTAAATTTTTTGCAGGCATGAGCGTAGAAGTGTTCTACACATCGTCTGTCGCCCTGTGTCATCATTTCCTCAACGCCATTGGCTTCCTCGTCAAAACGAATCGCACAGTGGCTCCCCACCTTCGGAATCACGTGAAATAGCGTCACTTTGATCTTCGGATTTTCCTCGACCATGAAGCTCAGGTGATCCACAGCGCGTAGTGAGCTCTCAGAACCGTCGACGGCCGCCATAATCTTGGCAGATGTGACATGGCCGTGTAACACCCACACCGGGATCAACGTTGAACGTTCCACCAGTTTCGCAGTGACGCTGTCCATAAAGATCTGCTGGATTCGCGAAAAGCCCCTTCGTCCCACGACAATGGCGTCATAAAGGCCTTGCTGGGCGTGTTGCAGAATGTCCCTGGCCAGTCCCAACAACTTTGGCTGAGTAGCGACCTCGATGGACTTCTCGGCAATCCCTGCCCTGACCATTTGGGACTTGCACTTTTCCAGAACAGCCTTGGCGTGCTCGGCGTTTTTTCTGACAGCTTTTTTCAGCTCAACTTTGGCTTCAAAGTCGGTTCTGGCCTCATCCAGAAGGAACTGTGAAATGGTCGGCTGTACATGAAGAAGCGTGTAAGTGAGGTCTCCTATCACCGATGACATCTTAACGGCGTAGTGGATTGCATGTCTTGAGTAGACGGAGTCATCAAGGGCCAGCAGGATCTTTTTCTCCACGCAAAGTCCTCCTGAGGATCACCTCTTCAATTTCTTGACGATATGCGCCCGAAGAGGACATTGGCACAAATATAACCGTCCGATGAACAAGGGAAATATACACGTTTGAGGCGTTTCTTCCAAGCATTCCAGAAATAGTTCAATGGCAAACCCCTTCACCCTGCAAAGTGCCTCGAATCCAGACTTGTAACACCTAAAATCCTTGGGGCACTGCATACGACCGATGATGTCTTCTGTTTCTTTCTTGTAGATTGGCTCCAAAGGGCTGATCGGTCGCGACTCCTTCGACGACGCCTTTTCACATCACACCCAGCACACCACACCACACATGTGCAAGCTGATCAGTCTGTCGTTACAGCAGCCTGTAGGGCGCTGCTCTCTTGGTCCATTCGCTCGACGGGTACTCAGCGTGGAGTTTTTGATAGGCCTCCTTCAGAGGCTCAGCGCTGTGCGTGCTTTTGTACTGGCTCACGGCTCGATAATAGATCGCCTGCGGCGCCGAGTCGCTTTTAGGATAATCCTTCAGCAGGGCGTCCAAGCTCCTGATGGCTTCCGTGAATGCTTCCCGTTCAAAATGGGCCTTTCCAATGCCCAATAATATCATCGGGAGCAGCTCTTCCGGTGCCAGGAAGCCCGTGATTCGGTGGTGTTCTCCGCCGTCGTGGTCCAAGATGATCAGGGTGGGCGTCCACTTCACTTTAAAATCGTTTGCCTCAGGCTTTGCGTCGAAAGGCAATCGCACCGGTACCACATGACCTTGGATGAACCGGATCACATCAAGGTTTGGATACGTAACCGCATCCATCTGCTTACAGCCGATTCAATTGGGATTGTGGAAGTCAAGGAGCACCGGCCTATCATCGTCTTGGGCTCTAGCAATGGCCGCGCGAAGGTTCGTTTCCCATTCAATCTTATTTTCCATATTCACACCTCC
Organism: uncultured Desulfobacterales bacterium; assembly: GCA_964502635.1. Lineage (GTDB taxonomy): Bacteria > Desulfobacterota > Desulfobacteria > Desulfobacterales. The sequence goes on from CAZCXI010000034.1 coordinate 10,260, forward strand.
TTATTGAAGATCACCATTTCCACGGTCCAACCAAAAGGCCAAAGAAGGTTTTACACTTCGGCGCCTGCCATCATCATAATGCAGTTGGCACCTAAGTAAATAGGGTGAATCCTGTATTTTAAGGCAAGAAATACTGTATTTTTTGGCGGGCCGGCGGTAGGCCAGAGGCGGTTGGAACTTCTGATTAATTCGCTTCTTCATTGACACACGTTTACGTGCCCATTGTAAGGGTGATATGGTATGATTATCTGTTGTGGATCATCTCCAAAAGAGCTGGTAGAATCATAAGGGTTCAAGGATTCAAGGGTTCGAGTAAAATCCTTAAGAATTATAAACAATTAAAGGTTTGGGAAATGTCCTATCAGCCATGTGTAGAAATTTACAAAATAACAGTAGGTTTTCCTAATGAAGGATACGGCCTGACATCGTCAATAAGCAGGTGTAAAATCGTTAGAGAGAAAAGCACTCGACCCCTTGCATCCTGGACCCCTCGAACCCGTTGCATCAACTAATCGGGAGAAGCACCTTTACTGTTAATTGAGCGTTCTTGCTCGATCGAGGTGACATAGCATGAGTGGGTCCAGTCAGTGTATATTTCGGTTGATGTGCTGGTCCGGTCTGGCATTTTGCTTGGTGGGCCATTGCCTGCTCGCCGGCTGTTCGAGAGGTTTTCACGGAAAAAGGCCTGACATTGAAAGGGCATGGATTTGTGATGAGGCGGCAGACGAGGCCATGCAACGGCAGGACTATGACGCCGGCATTTGTCTTCATCAACGATTCCTGGAAAACAACCCTGACAACGCACTTGCCTTGTACCATCTTGGATATGCTTACGGCCAAACAGGAGACCATTTGAGGGAAGTCTCCTGTTATGAAAAGGCCGTTGCCTTCGGCTATAGAAAAGAGCGTGTTTTCTTTAACTTGGGCATGGCCTACGGTGAACTCAGTGAATGGGAAAAGTCCATCGGTGCCTTTAAAAACGCCGTGGGTATCGATCCTGATAGTGCTGATGACCACTTCGGATTGGCCATGGCCTATCAGGGAAGCTCTGCCGACGATTTGGCCGAAGAGGAGTTCTTGAAGACCCTGGAAATAGATCCCGGGCACCTGGATGCGCTATTATACTTGAGTATGCTCTGCGCCGACAGGGGTGAACTGCAAAGAGCCAGAGAACTACTCCACAGGATCCTGGAAATCCACCCGTCCAACACGAGGGCGCGCGAATTTCTTGAAGGGATCGAAAAGGAATGACGAAACGGGGGCGGCCGCTATTGTGAGACACCCGCCGTTGCGCATTCAGTGCCAATGCCCCTATTGCACCGAGATCGGCCGCGTGCGCTTTTCATTTTGCTGGTGGGCGGAGGGGTGATGCTTTTTCCTGGCGGCAGATGAACGGGGCAAAAGGAATACCCATGAAGGGATTGGTTTTATTAGGCCTTCTTTGGCTGGCCTCGGGCTGTAGCGAAGCGCACTTTAGGAAACCGGCTCTTCAAATAACGTTAAGTGATATTCAGGTCGACGAAGAGGCTGTAGAACAAGCCATGGCCCGCATCGCTGTGTCCCCTGCTCCGTCTGGAGAAGAAGTGCCTGAGACCCTTAAGGCCCTTTTTTCTTTTCTGGTCCAGACCCCATCAGACAAACTTGTGGAGACCAGGCCCCATGCCGGGACTCGCTGGCACTTGGATCAAATCTATCTCCTTGACGATTGTGTAGCCGCTCAGTTTGCCGAAGGCCATTACATGGAAACCGTCTTTTTCGTAAGAAACCGCAGAGGCTGGCGTATTGCAGGAAGGATTCGTCCCGGGGATCACCAATGACGTTTTCTCGCGCCTGTCTGCTTACCCTTGGGGAAAACCGATGATATCCCGACGAGTCGGGACGTTGTTGAGAGTTCGCGGTAAATGACTACAGCTTCACCTTCAACGCCTTGGATCTGCAGCATCTTCGACTTTTGCAACGTTGGGGTTCAGTGACTTTTGACGGAACCATTGGGATTCTTCTCTGACAGCCTTTGGAATCCCTTTTTGATAACGCTGCTAGGCATCTTGCCTATGATTGCCTCCCGCACACCCGGTGCAACGTGAAGAAAAAGTTCGAGGAGGGCATCCAATGCAATGGAAAATTCCTTCTCGTACCAGTCGACGGTTTTTGTTTTTTCTTGTACTTCCTTCTCAAACCTGAATTTTTCTTCTGCCATGTCTTTGCGCTGCTTCAGTTGAACCGTTCCGTCTGCAACCATTTCCTCGCCCGTGGATTCTCGTGGAGTGGGAATGTCACGATAGGCCATGAGACTGTCCAGTATCTTTTTGTGCGAAGCCAATATCTCCTTCTCCGAGGCCAGCAGCGCCCTGTATGAAGCCAGCATGTCTTTGTGTAAAGGCGAGATGTCGACCTGTGACGGCAACTTACCTTTCCGCAGAGGCAGGTTTTCTTCCAGACGCTTTAGCCGTTTTTTCTGCTGCCACACGAAAACAAGCAGCCCTATCAGTACGAGAGCATTGACCCATTGCATGATTCGCCTCCTGTCTCTTGCTTATCTCGGTTTCCCGGTAGAGGGTGTTGGCAGAAATTCAGTTCGTGCTGCTACCCGAAGCTGTTATGTATCATCTTGGAATTTCATGGCGCTAACGTCTTAGAACATATCATGATTTTTGATCTACCGGTTGGCGTTGTTATCTTTTCGACACGCTCAAAATACTTCTCCAAAATCCTTCTTTCATGTCTCAAGATGTAGATGGCTCTCTTGGCACCCATGGAAAAGAGACGAACGTAGAACAGAGCCTTTATCAAGGGACGCTTTGGCACATCATGCTCCATCATGAGAAAAGGCTTTCCTGGCTTGAGGACCCGAACGATTTCCCTCAGCCCCCGATCTTGAACCTCCCCCTTTAGTTCATAGAAGGCATGGGTGCACGTTACGGCGTCAAATACGCTTGCGTTAAAAGGAAGGTAGGCCACATCAGAGGCCAGCACACAGACGTTTTCAAGCGTTTCGGTTTTCGCCTGACCGACTTTCAACATGCCCGTAGAAAAATCCGCGCCAACTACCAGTCCATCAACGCCTGTCTTTTCCCAGAGGTACAGTAGCAAGGATCCCGTGCCCGTACATATGTCCAGGACAAAGTCGCCTTCCATCACCGGCACCTTGTGTGAAAAGAATCGCCTCAAGGCTCCCTGGGCATCCGCCGAATGAAGGGCAACGAATTTGTCGTAGAACCGAGAAAATGTATTGTAATAGGATCGCCTGAAATTTTTCATGACACTTTTGATAGATTCGTAAATAGTATTTTGCGAACGACATTGAGCATTTTGGGAGAAAGGCACTTCAGATGTTTAGCGTTAAAAAATGCTAACTGTTTGAGGGCGTTAGCCCGAGTTTTAGCGTTTTAGCTAAACATCTTAAGAGCCCCCAAAATGTTCACGGAGTGAGTAAAATCGACTTTTTACGAGTCCATCACTTTTCGTTCATCGGAAAAAAGCAGTGATAGACCGGCACCAGTCCACATGTTGAGTCAGGGCGTGGTGGAGCGGCGCCGGCCTTCAAAGCTGGGACAACTGTGTTTGTCTTCAACATGGGGCTTGATATCCAGGATCGGCGTGCCGTCCTCCATATCCAGTCCTTTCACGGAGATGCGGTTCCTTTCGATGCCCAGGACCTCTAAGACCGACATGCCGACGGAGTTGGGCCGGATCGGCGAGCAGATGCTGAAAACGCCCATGTTGTGCCGACGGTGCGGCGGTGTCTGGGTGAGAAAAGTTGAGGTAAACTTCGGGCTTCGATGGAAGTGGAAAATCACAACGATGCGTTGCCCTGCACGGACATCTTTGAGTCCTTGCAAGTATTTTTCATCAATGACTAATGTCCCTTCCACATTTGATACACTCCAATGCCTGGGGACCTTTTTAGCCGCTGTCCGCACAAAACCTATAGGTTCCAAGATGATGCCCATGCGATGTCCTTTCTCTATATATAAAGTTGGTTTTTCTCCAAGAGTTGGTAGCATTATAAGGATTCAAGCAAAATCCTTAAGAATTATAAACAATTAAAGGTCTGGCAAATGTCCTGTCAGCCATGTGTAGAAATTTACGAAATAACAACAAGTTTTTCTAATGAAGGATGCGGCCTGACATCGCAAATCAGCAGGTGTGAAATCGTTAGAAAGAAAGGCATTCGACCCCTCGAACCCTTTGCATCGCCTAATCGGTAGAAGAATTACCACGCCCGATCAAGAAAGGAAAGGATATTGGTGAACCTGGACGGGCTGGGATTGCAGCCTTCCCCCATGCTGTGATAACGTTAGTGTCCATCCATAAATGGCATCTTTGGGCCCGATGCGGCGTTCTCCGCGAGTTGCGCCTGCAGCTTGTGAAAAGGCCGTCCTCGACGTAGCGCTGCTGCGCCTGCGGCGAAAACCCTTGTGCGGCCTTGCCTCGGACCAAAATCTACCATTTCTGAATGAACACCTGGTAGTGCTCAACCGAGCTATGTTGGCTCGGGTGGCCCGCGTTCGTGGATAGGTACTAATTATGCGAAAGAGTTACGGCCAAAGGAGGATTTCATGTTTGTGAAGGTGCACAAGAAAACGAGCCTGTACAACGGAAAGATATTCGATGTGGTTCTTGAAAAAGTGACTTTACCAAACGGGGCGGTCAAACACCGGGAGATCGTGCGTCACCCCGGTGCTGCTGCCATGGTGCCTATTCTCGATGACGGCAGAGTTGTCTTGATCAAGCAATACCGCCACGCGGTGGGCGAATATGTGTGGGAGATTCCCGCCGGAACCTTGGAACCGGACGAAGCCCCCGTAGCGTGTGCCAGACGAGAATTGGTGGAAGAAACCGGTTATGAAGCTACAAGGCTTGAGAAGCTCACTGAAATCTTGCCCGCCCCCGGATATACGGATGAGCATATTCACATTTTTCTCGCCACCGGATTGAGGTCGGCCGAGCAGAAGCTTGAGGATGACGAGGTCCTGGAACTTCAACCCACAGCCTTGGACAAGGCCCTGGCAATGGCAGTCCGGGGTGAGATTTGCGATGCCAAGACCATAGCAGGTCTGTGGCTGGCCTCGCTAAGGGCTCGCGCAAAAACAACTTCACATTTTGGCATCTCAGCTTCAGCCCATCTTTGACCGATGCCTCATTCGCAAACTCCTCGAAATAGCCCGCTATTCCTCCGGTTTTGCTCAATCGGATCGGCCAAATCTGAGCACCAATTCTGCGAATTCATTTTTGCACGAGCCCTAAGAGGATCGTGAACCGATCAGGTGGAGATCTTGGAAAAGTCCGCAAAGATGCCAAAAAGATCGGCAATCTCGGCGAGGAGATTCAGGCGGTTTTGTTTTAGGCGCTGGTCATCGCTCAAGACCATGACCCCGTCGAAAAAGCTATCCACGGGGCCTTTCAGGGTCGAGATCGTCAGCAGGGCACGATCAAAAGTCCCTCCCTCTAGGTCTTCAGCAATGTCCTGCTTCACTTTTTGAAAGGCCTCATAGAGGCGCTGCTCGCATGGTTCGGCAAACAGGGCGGGGTCCGTGTCAGCCCGGCGCCTGTTTCTCGGCATGTCGTCCTGTTGCCTGGCTTTTCTTATGATGTTCACCACACGTTTAAAGGCCGTGGCTAAGGGCTCAAAATCCGGCGCGGCCTTCAGGCCTTCCAAGGCTCTTGTTCGTTTCAGGACTGCCGGGATGTTATCTATGGACGTGCTTACCACTGCGGCAATCAGATCCTTGGCAAATCCCTGTTCAGCCAACAAATGTTCTATGCGATGTTGAAAGAAGAGGAGGACGTTCCGGGCCGTCCGTGTCGGGTCTTCGGATATCTTACCGTCCAAAAGACGAAGACTTTGGCGAATGAGCCCTTTCAGGGAAACCGCGAGAGCCTTTGCCAAGATGATCTGGATAATGCCGACGGCCTGTCGTCTCAGGGCATAGGGATCCGTGGTGCCGGTCGGGATGAGACCAATACCAAAGCAACCGCAGATGGTATCCAGCTTGTCCGCCATGCTCAGGAGCGCACCGGCATCCGTGTCGGGCAGCGGACCGCCGGCGTGGGCCGGCAGATAGTGCTCCTCAATAGCCTTGGCCACTGCCTCGGTTTCCCCGGAGCGGATCGCATAAATACGTCCCATTACCCCCTGGAGTTTCGGAAACTCATTGACCATCTGACTGGTCAGGTCCGATTTGCACAGCCACGCTGCCCGGGATACCGTGGCCTTCATCTCAGGAACCGTCAAGTCCGCCAGGTGCTCGGCCAACGCTTGGACGCGGCGTACCTTCTCAAACACAGATCCCAGTTTCGCTTGGAATAGCACGCCCCTGAGCCTGTCCGCCATCTTTTCAGGAGGGGCCTTCAGATCCGTTTCAAAGAAAAAGCGTGCATCTTCAAGTCTGGCTCTCAGTACCCGCTCGTGCCCGGAAGTGACCACAGCCATATCGTCAGCAGCTGTGTTGTTGACGGCGACAAAACAGGGCAACAATTGATCGTCTGAGTTGACCACGGCGAAGTATTTTTGGTGCTCCCGCATGGCAGTGATGAGGACCTCCCCGGGGAGCTTGAGAAAGCCCTCGTCAAAGGTCCCTGCTGAGACGGCAACGTACTCTACCAAATGGGTCACGGTGTCGAGCAAATCATCGTCCGAAAGGATTTGACCGCCCAAATGGTTGGCTGCTTCCGCGATTTGCCTCTCTATCATCTCTTTGCGTTCGCCGATATTCGTCAGCACAAAGGCCGACCGGAGTGCAGAGACGTATTCGGAAGCGTCCTTGATGGGCATTGATTGCGGATGCATGAAGCGATGCCCAAGGGTTCGTCGTCCACTCCTGATGTTCTCCAGCTTGAAAGAGATGATCTGCTCTCCGAGAAGGGCGAGGATGGCGTGAATGGGCCGGACAAAAATCAGACCAAGATCCGCCCACCGCATGGACTTGGGAAAGGGAATTGCAGTGATGACTTCCGGGATAATGGTTTGAAGGAGTCTCCGAGACGCGAGTTCCCGTTCGACCCTGGTGACACACATATAATCGCCCTTGGGCGTGGTCTTTGTGGTGAGTCGGTCCACCGAAACATCCTGACTCTTTGCAAAGCCTTCGGCCGCCTTTGTAGGACGCCCCTCGGCATCAAAGGCCACGGCTTTAGGGGGCCCCAAAACCTCTTTGGTGATGGACGCCTGCCTTTCAGACACATCCCGAACCACAAGGGCCAGACGCCTGGGTGTTCCAAGGGTCTCCGTGGGCCCATGTTCGATGCGGGCCTGGGAAAGCTTCTGGTCCATAAGAGACGCCATGGCCTCCAGGGCCGGCACGATGTATCCCGCGGGGATTTCCTCTGTGACGATTTCAACAAGTAATGTCTTCATGGTCTCCCGAGTTGTTATTCGTTATCTGAAAAGCATCAAGGCTCGCAGGAAATAGAAGGTCAACGCTTCATTGGCGATGCATTGAGCAAAGGGAACGCCATGGCCTCGCGCTGTTCCAGGTAGGCCTCACCGCAAGCGCGGGCCATGTTCCTCACACGAGCAATATAGCCGGTCCTTTCGGTCACGCTGATGGCGCCACGGGCATCCAGGAGGTTAAAGGTATGGGAACACTTCAGGCAGTATTCATAGGCGGGCAGTACCAGGGACTGGGCAACGATCCGGCGGCACTCGGCCTCATACATATCGAACAGGGCAAGCAGCATCTCCACGTCGGCGTGTTCGAAGTTGTAGGCGGAATGTTCCACTTCGGCCTGATGGCATAAAGCTCCGTAGCTGATAGTGTTGTTCCATTTCAGGTTGAACACGTTGTCCACGGTCTGAAGATACATGGCAATTCTTTCCAGGCCGTATGTGATCTCAACCGAGACGGGATCGAGCTCAATGCTTGCCGCCTGTTGAAAATACGTAAATTGGGTGATCTCCATGCCATCGAGCCACACTTCCCACCCAAGGCCTGATGCGCCAAGCGTCGGCGATTCCCAATCGTCCTCCACAAAGCGGATGTCATGGGCCAGGGGGTCGAGCCCAAGGGCCTTCAGGCTTTTCAGGTACATGTCTTGGACTTTGAGGGGCGACGGCTTGAGGATAACCTGATACTGGTAGTAGTGTTGAAGCCGGTTGGGATTCTCGCCGTAACGGCCGTCCGTGGGTCGGCGAGAAGGCTCCACGTAGGCCGCCCGCCACGGTTCAGGGCCGAGGACTCTCAAAAGGGTGTCTGGATGAAAGGTGCCGGCCCCGACTTCGATGTCGTAAGGCTGCTGTAAGATGCAGTCGTGTCGCGCCCAGAAATTCTCAAGGGTCTGGATGAGTTTCTGGAAGGTCATCATGTTGTTCTCTCCAGGTCGTAACAGCCCGACTTATCGGTAAGGCAAGAATGATACTCCGGGTCGATTTTGCGCCATGGATACAATGAAACCCTTCATTTGTAAAGGATCAATGGGCCAAGGTAGCACTGCATTGCTTCAGGAATCTTAGGCTCTTTGTCTCCTTTCCCAGATGGTAAGGCACAAAGGCTTCAAGCATGGTAAGACTCTCCCGGGTCGCCTGTCCGGAGAACCTGAGTCGATGAAGTTTTTCTAGGGGGGCGTTCAAGACCCAGCGGAGAAGCATGATCGTTCCCTTGGAAAGATAGAGAAGGCCTGGTTTTGGAGGGCGGCATTGTGGGCAAATCACGCCTCCCCGTCTCACATCGAAGGCAGCAGAGGGGCTTTCAAACTGATCGAGGGGCGTGCGGCAGATGCTGCAATGCTCCAGGCTGGGTCTGAAGCCGTTGATGACCATGAAGCGAAGCTGAAACGTGATGTGAAGCGTCTCATCGCATAGATCTCCGGCGTTGAGCTCCCCCAATGTATGCGCAAGGAGCCTGTACACGGAAGGCTGCGCTTGCCCTTGCTCCATCCAGTTATAGACCAACTCGCACCAGTAACTGGCATAGGCTGTCTTGGTGATACTGGTTCGAATGCGCTCAAGAGCATGCGCTATCGAGGCCTCCTGCAGTATGGGCAACCCCCGGCCCCGACCATGGGTCCAGACCAGATTCAAGACGGAAAAGAGTTCCAAGATCCCGGCAAAGCGTCTGATGCTCTTTTTGGCGCCCTTGGCTATGAGGGAGATTTTGCCCCGCTTCAGGGTGAAGAAGGTGATGATCTTGTCATGATCGCCATGCTCGATGGCGCGGAGCACAATGGCAGGGGAAGACAGATGCTGCATGGGGGCTATAGGTGGAGTAATATGGTCGCTATCTGAAAGTAAAAGAACACACTCAGGATGTCCGTCGAAGTCGTGACAAAGGGCCCGGTAGCAACAGCCGGATCGACATGAAATCGGTGGAAGATCAACGGCAGGCACGAAGCCACAGTAGCGGCCAGCGTCATGGAACAGATCATGGCAAATCCCACGACCAGGCCAAGTTGCCATTGTCCGTATCCGTATCGAAACTGGGCAAACAATGACAGTAACAAGCCGTAAAAAAAACCGAGGGAGAATCCCACAGTGAGCTCCTTAAGCACGACATGCCATATTTCCTTGACGTCTATCCGACCAGTGGCAAGCCCTCGCACCACGCTGGAGGAGGTCTGTGTGCCCACGTTTCCTCCCATGCCCATGATAATCGGCATAAAGGCGGCCAAGTAGACCAGCTTGTTAAGGCTTTGCTGAAAATGGCCAACCACGTAGCAGGCCAGAATGCCCCCGACCCAACTCGCAAAAAGCCACGGCGCACGTTTCCTGACGCTCATCATGACAGACTGCGTTTCAACATACTCTCCGCCGCCGATACCCGCCATTTTCAGGATATCCTCTGTGGCCTCCTCGCGGATGATATCAACGACGTCATCCACGGTGATGATCCCCACGAGTGTGTTGTTCTCATTAACGACAGGCACCGCGAGGATATTATAACGGGCGACTATCTTAGCGGCTTCTTCCTGGTCCGTGTCGGTCTGCACACTCACAACATCGGTGGCCATCATCGATTTCAGCTTTGTTTCAGGCGGGACCACAACCAGTTGCCGCAGGGAGATAACGCCCGCCAGTTTCTCGTGATCGTCGACGACATAGAGATAAAAGGGCATCTCCACATCAACATAATCTTTCTGCAACGCCTCGATGGCCTCTTTTGCCGTGGTTTCTTCCTTCAGGGCAATGAAGTCCGGGAGCATGATGCCGCCGGCGGTTTCCGCATCGTAACCCAGCAGGCCTTCCACCTCTTCAGAGCCTTCCTTGGTCATGAGATCAAGGAGGGCCTTGGCGCGCTCGTCAGAAAGTTTTCCGAGCAAATCGGCCACGTCATCCGTGGGCATCTGTTCCAGGATTTCTGCGATCTTTTCGGCCGGCATATCTTCGATGAGTTTCAGGAGTATTTCCTCCTCCAACTCACTGAAGAAGAGGGCCTTTTGTTCCAGTGTATCCAACAGGTCAAAAAGGGCTTCTTGCTCGCGCAGTGTCAGAAATCGGAAAACGGCGGCCAGGTCTGCGGCGTGGGTCTTGTTGACGATCTTGTGAAGGTGAGTCGTGGCGCCTCGCCTGAGGAGTCGCTTCGCGGTGTCTAAGAGAATTCTGGAACGATCAACGGGCATTATCTACCTATTATCTGTCTTTTTGTAAGGCACCATCAATGCCTCAAGTTTGCCGGCTTCGGAAAAAGTCGATTTTACTCACTCCGTGAACATTTTGGGGGCCCTTAAGATGTTCAGCTAAAATGCTAAAACTCGGGCTAACGCCCTCAAACAGTTAGCATTTTTTAACGCTAAACATCTGAAGTGCCTTTCTCCCAAAATGCTCAGTGTCGTTCGCAAAACACTTTTTACGAAGCCGTCAAGCTTAAAGTACCTTACCAACAAGAGCTGAAGCTCAAACCCCTTTATATTATTTCCTGTTGCAGCCGTCAATTACGGATACAGCCGGTCAACCAGCCTCGGAAAGGGGATGGTTTCCCTGACGTGGTCAAGGCCACAGATCCACGCCACCAGGCGCTCAATACCGAGGCCAAAACCGGCGTGAGGAACACTTCCGTAACGTCTGAGCTCCAAATACCACTGAAAGTCTTCAGCAGGCAGGCCGGCCCTGCGAATCTTCTTCCTCAGGCTCTCCACGTCGTCTTCACGCTGGCCGCCTCCTATGATTTCGCCGTAGCCCTCCGGGGCCAGCATGTCTACACACAGGGCGACTTCCGGGCGATGGGGATCGTTTTTCATGTAAAAGGCCTTGGTCTGCGCCGGATACCGGTGAATCAGGACAGGTTTATCAAAATGATTTGAAATGATCGTTTCGTGGCCTCCTCCAAAATCTTCACCCCATGATGGGATCGACTCTCCCGCTTCCTTCAAAATCTGCAAGGCCTCATCATAGCTGATGACATGGAAAGGGGGCTTCACCTGTTCAAGCCTTGCCATATCGCGTCCCATAAGGTGAAGCTCCGGCTGACGCCTTGTGAGCACGTCTTCTATAACAGTCATGACCAAGGCCTCGGCCAGCTCCATGACGGTCTCCAGATCAGCAAATGCCACTTCAGGCTCAATCATCCAAAACTCGGCAAGATGTCGCCGGGTCTTTGATTTCTCCGCCCGAAAGGTGGGGCCACAACAATAGACCTTGCCAAAGGCCATGGCCCCTGCTTCCATGTAGAGCTGTCCACTCTGGGACAAAAAGGCCTTGGTGTCCTGGAAGTAATCTGTTTCAAAAAGGGTAGTGGTCCCTTCGCAGGATGAAGGCGTCAGGATCGGGGCGTCCAGGAGCGTGAACCCCCGGTCATCAAAAAACTTGCGGGCTGCATGAACCACGGCGTGCCGGACACGTAAGATGGCCCGCTGTCGCGAGGACCGAAGCCAAAGGTGCCGGTGATCCATCAAAAATCCGACACCGTGCTCTTTTGGGGCAATGGGATAGGCTTCTGCGATATGAAACACGTCAAGGTTTGATACCAGGATCTCATAACCCCCCGGAGCCCGGTCCTCTTTGCGAATAGCTCCGCTAACGGCCAGTGAGGATTCCTGGGTCAGCCTGGAATATAGGCTGAAGGCCGGGGCGCTTGTGTCACCTTTGAACAGCGTGGCCTGTATGGTGCCCGTACCATCCCTGAGGACCAAGAATCGTATGCGACCGCTGGAGCGTTTATGGGTGAGCCATCCGCAGATGGTGACGCTCTCGCCCTCGTAGTTTCTTGCGGCATCAATGGGTATCCTTGTCAAGGTCATCTCTTGGAGTGCCAAGTTCGTCTTTTGGAAAAAAGGACTTGCCTCATGGGCAGACTTCCATCATGAAACGGAGAGCAAGCGAGTTGAAGAATCTTCAAAAGATTCTTGATGCCAGAATGATTCCCAGGATGAGCCAGAGGGGTACGGAAATCAGGACCGCCAGGGTCAGTCCCCTGAAAAAGTCGAGTTGCTTGACCAAATGGCGTTTCTCCAGGGCGCGATTAACGACCACGTCGAGTTGATCAAACTTGACCGGCTTTGTAATAAAGTCGTAAGCGCCTTCTTTAATGGCCGTAACTGCTGATTCGACGGTGCCAAAACCAGTGATCAGCACCACCACACATCGATTGTCCAGCCCCTTGATCTCATGGAGCAACTCGATGCCGTCCATGCCCGGCATCTGAAGATCGGTGAGAACCAAATGAAAGGCACCTGTGCGAAACCTGTCCAGGCCCTCTTGGCCCTCGTATGCCACCTTGACCGAATGCCCTAAACCCGACATGTGTTCAGCCAGGCTGTCGGCAAACTCTCGATCGTCATCAACGACCAGGATTCTGGTTTCTTTGTTGACCACAGGAAAACCTTTGTTTGGTGCTCATCGCACGACGTGCGTGTGTTGATTTTTCGAGCCTTATGAAAGACTCAGCTCTTTTCCACGTTCATGTCGCCCAAATAGGCCTCAAGGCGACTTGTGTACTCCGGTGCCATCCGGGTGAATCGGACCCCCATCCCCTTGGGATAAGTCTCTGTGTCAATCTCGTTGACCCATACGACCTCACATGTGCCCTTAATCCACTCTTCCTTTTGCGGCAAGTCAATGATTATTGCAAATTCAGAGCCAACATTAAAAGGTGTCTGGGTGGAAAGATAAAGCCCGCCCGAGCTAAGGCTTTGAATCACAGTATCTCCAAACGCCTCGTCTGTTTCATAGCGGATCTTCAAGACGACCTCGTACCTGGGATTTCTTCTGCGTTCCGTCATGGGCTTATCCTTTCTTGAAACGTTAAGGGAAAAATCCAAGGGATGCATCCAGATGAGCGGTTCTTTTTGGGTGACCCACTCGCCGGGAGATTACTGGATGATCTTTATGTACGACCGTTCGCGAAGCCCCTGCAACCATTTAGCGTACTTTTCATCCACCAACTTGCGAAACAACCTGTCTTCAATTTCCGCCTTGGCTTCCTTGAATGTTTTTCCGGGTGTGTGCTGGATCTCCTGAACCATCAGGATCTGATACCCTTGCGGGGTTTCCAACACCGGACTGATCTCGCCGTCCTTCATCCAGCGGACCGTTTCTCGGAATTGATTTGAGAGCTCCTCAAGAGAAAACAGACCCAGGTCTCCACCTTCTTTGGCCGTGATGTCGTCAGAAAACTGCCTTGCCAGTTCGTCAAAGGCGGCCCCGGCCTTCAATTCATCTGCAATGGCCTTGATCTTTTTTAGGCTGTCTTCCTTCTGCTCGGCCGTTGCCGGATCCGGAACCTTGATTAGTATGGTCCGGAGGTGATATTTCTTCGCCTCTTGATATTCTTCCTTGTGCTTGTCATAGTCAGCCTGCATTTCTTCTTCTGTAATGGCAATCTTAGACTTGACTTCCACATTGATAAGCTTGATTCGAAGCATTTGCTCCTTCATCTTTTTGCGGTATTCTTCCAGGGTGTAACCTTCAGCCGCAAGGGCCTTCCGTAAGTCTTCTTCCGTCAAAAACCGTTCGCGCTTGATCTTTTCCAGTCTCTGGTCCACATCGCTTTCGAGTACTGAAATGTCCAGCCTGTGGCTTTCCTGATCTGTCAATGTCTGGTCGATCATCTTGTTCAAGATGTCCTCCCGTACCTTGAACAGCATCTTGCGTTCTTGTTCTGGTTCGTAGAAAGCCTCGCGGATTTTTCTGGCATAAGGCTCCATGGTCTCGTTCAGTTCGGAAAGGGTGATGGCGTCGTCATTGACGATGGCCACAATACGGTCAACCACTTCACCGCGACCCGCCACAGCCCCCAAGACCAAGCCAAGCGCGATCAGTGCTTTAACGAAAACCTTCATCGCAACCGATTGTCTCTCCATCAGATCATTTCCTTGCTGACCGTGATCTTATACCGTGACCGCAGCTTGTCCAACCACGGGCCGTAGGCCGCTTCCAGCTTGTCCCGCCGGATGCGTGCCTTTATCTTTTCGATCCAGTCGTCAATGTCGGGCTTGCCGGCGTCCTTTGTTTCCGAGACCTTGAAGATGTGGTAGCCGTAAGGTGTTTTGATGACAGGGCTCAGCGCGCCCTTGCTTAAAGTGAATATGGGGTCCTCAAGACATTTCGGGAGCTGACCGCGTACCACGTACCCCATATCCCCATCTCGTTCAGACTCCGGCGCTGTGGAATAGGTGCGGGCCAGGGTGACAAAGCCTTCGCCTTTCTTGAGACGCTTCAAGACACGGTCGGCTTGTTGCCTGTCAGGCAGCAGGATTTGATGCACGCGGACCTGTTTTGCGTGAGCCCATTCTTCACGGTGCTGTTCATAGTAGTCTGTTATTTCTTCCGGGGTAACAGAGATGTTCTTCAAAAGTTCCTGGCGCGTAACTTTTTCAATAAGGAGCTGCCTCTTAAGCTTTTTCTCCCATGTTTCCAGGGAGACAGCCTGCTTCATAAACATGGCCTTAAAGCTTCCTTCGCCATAACCCCGTTTGATAAGGCCTTCGGCCTTTTCGAGTTCCTGGGTGGAGACACGTAAATCAAGCTCCTCCGCCCGCCTGAGGATGATCATCTCCTCAAGAAGTTGCAACAAGAACCTGAGGCGAGCCTCGTGCAAACTCGGCTCGGAGCCGTTCGGCTCATGGGGATAGCTCATCCAAACGGGCTCAAAAAATTCGTTGAATTCAGCCAGGGTCAGGATCTGGTCATCAACCTGGATGATGGCTTGACCTTCGGTTCCGGCATTATTCTTGTTCGTACACCCTGAAACAAGAAGGAGGACCAAGGAGACCATTGCCGCTTTATGGGGATTTTTCATTTCAGCCGGTTACTGAAAAGCATTCATCCTGTCCGACGCCAATTTGGGCTTTTTCTAGACGGGAAGTCGGTAGCACGTCACAGTAGTTCTTGCAATACCTTTTTGGTCAAGTCTATGGCGTCAGTGGCGCCATCGCACGAGGCCTTTGCCTCCAACACATAATCGGGCCTGAACTTGAAGCGCTGTGGGTCTTGTTGGATCAGGCGGGTTATTTGCTCGGCTCGCACACGCGTGTTTTCGGAAAAGGTGAACACCGTTCTCTTGGGGTGTAAGTCCAGGCGCTGGATGCCTATTTTCTTGCACAAGACCTTCAGCATGATTTTTTCCAGCACGGCTGTGGCCTCTGCCGGAAGTGGGCCGAAGCGATCTCGAAGTTCTTCGCGCAAATTTTCGAGTTCAGAGGTGTCGGTAAGCCTTGCCAGCCGCCTGTAAATCGTGAGGCGCTGATCAATATCAGAAATATAGGTTTCAGGGATGTAGGCTGAGTGGCCCCCCATAATTTCAGGCTCTTCCTCCAGTTCAACAGGTTCGCCCTTGAGTTCACTCATGGCACGTTTCATGAGCTGTAGGTACATCTCATGGCCCACCGAGGCAATTTGCCCGGACTGGGTGGGGCCGAGGATGGTTCCACCGCCGCGTATCTGGAGATCACTCATGGCGATCCGAAACCCGGATCCAAGATCGCTATGTTCCATGAGAACCTTCAGGCGTTTCTGCGCCTCTCTGGTGAGGGCACTTTCACGGGGTATGAACAGGTATGCATAGGCCCGCTCATCCCCCCGCCCCACACGCCCTCGAAGCTGGTAGATTTGGGCCAGTCCGAACTTGTCGGCCCGATTGATCAAGATAGTGTTGGCCGACGGGAAATCCAGGCCTGATTCTATGATAGTGGTGCATACCAACAGATCGATTTCGTGATGCAAGAACTGCAACATGACTTTTTCAAGCGCTTCGTCGTCCAGTCGCCCGTGGGCCATCCCGATCCGAACGCCTGCTACCAGTCCTTGAAGGTGACGGGCCATCCCAGGGATGGTGTGGATATTATTGTGGACAAAGAATATTTGCCCGCCCCGTTGAATCTCTCTGCGAATGGCCTCTGCGATGATGGTGTCGTCCAAGGGGCAGATATATGTTTTGATGGCATAGCGGTACTCCGGCGGTGTTGCGATGACGCTCATGTCCCGGATACCCATCAGAGACATGTGGAGCGTCCTGGGTATTGGTGTGGCCGTCAGGGCCAGGACGTCCACGCTGCGACGGAGTTGCTTCAGCCTTTCCTTGTGCGCCACACCGAAGCGCTGCTCTTCGTCGACAATGAGAAGGCCCAGATCTTTAAAGGTAATATCCTTTTGCAGAAGACGATGAGTGCCTACCACAATGTCTACTTGCCCTTTCTTGAGTTTTTCTACAACCGCCCGCTGCTGGCTTGGAGAGCGGAACCTGCTGAGGGTTTCTATCTCAATCGGATACGGCCCGAAGCGCCTCCTAAAGGTTTGAAAATGCTGTTCAGCCAGCACGGTCGTTGGGACCAGGAAGGCGACCTGCTTGTTGTCCCAGACCGCCTTAAAGGCGGCCCTCAGGGCAATCTCGGTCTTTCCATACCCCACATCACCACAAATCAGCC
This sequence comes from uncultured Desulfobacterales bacterium, assembly GCA_964502635.1. Taxonomy (GTDB): domain Bacteria; phylum Desulfobacterota; class Desulfobacteria; order Desulfobacterales. The sequence goes on from CAZCXI010000034.1 coordinate 27,054, forward strand.
TGTCCATGGGCACCGGAGATTCCATGTCCGCCATCACCTCTTCTACGGCGCGGGTCTGGTCCGGTGTCTCTGTGTATTCAAAGGCCGCTTCAAAATCCCGGAAGTACCGGTCATGTGGGGAAAAGGCGTGCCCTTTCTGAACCTCTCGCCAGGCATAGAGCTTGAGTAGCTCCCCGGCCATCTTCCGGATGGATTTCTTGACTCGCGTCTTGACCCGCTCCCATGATCTGCCCCCCATCTTATCTAAACGGGGAGTCATACCATCGACCCCGACGTATTTTTGGACACCGTTCATCCGGTCCACCGGGACATAGAGCCTGTCGCCGTCCCTGTATTCCACGAGAAGAAAGTCGTTGGTGAGGCCTGTCACCTCCAGCTTGACAAGGCCCGCGTATCGGCCGACACCGTGTTCCATGTGAACGACAAGATCCCCTGCTTTCAGGTCTTCAAAGGCCACCCACGGTGTCCTTGGCTCCTTCCTTGGCGTCCGGGGCAGCCGGTGTTTGGGGCCAAAGACCTCATCCTCGGTAATGATGGCCAGGCCGTCGTTGGCCCAGATGAAGCCGGAAGAAAGCTCGCCCAGACAGATCGTTGGGGCCTTCCCGACATGTTCTCCAGACAGGTAGGTTTCGAAGAGCCGAAGATCAAGACCATAGGGTACGAGCAGTCCCTCCAGTCGCCTGGCCTGTTTTGTGGTGCGGCACACGAGATATGGCACTAAACCGTCCTGAAGGGCGCGGTTGATCCATTCCACCAACGGTCGCAGCAAGGCCTCGGGTTCGCCGCGAGCCTTCAGCTCGTGGGTGACCAGGTCGTTCGTGCCGACCACGAAGTTGCAGGCAGCCGCTCCGTCTGTCACCGGGACCACTTTGAGGACAAGGTGGCGATCATGACGGAACCCAGCCTCAACCTCAGACCAGGTCATGTACAGGGCTTCGGGTTCCACGCAGAGGTGCCCCTCACTGGCAGCAGCCAGGTAGTTTTTCGTGACTGTTTCCTCGGTCTCAAAGGCTGCATTCTCGATGGCTGCGGGATCGATCAGGACGGGAAGTGCCTGCGCAGGAAAATAGTCAAACAGGGTGTCGAGGTGGGGATAGATCAGGGATATGAGCCCGCCGATGCCGGGAAACTGATCCTGGGCCCTGACCCCTTCGACGATCTGCTCTATACGCATGCCGGGCATCTCAAGGCGTTGGCCCTGCCTGCGGACACGGGTCGCGATCCTGTCGATCTCCGAGGGCTCAAGGATGGTTTCCGTTGCCGGAAGGAGTGTGACCTCGGACAGGGCCTTGATGGAACGCTGGTCTTGGGCAGAAAAGGTTCGAATGGATTCTATGGTGTCGCCGAAGAACTCGATGCGGATAGGATCAGGATAAAGAGGCGGAAAGACGTCGATCAGGGCGCCTCGAACGGCAAAATCTCCGGCCTCCTCTACCAGGATGGTCTCTTGATAACCTCCCTGAACCAGTTTTCCTAGCAAAACCTCCCGCTCCGTTTCCTCACCCGGCAAGAGATATTCGGCAAAGCGAGCGAGCGCCTCTTTGGGCAGCACCTTTTGCAGTACGGCAGAAACCGTGGTGATGATCATAGGGGGTTCAGAGGCGGTTATCATTCGGTAGAGGGCCTCGATCCGTTGACACGCGGTTTCAGGGTGATACGACAAATGCCTAAAGGGAAGAATGTCATAAGCTGGGAAGGTAATGATCTGAGCCTGCGTCTTGCCACAGAAGAAACTGAGATCCTGAGCCAGACGTTCGGCCTCTTTTGCCGTGGCGCACAGGAGGAAAAGGGGGCGGTTGAGCTCGCCGTACAGTCGGTACAGCAGGTAGGCCCGTTCAGCCCCAGACAGGCCCGTGCAGTTCACGCGCCCCCTAGCGTCCATGAGCATCGTTAACAGATCACCAATGGAATGCCCCAAGCGTTTCATATGATATCGATATCCGTTTGCGGAAAAAATGTGTCAGTCTGAGACGTTCGCTATATAGAATAGAATCCTGACTCGTTCAAGGGGCTGAGGGCTTCAGGTCCCGATGCGCAGACAAATCTCGCTTGATCTTTTGAGGCGAATGCAGTAAATTTTTAAGATGTTGAGCCAGCGTAGCTCAGGGGTAGAGCAACTGATTCGTAATCAGTAGGTCGCGGGTTCGAATCCCATCGCTGGCTCCAAGAATATCAAGGGGTTAAGGGCAGTTAAGCTGCCCTGCCCCTTTTTCATATTGACGGCTTCGCAAGAAGGCCGTTTTGCTCCCTCCATGAAAATTTTGGGCGCCCTTGAGGTGCTCAGCTAAAATGCTAACACGCAGTGAAGCTCTGCGGTCAACTCGGTCTAACCCACTCAAACAGTTAGCATTTCTTAACGCTGAACACCTCAAGTGCTTTCTCCCCAAAAGGCTCAATTTCGCTTACAAAAGACTTTTTCCGAGACCATCAATGTTACCGAAAATGGATATGTGCCCTTGTGGAAGTGGAAAAAGATATGGCGATTGCTGCGGTAAAAAGGGGATCACATACGGCGTATTCGAGTACGGAAAGGCAAGGGTCGTATTCGATATCGAACAGACAAACAGAGCTATCGAGAACCTGCTCAGCTTTCTCTCCGCAGAGGTGTTCGGTCTGTACGATCAGGGAGCGCAAATTGACTTAGGAGAGGCGCTAGAGAAGTTGCATGTCATATATGAAATGTTTGCAAAGAGTCTTGCGCCTTTTTCAGAAGCCAGTTTCTGCCGAGAAGGCTGCACGGCGTGTTGTCATCACATCATTGAGACAACTCCCATTGAGGCAGAAATGATTCGCAGGTGTCTCGAGAAGTGCCTCGATTCTTCTGCCAGGATGAGTATTCTTTCAGAAATCGAAAAGAAAAGGGCGTACTATCCCGGGCCTATAGCCCTTGACGGCGAATACGACGAAGATTTACAGGACCGACACTTTGAAGCACACATTCCGTGTCCTTTTTTGTCTAATGATGGGTCTTGTCGCGTCTATGAAAGCAGGCCTCTTGTGTGCCGAACGTACATGGTGTTCTCGGATCCCCATCAGTGCAAGATTGGTAACGGGATGGCAATCTACGAAGCGGAATACTTTCCGGACGTCTATAGGGGTGCGCAATGTCTTTCGCTGCTCGCCCGAGGAGACCTGAATCTCAGGAGGCATTTGCCCGATTGGCTTGTTAATGAGTTTAGGATCCAGACTTGATGAACTCGGCTGTCGAAGGTAAGCCCCGATACCTCGTGTTACTTTTATTGCACAAGACAGCATTTCTTTTCCCAATCCATACCCCCTGATGCACCACCTTCTGGGGATGGTTCTCGCCATGTTGAGCGGTAAGCACCTGGAATTGAAGGTAAATAGTCTTGCCGCATCGCATTTGCATGATGTTTGCATATTAAACAGGATCTAAGTGCTTCTTGTTGATTGCCTGGACCGTCGTTTGTAAGCCGTTGACAAGGGGGCCCCGCGACGACTTACCCGTGCAGGCACAGACGACGCGTTGTGTGTTGTCTATTTCGAGGAGTTTGCGAATGAGGCATCGGTCAAAGATGGGCTGAAGCTGAGATGCCAAAATGTGAAGTTATTTTTGCGCGAGCCCTTAGGGCCAAGAGATCAAAGATTCGCAGCAGGGTAGGGGTTGCCCGGGACGTGAGATATACCTGCCGAAAAATTTTCTTGGCTGGCACACGGGGTCAACTGACAGTCAGCATGAGATTTGACCTGGCTCAAAAAAGATGTCACCTAAGGGCTTGTCAACATGCAAACAATATGGCGCGCTCCGTAGTAACTTCTCATTGCTTGAACCGCGAAAGCGAGCGCATTCCCCGCTGCTTGCGGCGGGGTTAGCGAGCG
>CAZCXI010000035.1:0-30763 GCA_964502635.1 uncultured Desulfobacterales bacterium
ATACATGGCTAAAAGAGTGTGTCCTGTATGGGTGGGTTATATTCTTGCCAGTCCCATGAGAAGGTTGAAAAATGGAGACTACGAGATCTCTCTCAAATTTGAGCCTAAAAAGGAATATCAATTTCGTTATTTCATCGATGATTCCAAGTGGGAAAATGACTGGAACGCCGACAAATACGTGAAAAGCCCGTTGGGGGACAGTGATAATTGAGTATGGCCATGTCGGTTATTCATTGATCTTTTCAGATTGCTCTTTAAGCCACTTTTTAAAATCTTTATTTTCAGGCTGTTCTGATGGTCGACCTTGATTTAGCTTCTGAATCGCGTTGCCTTGGCTGTCATATTTTTCAAGCCAACGCTCAATTTTCTCCCGGTACATCGAGGTCTGATCCAACTCAAGATATCTTTTGAACAATATGGATGCCTTGTCCACATTCCTGAAAGGGCCCTCATTGGCATATAACGCCGCAAGATTATAATATGCCTTTGCATAATTCTCATCAATAGCGATAACCTCCGTGAATTCACTGCGACCCTTTTCGATTTGACCCTGCCGGCTGTATATGACACCTAGCATGTAGCGCACGTCACGATCCCTTGGATTATACTCCAACACTCGCATAAACTCACGTTCCGCCTTATCATAATGGCCGTTCTCATAGTGTTTCTTCCCTGCATTTAAGTGGTGGCGTATATTGTCTTCCGGGGTGTCTGGACGCTTTCTGACACGGTCCGTAAATGAACAGGAAGAAAAAACCAAAATAAAAGCGGCGCCGACACACAGAAAACTTATCACGTTTGTCTTTGCTTTTGTCATCATCTATCCGCTATGAGCCCTTTCGTCTCGTTCAGGTGCCGTAAACATATCGTCTGGAAGTTCATATCCGGACATCGTCAGGTCATTATAGAAAGTGGGTTTTTGCCCCGTGGGTCCCAACGATCCAAGGATGTCTCCTCCTGGTTCGATCCCTTCCTGACAAAACTTGAAAATATCTACAACGCGGTAATTTTCATCATTTCCTACAGGAAGAACTTCGGATATGTGTGAGACCTTTCTGGAACCATCATGATAACGTGACGTCTGAATGACGATATCGATGGCCGATGTCACCTGAGCCCGGATCGCTTTTAAAGGGAGTTCAACCCCTCCAAAAAGCGTGAGTGTTTCCAGCCTGGCAAGTGCGTCAACAGGTGAATTTGCATGAATCGTTCCCATCGATCCTCCGTGGCCTGTATTGAGGGCCTGCAAAAAATCAAGGGCTTCTCCGCCGCGGATTTCTCCAATGACGATCCGGTCGGGCCGCAACCGAAGTGTGGATCGAAGCAGATCCCGGATACTCACCTCACCTTTGCCGTGCCTGTCAGGAGGCTTGGATTCCAGGGGCACAACGTGATCCTGCTGGAGTTGTAGTTCAGCCGAGTCCTCAATGACGATGATCCGTTCATTGTTGGGGATGAGAGATGATATGGCATTCAGCAGAGACGTCTTGCCAGAGCCTGTTCCACCTGAGACAATGACATTTTTTTTAATGTGAGTACATGCCTCTAGAAATTGAAGGGCTTTTTGGTTCAGCGATCCGAATTCAATCAGCTTTTCAACGGTGAGGGCATCTTTTGAAAACTTTCGTATGTCAAGGCAAATTCCTCTTCGGGCACACGGTGGAAGGATGGCATGGACACGCGATCCATCCGGCAGACGAGCATCCATGTATGGGGTCTCTTCGGTCAGTCGCCGTTTAACAAACTGCGAGATATTGTTCACCGCACTCATCAGCGCATCCGCCGATTCAAATCTGGCACCCGTTCGTTCCACCTTGCCTTTGCGTTCAACCCAGATCTCGTCCGGGCTGTTTATCATAATTTCTGAAACTTCGGGATCATCAAGATAACGGATAATGGGAGCGAGAAAACTTCTGACTGTCTCTGAAAATTGACTGCTCATCAACGCTTACCTCGTTCACTGCTACTCATATTTTGCAATTCGTGATTTTGCCTTTTGGTAATACTCATTTTCTGGCGGACACATTTCAAGAATCATTTTCCATTTTTGAATGGCCTGCGTTGGATTCAGCTCCTCAAGGATGTAGCCGTCCTCATAAAGCCTCTTCGCCTTCTCGGCAAGCAAGCCCTTGATCTCTAGACACCCCCTATGCCCGGGGCTTGCCTTCAATGCTTTCGTGCACTTTGCATATGCCTCGATATATTGTTCATTCTCGTAAGCTTCCCGGGCCTGACGGTAGAACTCGTCTGCCATATAGATGGCAATGGTACTGGAAAAATGACTTTCCCCCTGGCCAATGATCTCCTGGTCAATATCGAGGACCTCTGACCACGATTGGAATGCCTGGCCGAATTGTCTGCTATTATATTCGGCAAGCCCTTTGTCATACACCTCTGCAATCCTTGCCATACTTTCTTTTAAAGAGGATGCCTTGATCTTTAAGGGGTCCTCCGGTGACATCTTCAGCTCTAATACGGCATTAAGTTTAGTCATAGCTGCCTTCGTATTCCCGCGGCCGTAATATTTCAGAGCCTGATCAATCAGTTTTTTACCCTTTTCATTTAGAGAAGACGTCTGCGGTGGTTGTTGTGTCCTTTTCCGTACTCGAGTTGCTTCCTTTTTCTTGGCCTGCGCCATCTCATCACGGGCAAATTGAATTTCCAGCATTGCTTCATCAATGTAGACACTTTCCTGGCAAATTCCCTCCAGTTGTTTAATACCTTCCGTGTAATGTGCCTGACTGATCAAAAGCAGTCCTTCTTCAAGAAGACTGCGGTTAAGCGACTCTATTTTGGCCTGAAAGATTCCGTCCGGCACACCGGGATAATCAGGATCAATCCTTTGGACCTGTTCGAATTTTTCAATGGCCTCATCCCAGAGACGGTTCGCTAAAAACTCATTGGCGGTATTGAAATATATGTCAGCCATGCTTTCGCCTAGAACGACTGGCGCGCGGGGTTTTTCCTGGGTCTCAAGTGGTGGCTTTTGGGGAACCAAGGGTTCCATCATATCCGTGCCTGATTGCTGTACTTGCACCGCCGGCCTCTTTTCAGGCTCCTTTGTTTCTCGTGATATGGCAACCAAGACGATGACGATACACAAAAGGGCCAGGACACCTATCAAGACCTTATTGGTTAACTTCTTTTTTTCCTTCCTCTTGACTTCTAATAAAAGCTCTTCTTTTGAAATGACTTCATCCTTATGAATGAATTTAAACTTGAAGGAGCCGATCTTAATCTCATCGTCCTTTCGGAGGACGTATTCTTCTCGCAGACGGGAAGCGTTCACAAATGTCCCATTCTTGCTGTTCATGTCCCTTAAGACGCAGTCATTTCCTTCGATGCGGATCGTGGCATGAATACTTGAAACGGTTTGATCATCAAGGGTTATGGAACAATCTCGTGAACGTCCTACCGTTGTCTCTGACTGATCCACAAGATATTCTTTTCCAAAACCCTTTTTCGAGATCACCAGAAATCTATGGTAAGGCATCACTGTTTCTTGTTCCGCTATAAAGACCTCCTCGGCATCGAGCATGCGCGTTCTTTCATCCTCGGCCTGCCCCTCCTCCGCCCCATGCTTGGAAATTCCAGGGGCATCCGTGTCAAGAATTTGAGTTTTATCAGTGCCTTCAATATATTTCTGAAGGGCTTCAGGGCTTAAGAGCTTGGTCTTATCATCGTCTGTCTTCTCCTGCTCAATCGCTATTTCTGTAGATCCAATCAGGATGTCATCTCCAGGATTAAGTTTGCATTCCCCCTCAATCTTTTTTCTGTTCACATAGACCCCAGAAGTGCTCTTAAGATCCTCAATAATAAAGGATCCATTTTCAAACTTAATGCGGGCATGCTTTCGAGACACGGTTTCATCAGAAACCACAATATCATTTTCTTCATCCCTGCCCAGGGTGTATGGCCCCTTTTCCAATTGAAATTCCCTTAACGGCTTCCCCGGCTCACGGATCACTAATTTTGGCATATTGTCAGGCTCCAAATCTTTCGTGTCGTTTGGCAACGAAATTTTACCCTGGCACCGTCCAATCTATTTAGCTACAGCAACATCATCATGAATGAAAAGCCTAACTTTCTCTAACCCCTGCGTCTAAGGTACTCACTAATTCTTGTTAGCAACCGCAAAGCCTCTTTGTGCCTTTCGTCCTTTTCATCAGGAATGAGCTGTAATATCCTTTCAAGGTCACTTCTTGCCTGGGTGAATTCTTTTAATTTAACGGCCTTTTTATACGAAAATACAAGGCCTTTGTATCTGGTATCCAATTCATCCTGTGCCGCCCGCATCTTTGTTTCCATTTCTGCCAGGATAGCGGGCCTGGGCGTGCACCCATCAATCTGTAAAACCGCTTTGGAATAATAGGCATGGGCACGGTAAATATTTCCTTCGCTCACGGCTTTTTCTTCCAGCATCTGATTCCCCAGATCAAAAAGACGCTTTGCCTCAACTTCATCACATTTGCCAGTCGCCAGAAACTCTATTCGCAGGTTCTTTACGCCCCATTCATCTTTTCCGGGAGGATTCATGGTATTGTCAAATACCAACTGGTTTTGGCCGCCTTCATTGATTAGCCCCCTTGGAAGGTGCAGTGATTGTTCTGAACCCCAGCCCTTGATGGCCAGGGGGGCATGGGCGATCTTGGTCCCATTCAGGAGGACGACAACCTCTCCATCCAAATCCACACCACCTGCAGTATAGTGAAGCTTAGCACTGCTAGGCTCGCCAGCAAAAGTAAAAATGGCCTTGTCGGGATGCGTCCTGTCAGGCCTGCAATAACCATAGGTATTGGGTGCAGGCAAAGGGATCGGCTGGAGTGAATAATCCGGATAGCTCCGCACACCCGTCTTCTTGGATGTTTCAGGCCCTTGCGTGCCTAGCTTCAAAAGGGTCAGAAGACCAAGCAGTAATACAACAGCTGCAGCAACGACCAAAACGGGTTTCTGCTTCAGCAGCGACTCACCACTAATGCGAAGCTTTCTAACAACTTCTTGAGCGCCAACTTGCTGGGTCTCTGTCAATATCTCTCGTGTATCCGAACCCTTTTGCGTTTCTGTGAATATCTTTTGCGTATCCGAATCCTTTTCCTGCTCGGTATGATCCGCGAATCCCAATGAAATCTTTCCAAGGCTGAACTCATCCCCATTTCGGAGCTGGACCTTCCGCCCTTCTTCCAGGGGCCTGCCCTCAAAGTAGGTCTTGTTGGTACTTCCCAGGTCTTGTAGAAAATAGTCCCCATCCTCGAAAGTGATCCTGGCATGTTTGCCGGAAATGGAAGGATCATTGAGGATCATATCGTTCTCCGTTGCAGCGCGACCTATGCTGACAGTCTTCCGGTCAAATGTAAATTCCTTTCCAAGCTCTGGACCTTGTTGAATAACAAGAGAAAAACCTGTAGGCATTAGTCGCTCCTCCCTTTATTAGGGCAGAAAGGAAATCGTGTCTCCTCTGTCAAATCGACCTTCTTCCAATGTACCACACTGGAGTTCCAGGACACCGCTGGTACGCCAAGGCCCCACTGCAATGCGAAACGGAACCAAGCATGGGACAATCTTTGTCACTGCGTTGTTTCTGTCCAAAAATAAGACATCAATAGGAAACCGCATAAAGAATGTATGAATAGACTTGCATTTTGGAATAAATAGCCCTTCGCCATCTTTCAGGGCACCTCTGCCAAGTAATCCACGTGTTCTTTGATAGAGGGTTGTTGCCACACCCACCTGATCTGCAAAGACCTCCCCTTTTTTCAGATGAACAGCCTTAGCCACCCTCATCACATCCCCTCGGCCATAAATTTGAGGATGATGGGAACCAGCAGGATGATAAAAACGGCTGGAAAAATGAAGAAGAGCAGAGGGAATAACATCTTCACCGGTGATTCCTGAGCCATTTTTTCCGCTGTTTGGAATCGTTCGGTGCGGCGGATATCCGATTGAATGCGTAACGCGTCACTTAGAGGGGTCCCCAGCTTGTCTGCCTGAATCAGCGCAGACGTAAAAGACCTGATTTCAGACATGTCGGTCCGCTCGGCCACGCCCTTGAGGGCATCCCGCATGGACACGCCTAAACGAAGGTCCTGAAGCATCTTGGCAAACTCGTCGCGAAGAGGACCGGGTTGCCCCTTGTCAACCACCTCTTCGATGGCCGCTGTAAAATTCAGGCCGGCTTCTACCACAAGCGTGAGAAGGTCCATACTGAACGGAAGGGAGATGAAAACAGTATGTTTCCTTTTGGAAATCATTTCATTAAGCCAGAGCTTTGGAAAGAAAAAACCGCCTACTGAAAGCAAGAAGGGAAACAGAATATTCGCGTGTATCGTTAAAACGAGAAAGAAGCCAAAAAGAAGACCCGCGACCAGGCCTATTTCTTGTAATGCCAGAAATTCTGCCGGGATCAGATGCATCGGGTTACCTGATATGACCAGCTTTTGCTTGCATTTCTCCCGGAATTTTTCAGAGATCATTTTCTTATTATAGGCGGCAAGAACCTGCATGATCGGCGATATAAACTTAAACAGAACCGACTGTGATGCATCAATTTGGCGATATTCATCTTCCAGTTTGGCAAGACGAATCTGACAGATGCTATAGAGAAAGAGTCCGGCAGCAAGTCCACTCATTATGTATATGATCCAAGTCATGATAACCTAAAAAAATCCTTTTCGTGCTTTCATTAGCCACCCATAAAAACTCAAACCTCAATCGTGGTGATTCTCTTGATCAAGAGGTACCCGATAATCTGCATGGTGAACATCGCGGCAATGGCAAGATTTCCCGTCGTCGTCGTCACCATACGCGCCATCATGGGAGGATCCATGATGAACATCAATATGCCCAGGCCTGTGGGAAGAAGACCGACAATCAGGCCCTGAAGTTTTCCCTGAGAGGTAAGCGCTTTTGTCTTCATTTCGATCTTGCTCCGCTCACGGATAACATCTGCCATTGAATCAAAAATCTCCCTGAGATTCCCGCCCATACCGAGGACGATATTCGTGGATGCAACCATAAGCAACAGGTCGTCGTTCGGGATCCGTTTAGTCAGATTTTTCAGGGCATCGACAACAGGAACCCCCAGCTTAATTTCTCTAAGCACGAGCCCAAATTCCTGCGATATAGGAGGTTCCTGTTCAGACTCAAGAACTTCAATGGCCTGAACGATGTTCAAGCCTGCCCGCAGGCTGTTGGATAGGACCGTGAGTGAGTCCACAAGCTGGCCAGCAAATTTTTCAAAGCGTTTCCTTTTTGCCCGCCATATCAAGAGCTTAGGAATTGAAAATCCAACTGCTCCAAATAAAATAAGATAGACGGGATTCCTTGTGAAAACAAGCCCGATGACCAGAAATAAAATGGTGATAACAATGTTGAATACGAAGAGCTTGTGGGGATCCATAAAAATAAACATCCCTGAAAGTGTAGTGGATGTCGCTGATACAAAACGTTTTTCATAATCCTTGAGCGCTGCTGTCACAAGTATCGTCGCCGCCCAGACAATGAGACTCACCGAACAGAAGACAAGCAAAAAAATCAGCAATTTTGGAATCATTGAACCCATAAAAAATCCCTTTTTTATGCGTTATGAAATATACTCATGTCCACATCAATACCTTTGCCATAAAGATCCTGATAAAAATCAGGTATCCAGCCTGTTGCCATGAAAACGCCCTTGACCTTTCCCGACGCATCAAAACCTTCCTGCTTAAAATAGAATATGTCCTGTAAAACGACCTTATCGTCTTCGATCCCTACAACCTCTGAAATCTGTGTAACTTTCCTGGATCCGCAGCTGAAGCGGGTCTGCTGCACAATGATATCAACCGCCGCGGCGATCTGTTCCCGTATGGCACGGCTCGGCAGGTCTTCACCTGACATCATGACCATGGTCTCAAGACGCGAAAGCATATCTTCCGGTGAATTAGCATGCCCAGTGGTAAGAGAACCATCATGCCCCGTATTCATGGCCTGAAGCATATCAAGGGCCTCGCCGCCCCGGCATTCACCAACAATGATGCGGTCAGGTCTCATTCGCAAGGCATTCTTTACAAGCTCTCTGATTGGGATCGCGCCCTTACCCTCGATGTTGGGTGGACGGGACTCCATCCTGACAACATGGTCCTGGGGAAGCTGCAACTCAGCGGCATCTTCAATGGTCACGATTCTTTCGCCTTCAGGAATGAAAGAGCTGAAGATGTTTAAAACCGTTGTCTTTCCAGACCCGGTACCACCGGACACAACGATATTTTTCCTGCTTGTAACACATGTTTTTATGAATTCTGCCATTGACGGCGTAAGGCTGCCAAATTCAATGAGGTTTGTGGTCGTCAGCGGGATTTTGGCAAACTTCCGGATCGTGATGCACGGCCCATTAAGCGCCAGCGGCGGGATAATCACATTAACCCGGGATCCGTCTTTTAAACGGGCATCTACGAGCGGTGAACTCTCATCGATACGGCGCCCGATCGGGGCAACGATCCTTGAAATAACCCCGAGTAGGGAAATATCGCTGCTGAAGATCTTCGGCGTAAGAACGATTCGGCCACCACGTTCCACATAAATCTGGTCGCTGCGGTTTACCATGATTTCAGAGATACCCGGATCTGCCAAAAAATCTTCGAGAGGACCAAGACCCAGGGCCTCGTCAAGGATGTCCTTGATTAAATCCTCCTTGTCCAGATATTCTGGTACAGAGTATTTCTTCTCTCGCAGTATCCGGCGGACAATTCCGTCACACTGTTTCCTGAGATCTTCGTCGCTAAGCTTCTTTAGATCAAGTCTCCTGAGGTCAATGATCTCCAGCAGGCGCTCATGGATGTCCGACTTTAGTTCGATAACCTCTGGACTCCTGTAATACCTGAGTTCTTCTTCGAACAGATGCTCCTGCCCTTCTGGACCCTTTCCAAGGGCATCCACCCTGATATCACGTGTAACAGGAGGTGAAGAAGCCTTCTGCTGTGCTGAGTCATCCAGGAGTCTGAGATGGAAAACCCCGATTGTCACAATGTCATGACGCGCGAAAGGGACCGCCTTCAAGGCCGGTATTTTTCGTTGACCGACAAATGTTCCGTTACTGCTATCAAGGTCAGAAACGAAGACGCCGTTTTCTTTTACACAAATTTCAGCATGTTTCTTTGAAACGCTCATATCATCAAGGATGATATCATTTTCGTGAGCTCTGCCGACCGTGACAATAGTTCGATTGATTTGCTTTGTCTCAGGCTTTTCTTTGTTGCCGCCGTATATGGTTATAGAAATCATGCTTTCAGTCCATGATGCTAAAGTGGAACTCCGATTCCTGTTCCTTATATTTCTGCTTCATCTCCTCCGCAATGCCCTTGCTCTTTACGTCCTCCGCCTCTATCACTTCGGGTGTCACAAAAATGACCAGCTCAGTCTTTGCATCCCTAAAAGACCTGGACTTGAAAAGTTCACCGATAATCGGGATGTCTCCGAGTCCGGGCACTTTATCAACGCCCTTTGCGTTTTCGTTGCTTACAAGCCCGGAAAGCACGATCATCTGTCCGTTCTTGACGTTTATGGACGTGTTGACGCGGCTGGTCGTGAAGTTGGGCCGACCTTCAACGAATCCGGCAAGACGACTGTTTTCAACTTCGATCACTGTTGCGATATTATTCATCTTATCAACCACAGGCTCGATATTCAGACGTATCCCATATTCCTTGTATTCCGTGGTGGACGTATCTGCCGTTATCAAAGGAATGGCCACTTCCCCCCCTGCAAGGAATTGCGCCTTTTCTCCGCTTCGGCACAAGAGTCTGGGCTGAGCCAGAACCCGGGAGCCTTCACTGTTTTTAATGGCATTAATGGTGATGCTGTAATCCGCTGAGACGCCAAAGGCCCCGGTAATTGGCGAAAAATTACTCCCAACCCAACTGCCTCCTGCCTCTGCTTCTGCTCCAACGGTAAGGCCATCTCCCCAGTTGATCCCCAAGTTCTGCATGGCACCCCTCTTCATTTCAATGAAATCAACATTGACAACAACCATCTTCCTGAGTGTGACGCCCACCTTCAGAAAATTGATTGTCGTAACAGCAAATGCAGAGGCGATCATCTCCGCCCTCTTTTTATCATCCTCGCTGGACACGTCACCATCAATGATGATCTGGTTTCCCAGCCTCTGCGCCCGGATGGAAGTGAGGCCCGCATTCAAAAACTCCCGATTGATGTGCTGGCTGACCGTGTCCAGGACTGCGGGGCTCAATGTGGCAAGGTTTGTGACCTGCGGATAAAGCTTTGCTATGGCAGAAATCTTCTTAAGATCCTTTTCCCGAAGGGCATGGCCATCGATGACTACCCGACTCCCCAGCGTCTTTACCGTAATCCCCTCAACGTCGGTAAGCAGGCTTCGAACTTCCTGGGCGACCTGGTCAGGATCGAGCGCCACGACTCTGATGGGAATGGATCTCTGCTGGTTGTTGATGTCCCAGATGATGACATTGGTCACCCCCACACCTGTTGCGGTGACGAGGACCTCATCTGATTTTTCAAGGGCTTTTACGTCAGCGACCCGATCATTGCCCACAGCGATCCTCTTCATGCTCGGGGCAGCAATCGTCTTTTGCTGGCCGACGGTCAGTATCAGTTCCTCCTCCGCACGGGGGGAAGCACTGAAGAAAACAAGACAACCAAAAAGAAAAACTGGAAAAAGAAAGACTCTGATTTTACGCACCGTTCTATCCATTTCCCCTCCCTAAGTAAGTTACTTCTCGACTTTTCCCTTCTTGATCACCTCAATACGATCACGTCTTTGTTGAATCTGTTTCCTGTATTCCTTTTTCATGATGTCAGAAAACGTGACCTTGGGAATATCTTTAGACGTATCGATGTCCTCGGGATTCCTCAACAATGCAACAATTCTGCCCTTGGTCTGCGCAAAGACAAGCAACTCTGCCTCCTCCAGGGTTACCAGCAGGGTCAGCGTGCCATACCCGGCGTGGCGCGTGGGTTTCTCCCCGGACAGGGCACTGCCGGTAGCAAGTATGGTGATATTCTGCACAAGTGTGATGGTTGCTTCTTCTCCTGTCTCCTGACTCCGGACAGTGCAAAGAACATCTATGTGATCATTCGGCTTGAGCAGCCCAGAAACACCGGATACGCTATCCACTGCGATTGAAAGAGCCCGTTCGCCTTTTGTGACCGTGCCTGCAAGCCCCGGCCGCAGCGCCCCGCCCTCCTCCTGCAAATCGGTCCACAGGATTGGATCGCCACGCTTCAAGGGAAAATTCAGGATCTGTCCGATGACCAGGTTGGCATCTTTTGGATCCACGGCATTGCCGTGGACATATTTTTCAGGCACCTTCCGCCTTGCCAGCACGGTTCCTGTCAGCTTGGTGCCCGCAGGGACATCCTTGGTCACCGCAATGATCGACACCAGCTCCATGCCCTGGTAAATAGCCTTTTCCTGCTTTGTAATATAATAATTGACTAAAACAACGGCTATGATGCCGGCCGCCACCGAACATGCGATGGTAATTAGTACTCTCTTGTTCATTTTTCCCTCTTCACGGTTCGTTGTTTTTGACTGTCGACCATCACCCTATGCCATCTTGAAACAAAAAGACCTTGGCAGTCTGCATCATAAGGCTTAAATGGTTTTACGGTCCATGACCGTGGTGATCATCTTTCCCGTCCCCTCATCCTCGTTGATCTGGATGGTGCATTCTCTGCCTTTACGAACATAAAAGAGCAGGTTTTCCCTTGCCTCCTTCCTCGTTAACGCCTGAAAACCCGGATCTGTCGCCCAGCCGGCAGCTTTCATTCGTGAGTGATAAAAAAGGATGTTGCTGGCCAGAGACCCTTCCCCCTCATAGACAACCACGCTGTCTGTGGTGCGGCTGTTTTCCTGCTCAATTGAGAGCTGGCGTCTGCTACCCGGATAACGGGGCACATCCTCGATGTCTTTTCCGGGCACATCCCCAAATTCATCAGGCTGCAGATTGTTGATGTTGAAATCCCGGTCCGTCCATAAATTTAGGACTGAGGTCTTGGTTGCCCCCTCTCCCCTCAGGGCAATGGCAATCCTTCCAGTTCCGATTTTCCCCAGGTTTCCGGTTTCAAAGGCCGTGGTTAAGCGTTCCAAGAACTCACAACTTCCGACCCTCAGATCCGAGTCGTGAAACTCGAAGCTCCCCCAGAACCCCCACTCGTCACGCTGCATGCGGAAATGCTGATAAGGCTCAAGGCATTCCAAGAGGCTATAAATCCTGTTTAACTTCCCTCTCGCCTTTTTATTGTCAATTTTTTCAAGCAACCCGTCATCGACCCTGTCCATGGGCAGCGGTTCATACTGCCGGGCATAGAAATTCAAAACAGCGTCTATCCTGTCATCTGTCTTGCCGACGGTGAGATAGGTCGTGTTGCCGTTTACGATGACTTTTCTCGGCGTGGAGATCTCATCATCAAACAGGTAGCCAGGCATCGCTTTGGTAAAGAAGCGCAACCGCTCGAATACCTTCGCTGCCGCATCATCCCTGTTTGGCCCAAAGTGAAGGCCAAACCACCAGATGGCAATGCACACCGCGATGATGCTAATAATCCTGAAAATTTTGTGCAACGTATATCTCCGTCAAGATATAAAAGCTTTTAGTTCGTTAAAGACCCAGTGCATCCTTCAGTTCTTCAAAAGCTTGTTCAATCAATTCCCCAATTAGGCTCATTAGATCATGCACGTCGGTCCGACAGCCGTTCCAGGTGTTGCCGACGACATAATGCTCTGAGGTTATTTGGAACGGCTTATCACGAAACTCTGTCAGATCAACAGCGCCGAATATCAACGGCATTTCGTATTCCACCTTTAATGAATAGATGGATTTACTGCCCATGACTTTGTTTATAACACCCATGATTAGGTCCACAAACGCTTCACCTACGGATTCTGAATCCAGGATGTCACTAAATATATCTTCTTCTCCCGCATCTGGGACGGTGAGGGTCAGCCGACTAGCATCGTTGTCAAAAAAGTGTTTGGCAATTAGAGGCTTTACATGTTCCGGTCTAAGGCCATCATTCTTTGAAAGAAGCCAGGTACCGTAACGCGCGGCAGCAAGGGTCTTGAATTTGACCACGTAAAGGTCAGACACGTACCATATGGACCAGAGCAGCAGTACCAGCACCGGCACAGCCACACAGAACTCAACCATGGACTGGCCTCGCGTGTCTTTTAAAATCTTAGAATTTGGCTTTCTGTATTTAAGCATGTGACGATCATGCCCCTCAGTGAACAAGTACTTCATCAACTGCGCCACTCAGAAACTTCTTTAGTTTTTCTGGTAGATATTCATCCAGGTCGGCACCGCCAAGACTAACGTCCAGACGTTCAAGATCACACCGGGCCAGTTTGGCGTGCCAGTCCTGATTGAAGAGGTCCTGATCCGTCGGGTTGTACACCTCAGCCAGCGCCATGGCCACTGTTGTATTGTCATGCGCTTGAAAGCTGTGATATTGCCCCCCTTGTCTGAAAGGCCCTAGAGCAAGCCAGTCATCGACTTTCTTGAATGTGAAAGCCGAATAGCTTACTTCTTCATTCCATTTATCCTTCAACACCAGGGGCGCCGGGTACTGGCTTGTGTCTTCGGCGGGAACGTCCATTTCCTGCTTACAAATACATTCCTCTAAACGCCACACTTTTTTGAAATAACGCTGGCCCTCCCGCCAGTGATCAATGCATATCTCACAGGGCTGTTCCTTGCAATACTGTCCCAACGGCCGCTCGGTTCTTTCCGCATGGAGATCGACTTCCTCCCCTCCGGGTACTTCATCGGCTCTGCAGTCGTTTGAAACCACTTCAACCTTGTATTGACGCCATCTCTGTTTTATTCGGGTGCAGGTTTCACACTGCTTACAATTTCTTGTGGAGAATGTAACTTGCCCTGATTGATCCTGTCCCGTGCACAGCGACTTATAGTGCAGGTACACCGTAAGATCCCAGAGAAGAGCAGGGGGTGGAAGATTACAAGACAATAATGCCCAGAACCCTCTAATTAACCACTGCAACTCAAGCCCCCAGATCTTCATATCAAGGGCACTGTCCCAGCAGAGGAAATTGTCATACCCCGAGCCTCCCTCCCAGGTAGGCTTACAAAGCGCCTTGAAACTGGCATCCTTGTCTACAGGCAGCGGGTCCATGACGGGAAGGAATAATACGTAAATGTCATCCATGCCAGTGACATTACCGATAACATCCATAATTTTTTCAATGAACGCAAGGTTTTCTACTTCTTCACCTAGAGTATCAAATAATCCCTGCGCACCGTTCAACGCCGCGATTTTGGAGGCATCATATTGTGCCATCCCAGGGGCTGCCCACATGACACCGAGTTCAACAGCCCTCAGGCTCTTCATTAACTTTTTGAGCGGTTCTATCAAATCCTGCATCGCACTATTCACATTCGTCATTATCGTTATTAAGGGGCTAAGAGAATGCAAACAAGTTGACCACATACAGAACCCAGTAGAAGCGCAGATTCCGTCAGCAATGCCTGTATTAATAGGATAAGTGATTTCTGTCACTTTCGTAATCGTATCAAAAGCCTTGAACATTATTATCAGGGCGAAGCACTCGGTCATACCCACGTTCATGATACTAATCAAGTTGAGACCTCTGGCATGCCAGATGGCACCCGACATGACTGCTGCATCAGCAGCATTCTGCATCTCAACCTTGCCGGTAATCCGATGCCCAACATTGATCGTCAGGGCGAAAAAACAGATCAGGACAAAAAGAACAAGGGCAACAAAGACTATTGCTTGTCCGCCTCCGTCTTCATGCAATCTATTCAATCGATGAAAAAACAAATTCCTGATTCCCACTCTTGCGGTTTCACTCTCACTGTTATTGATCCACCAGGATTCAGCCACAACATTTTTCGTGGGTCACATCTTTCTCCACGGTCAGCGTGCAGCTTGCCGGGATGGGAAGTGGATAAAAGTTCGATGCCCATTCGCTGAAGAACGCATTTGATTCCCATTTGCTGAAGAAATTTCTTACCTGCTGTGGCATGTTCTTCAAATAGAACTCCTTAAACGCAAGGAAAAAGATCCTGTTCACTATAGGAACCCTCAGCGCATAGTAGTGCCACACCTTTGCTTCAACATCATTCTCATCTCTGGAATATTCCAGCTCTACCTCTGTGAGGCAAAAAGCTGCCGGGAATCTGAATAACACATCACCAAACTCATCGCCGCACAAGATATCAATCAGCAAAAGTCCTGCAGCCAGGCTTAGCCAAGATTGAAAATCTTGAGGGAGATAAGCTGAATTGTCGAAGATGTCGAATCCGAAGATACTATTCTTTATATCCATAAGCCCTGAGGCCAGTTGGGGGTTTGTTGAAATCTCTTCTGCCAAATCAAGGCCAGAGGACAAAATATCCTCGGCAAGATCTTCAATAATTCCTTTAAGGTATTCAGCATCTGGTGGTTGAAACTTGGGTGATATGGGGATACAGGCGATCTGCGCTGCGCGCCAGGCGCGCACTTCATTGTCCTCATCTCCTACGATCGCGCTCCTGGCAGCGCTGAAGGCCGCATAGTGGACCACCTGCCTGGCCGTCATGAGGAGGGCTGTTTGAACAATAACGAGGAAAAGCAGGAAAACGACTGGAAACACAATGGCAAATTCAACCATTGCCTGGCCATCCTCTCCTTGTCTGAACTTTTTCTTCAACAACACATTCCTCGTGACTTATTCGGGGCTTATATGGTACAAAGGGCGCAAAAGCACCCTATGGATATGGCAAGGCCGTAAGGAAGATATTGGTGTTTCTGCGGGTCTTGCTCGCGTTGAAAACGAAGAGGGTGGCAAGAAAAAAAAACAAGGTTTTTCAGGGTCTGCCGAACACTACCCCGCCAGATGATGACTGCCAGGGCCATTGCGCCCCCCACGAGCCCAGTGTAAAACATGGTCCAGAGCACGAAAGACGCGCCTTTCAGGGCGCCGATGGCACCAAGGAGTTTTACATCACCTGCCCCGACACCTCCAAGGAGATAGAAAACAGAAAGCAGCGACAAACCAACGATGAGCCCCAGAAAGCTCGTCAAGGCCCCGTGGGCTCCTGCCGCTGCAAAACCCAAAACAAGCCCGAATGCCATGGCAGGATAGGTCTGCAGGTTATAAATCCTGTTCCATTTAAGGTCGGTAACTGTCGCAGACAGAAAAAGCAGAATGAGGATAGCGTTGTTTAGCAACCATATCGGAGATAATTGGGGGGCATAGTCTGGCAACATGAACTTGTCCGAACCCGGATAAGGTTATTTGAAACTCGCCCTTGATTGGTGCCATTCCCCGGCGATCAGATCTATATTCACAAAAACATTCTGTACCGACCAGGCTGCACAGTACGGAGAACGTGCGTCAGGGAAAGGGAAGACTTATCATGTCGGCTATCAACCTATAGAGGTCATTCAGTGGAGGCAAAATAAATGTGTTAATTGTAAGAACGCCTGCGACCACAGCCATCGTCACGATGACATATTCAACCATGGCCTGGCCCCTTTCCTGTTTCATGACCCGCCGGATAAATCGCATCTCTTTCACCACAACGCAATCGCCCAGCGCCACTGAATGTGCCGGGGCATCTGTTTCAATTCCTGAAAACAGCGGCTCGTTTCAGTCGCTAACGACCGAAAATTGAATAGTCAAAAAAGGTTAACAGAAAAGGATTTTATTCGTTGCCAAAATCGCCTAATGTAACCTCCTTGTCGGCTTGTTGCGACATGTCAACGGTTGCCGTCTCAGAGCTTGTATCTCCACTCAGCTGCCCCCCAATGGAAGATACAACGGCCCTTATCTGCTTTCCAAAGAGGGCATAAATTCCGATTGCGGCAATGGCAATAAGCGCAACAATGATGATGTATTCCGTCATGCCCTGTCCGCGTCTACCTTTCATAAAACGTCTGAATCTTCTAATCATTTTTCAATCCCCCTTCCCTTTGAAGGATAAAGCCTATGAACTTGATTTTTGCGGAGTCAATATCGCAAAAATCGGTGGTGTGTCAAGAATTACTATGGGGAGCACCATATTGTTGGCATGTGCAACCTGTACATGACTGTTCGAACCATAGCCCTGTGATGACGTAGACCATTTCATGCCCCCTTGGTAAGTCGCCCCTCATATTGCGGAATATGAGCCATCGCAACGGGTTACAGGCAAAAGGATTCGTACTGAAAAGACATCTGGCTATGGCAGCTTTTTACAAAAGCATGAAGCATACCAGGGCCAGAAATCGCCAAGAGGTAAGTCACCCCTTTGAATTAGAAAAGGATTTGCAGAGTATATCGTCATTTTTTGACCGAGAAATCCGTCAAGGCTGAGTTGGCCAGCCACAGCCCCATTCCGAATCCGACGTCCTTGACCCTCATGTCCGCCTCTTAGAATCTCGCTTCCCTAAATTGCCCATCAAGAATTTGACAAGTGGAGTAATATGAATGCTAAACTACTGCTCAGGCCGGTCCACCTGGTTGGAAGGTCGTCGGTATTCAGGCAAATGATCAAGGGGGAAATACATGGCTAAAAGAGTGTGTCCTGTATGGGTGGGTTATATTCTTGCCAGTCCCGTAAGAAGGTTGTTTCAAAATCCCGAGAAGATACTTGGCTCGTACGTTGAGGAAGGTATGGAGGTCGTGGATATTGGTTGTGCCATGGGCTTTTTCAGTTTGCCCCTTGCGCGGATGGTCGGCTCGAATGGTAAGGTTATATGTGTGGACGTGCAGGAAAAGATGATCAGGTCACTGGAAAAGCGCGCGCGCAAAGCCGGATTGTGGAGCAGGATTGAAACACGAACATGTCATCCTGATTCTCTTTGTGTGAATGACCTCAAAGAACAAATCGATTTTGCTCTTGCATCTGCCGTCGTACATGAGGTTCCCGATGTCTCCAGGTTCTTTTCTGAGGCCTACGAAATGATGAAGCCAACCGGAAGATTATTAATCGTAGAACCAAAGGGACATGTGTCAAAGAAGGCTTTTGATAGGACTGCTTCCGTTGCTGAGCAGAGTGGTTTTAAAGTCATCAAAAGTCCTCGGATACGTCGCAGCCGCAGTATTCTGCTGGGAAAGAAAGGGAAATCTCAACGGTTCCCATCCTCATAGTTCTCCGGCACAACCCAGTGGACTGCTGACTGTGGGCTCATTCAACATCTTTGCCGCCCACGACATCCGTGATGCGGGGCCGCGGGTGGGGATGAAATGCCCCGATTTTTAAACGCTTGAAATAGTCATCCAGGCCTTTGACGGCAAGGTGCCCCATGGTGAGTACGATGAGCATGTTGGCCCATAACATCCAGCCGGTGCCAAAATCAGCCAGGGCCCCGAGTTCGGTATTGTTTTTTACCAGGAAAGCGCCCACGATCGCCAGGAGAAGGAATACAAGCTGGTATGGCAGAACAGATCTCTTGCCGAACATGTACACCATGCCCTGCTCCCCGTAGTAACTCCACGAGATCATGGTCGAAACGGCAAACAGCCAGGCGGCAAGGGTCACCAGCCATTTTCCCAGGCCGGGGAAGGCACGATCAAAGGCAAGGCCCGTCAGGCTGGCGCCCGCGAAGTTTCGAAAGACGCCTTTGATGGGGCTGCCCGCTTTGTCCAGCACCCACTGGGCGCCGATGGGTACTTCGTCCCATGTAATCGTTTGCGGTCTTCCCAGAACATCGCCCAGAATCGTGCCATAGACCCTGACACGTTCCCATTGTCCTTCTCGATCAGCCGGTTTCTTGAGCAGGAAGAATACCTGGGTATTGACTTTCCAGCTTTCGCCGACCGGAAGTTCGGGCAGGGCAGTCACCTCGTCCGGGGCCGCCAGCACCACCTTGCCCTCCTTTTGCACAAGTCGAACAGAGCCTGTCAACTCACCGGCGGGTCCGCGGTTCCAAGTGCCGGTGGAAATGATGACCAAGGCGGTGAGGCTGCATATGCAAAGCGTGTCAATAAACGGGCCCATGCCACCAACGATCCCTTCCCGGGCCGGTTCACTCGTTTTGGCCGCCGCGTGCGCTATGGGCGCGGAACCCAGGCCTGCTTCGTTCGAAAATAACGCCCGTTTCATCCCCTGGGCGAAGACGAATCCGAATGTTCCGCCCATAAAGGCACCCGCGGCCTCGGTCTTCCCAAAGGCGCACTTGAAGATCAGGGCGAACATGGCCGGTATTTCCTGCACGTTTGCAGCCAGCACAGCCAATGCCGAAAGCAGATAAAGAATGCACATCACAGGAACAAGCCTCGCAGCCACCTGGCCGATTCGTTTGATACCACCCACGATAACCAAACCCACCAGAATGGCCAGAACAATACCGGTGGCTATTTTTGGGACCCCGAAGTAATTGAGCGTCAGGTCGGCCACATTCCAAGTCTGGAACATATTTCCACCAGCCATGGTCATGATCAGCAGCGTGATACAGAAAACAAGGCCGATGGCCTTCGCCACCCCACGGGACAACCCGCCTCCAGCGCCCAGTGTCTTATCGATGACCCACATCGCGCCGCCATGGGGATCATCCGAGTCATCGGTATTGCGGTACAACATGGCCAGGGTGATCTCCACAGACTTGAGCGCCATACCGAGAAATCCCACCACCCACATCCAGAACAGGGCGCCAGGCCCCCCCAGGGCTATGGCCACGGCGACACCGCCTATGTTACCCAGCCCGATGGTTGCGGACAGGGCGGCCGAAAGCGCCTGGAAATGGTTGATGGCCCCAGGATCATCCGGGTTGTCATACACGCCATAGGTGACGGCCACGCCATGGGTGAGGACCTTGAACTGTGAGAATCTGGTCCAGACTGTAAAAAGGATGCCCGCTCCGAGCAAAACGTAAAGGGTCCACGGACCCCACAGGAAGCCGTTGATGTGACCGATTGTTTCCATGAACTCTCCCATGGCGAGACGACTCCTCTTTTTCCCTTGTATGTTGGTGTGATAAGCAACCCAACGATCGACAACTTATGCCCAATTTCATGCAAAACTGCAAGGGGTTGCGCTGGTCTGTCATGATTGGGCAGCGTGTGGGGCTCAGTCGGGTCATGGCGACTCTGTCAATTTTGACGACTTCGCAAAAAGTCCAATTTCTGTGTTGCGCTGCATCCTTCATCACTGCGACGTACGATTAGTACGCCTCATTCCTCAGGATTTGCGCGCCTTGACCGGCCTGCTCCCCGCAAGCCCCGTCCGGAAGGGCGGGGTCAAGGGGAGCTATACAAAAATGGCAATCTTCCTTACCGGGAAGCCCCGCCCGGGAGGGCGGGGAGGCTTCACTTTGGAGCTTTTTACTTTGTCGTCTAATTCGGACTTTTTACGAAGCCGTCAATTTTATGACGCATCGTTGCGCCTACGGGCAGAAGGCCTTCGTCCTCAACCGAGGAGCGTTTCTGAGGGCTCTCGGTCCAGGCCCTGCCGGTGAGGCCCAGGTGCCCCTTGGTCGTCCGTGCCCCCGGCGTTTGCTCTGGTTAATGGCATGGCTTTTGCTGGATCTGATAAGAAAATCAGCAGGATCGGTATGGCCAAACTTGCGATTAGCCCTTGGCGGTGTGTGGCAGGGAAACCACGAAACATATGAATGATACCCATTTTCGTGTCCTTTTTGAGGGATTGGACCCCCGTGCGCAGCTTCAGAAGCTCGTCATTTTCTTTCAAAAAGAGCTCGGCTTCTCTGAGGATCAGATCCGCAACCTGTTGACAAACCCACCCCGTGTACTCTGGGAGGTATCCACCCACAACGATGGCAAGCTGATTCAAACCGTCCTGGAAAAGATGGGCTGCCAGACATATCTGGAGCCTGTCACGGGAGATTCTACCTACCCCTTTGCCATATCCACAAAGCATCACAAGCTTATCAACCAGGAGTTGAGCAAAATCCTAAGGTGTAGCGCCAATCTGGCCCTGTTCCTGGTGCATGTGCAAGGGGACAAGCCCGGCTCCATCCTCCCCTCCATGATGGGGCCATTTGAAAAAAACCTGGCAGAACATTTTCGCGAAAGTGACACAGTCGTTGGAATCGATGACGCTCGCGTCATCATACTGGGGTTTTCCACGGACAGGCAAGGTGTCGTCCACCTCGAAAACAAGACAGATCGTGTTCTAAAAGAACTCTTAGGAGAAGAGATCCTTATCAGCATGGGCTATGCACTCTTTCCAGAGGAAGGCCGAAGCCTTTCAGAGCTGATACACATTGCAGAGGTGAAGCGAATCGAAAAGGGGCATGTGGGCTTGTCAGATGGTCGAATAGCGTCTTCCCCGGACGAGCTTGCGCCACACGTTTCAGCAAGCGAGGAAAGCCCCAGTCCCCTCCAGCTCTGCTTTACCAAGGGACGTGGAAAGATTTTCAGAAGGCTGCTGGATATGGACCCAGACATCCTGTGGCTTGGACTCAGTCAGCTTCCCCAAGCCAAACAAAAGGAATTTCTGGCCAGGTTGCCCTTCGACTCTCCCGTTGCACCGGTCTTGGAGGAGAAGATCAGTATTCAGCCCCGACCCATTTCCGATAGGGCCGCAGAGCAACACTTTGAGGCTATTATTCATCAGATGGAGCTGGAGGAGAGCCTCGAGGAACGGAGGAAAACCCAACAGGAAGTCATCTCGAGACTCAATCGGGTGGAGACCTTGCCGACCCTGCCGTCCGTTGCGGCTCACGTGTTCAAGATCGCGTCAAATGCCAATTCATCTGCCGCGGATCTGACGGAGGTCATCGTAAACGATCCTTCCTTGACATCGAAACTGCTCAAGATGGTCAATTCCGCTTTCTACGGATTTCCGCAGAAGATCGGGACGGTGAGGCAGGCGGTGGTGATTCTCGGCACGGAGGAGATCATGGACCTTGCCTTTGGTCTGGCTGCTGCAAAGGTCTTTGAGGTCAAACCTCTTGAAGGGTTGTACGATCCGAAGGCCCTGTGGCACCACTCTCTGTGCACCGCTCTCATTGCCCAAAATTTGTGCCAAAAGTTCCCAGAATATCAAAGACTTGGAGCTTTCACCGCAGGCCTGCTCCACGATTTCGGAAAGATCTTTCTTATAGAGCACTTTCCCGAGCTCTACGGACAAATCCATGTTGATGTAACGAAACTCGGCCTCCCCCTCTTTGAGCTGGAAGAAGAGAGTTTTGGTTTAAACCATGCGGCCATTGGAGAATTACTGGCCTCCAACTGGAATCTGCCGGAGGCCCTTGTGGAAGCCATTGCCTTTCACCATCAGCCTTTTTCAGCGCCCGGTCATCCTGAACTGGCGGCTATGATCGGATTGGCAGACTATCTCCACTATGGCGCCGGCGAGTCTGGACAGTTGCCAGAGGGGATTCCTGTTTTTTCGCCCCGGTTGACTTTTGGCCATTGGAGTTTTTTGAGTCAACTTTTTGAAGGCCTGGATACCGAGCAGCTGAGAAAAATGCAGGAAGATGCCCTGGCTATTATCAGAGACGGCGAAGATCTGTTTTCAATCTTAGATTAAGCGTGTGCCCTATGGTGTCCGACAGACAAGAGAAGTCAGGTGAACTTTCCTCGCTGGAGCAGGAAAGGGACGTGTTCAAGAAGCAGTTCCTTAAGGTACAAGAAAATTATGAGAACAAGATAAAGGAACTTTCCATCCTCAAAGAACTGGGCAATACCCTGCGGGCCACAGATTTTCATGACAAGAAGACATTTTTTCGGAATCAACTCAAGATTATAGACAGATACATAACGCTGGATAACATTTCTTTGTGGCTTCTGAACGAAGAGCTCCAACTTCTGGAAATTGTAGCTAAAAGCGGTTCTGATGGGCCCATTGGCCACCGTGCATTTTTGCCGATTGGAGAGGGGGCGCCCGGCCAAGCCATGGTTCAAAGGAGCCCCGTCATCCTTGACGACATCCAGGCCGATCCTTCCGATGGAAAGCAAGGGGGCCGCCGTAGCGGCTCGTTACTCTGTGTTCCAGTGATGCATAACAAGAAAGCCATCGGCGTTCTCAGTCTGCAGCACAGGAAGACAAGGGGCTTTGAGCAAAACCAGGTGCGCTTCTTCGACCTTGTTGCAGATCAGATTGCCACCGCAGTCATCCTGTTCCGCTTGTATCGTCAAATGCTTAAGGAGGAAAAGCAGCGCTTCCTATTGAGCCGGTTTTTCTCGAAAACGGTGACAGAAAAGATCTTTGGCAGCGGAGACAACCTCAGACTGGGGGGAGAGCGCAAAAATGTGACCATCCTGTTTGCAGACCTGCGCGGCTTCACCTCGATGTCTGAAGGACTCGATCAGGAGAAGGTGGTTGACATACTGAACGCCTATTTTTCACGGATGACGCCGATCATATTCAAGCACCACGGGACCCTGGACAAACTCATGGGCGATGGCATCCTGGCCTTCTTCGGAGCGCCCCTTTCCTACGGCGATGATTCCCTGCGAGCCGTGCAGACAGCCATTGACATGCTCACTGCCCTGAAGGCGTTGAATCTGGAGAAGCATCAGGACGATTGGCCTCCTCTGAAAATCTCCATAGGCATCAATTCAGGAGAAGTGGTCGCGGGCTACATCGGCTCAGAGGAGCACCTGAACTATACAGTGATCGGTGACGCTGTCAACGTGGCACAGCGTTTGGAATCCATTGCTCAGCCCGATGAAATTCTTATTACCAAGACAGTCCGGGAGGAAATCAAGGACAGGATTTCAGAAGGGCAGGGGCTAAAAGCCCTCATTCCCCTTCCGGCCCAGAAGGTGAAGGGTAAAGAGAAGGCTATCGAGGTTTACAGGGTGGAGGCTTGAAGACTCCGGAAACGTCTGAACCGCCTCCGAACAGGGTCTAATGCTGGTAAGCGGAGGCCCGGGCAGCTGGCTTGTCCTCTGGCTGGCCGCCAAAGATCGAGCTCTCATCGGACAGGAGCTGTTTCACTTCATCCATGGTGCTTCCTATATCCGTCCAGAACTGTCCGACCATACTGGTGCTGATCCCCAGGACGCCGAAGATTTCATCCTCGTACGTCTCAGCCAGGCCTTCAATCCCGCAGGCCCAGCCCATAGCGGTCGCCGTTCGATTGGCCACGTAAACGGCGGCAGCGACGTCCTGGTGAGAGGTTGCTTGTTTCGGACGATGGTGGTAGCCGATACCTGTGACCACTTCCGGGGGAAACCGCCAACGGCGAGCGATCATTTCTCCTAATTCCTGGTGGTCCACGCCGAATGTTTCCCGCTCGGCATCAAGGAGCCGCAGGCCCCTTCTGCTCATTCGGATCAAAATGGCGTCCATGTAAGTTTTCATGTAAAAACTCAGCACTGCCTTGCCAATGTCATGGAGCAGGGCCGCCGTGTAGATCGTCAGAACCCTCTTTTTTCCAAGACGGCGTGCCACGGTTTCGGCGATGAGGGCCGTGGCCACGGCATGCTGCCACAATTCGCCCTCTTTGCGCTCGTATCCCGATATCTCAGACTCAAAATAGCGGGCCGAGCAAGCAGTCATGACGACGCGTATCAACTGTTGATCGCCGAGGGCGACTATGGCATCACTCAGAGAGCCTATGGTGTACCGGCGAGCATAATAGGCCGCACGGCTCATGGCCAACACCTTTGCCGCGATGGCCTGGTCGTACTTGATCACGGCCTCGACCTCTCTCACAGGGGCCATGCGACGCAGCAGCGCAGTTACCTTCCAGATCACCGCTGGAAATGGTGGAAGCCTTTCTGCAGCCTTTAGGATTTCCTCTGTGGGAAGAGAGGACACAGGTTCGGGCATCTGTTGCATCCTGATCTGAATGTTTGTTTCTACGATTCCAGGACAAAGGTCCTGGATCTTTTTTGTTATCGGAAGATTCGCGACTTTTCTTTAGGGCGGTGATCCGAAAGGCAGGTCGTGCTGTCACGTCCGGGGCCCAGGCGTCGACAACCATTGGATGTTATTAAATAAGTATCATAGCGCTGAATCACAAGGGGCGTGGAAGGCAAAGTGAACCGCCGTGGATGAAATGTCCCGTCATGAAAGAAAAACAGTTGCATCGTCCCACTTTGATGAACTCGTAAAAAGACTTTTGTGAGCGGCCCAAGAATTACACGGAGCGAAGAGAATTGACTTTCTACGGAACCGTCAAATTTGATGTTTGCGTGGTCGGCCATATTACCAAAGAGGTCGTGAAGGTTGGCACCACAAGGAGGACAGCCCTCGGGGGCACGGCCTATTACACGGCCATGGCTTTGAAACGGCTGGGTCTGAGCGTGGCCGTGGTCACAAAGGGGGCAAGACAAGACAGGCAGCGCCTGCTTCAGGAGCTAACCAGCGAAAAAGTCAGCATTTTTTGGAAGGATGGGGAAACCACTCCGGCTTTTGAAAACAGATATAGCGGCATGGGGCTCGACACCCGGACCCAGGTTCTCAAGGGTAGGGGCACCCCTTTCTCAGCCAAAGACCTGGCAGGGATCAGCGCGCCCGCGTTCCATTTTGGTCCACTGACCAGGGAAGATATCCCCCTACAAGTCTTGAGACGAGCGGTCGGCAAAGCAAAGATCGTTTCGTTGGATGTCCAGGGCATGGTGCGGCCGGCGCGCCTTGGGGTGATCACCCAGGAGGATCGGGCAGACAAGAAGAAGTGGCTCGCCTGTGTCCACATTCTAAAGGCGGATGAAACCGAGGCGTTCATCCTTTCCGGAGAAACGGCGATGGACAGGGCTGCCGTTGTGCTTGCTTCCTTTGGCCCTGAAGAGGTCGTCATTACCTTGGGGCATCGAGGATCTCTTGTCTATACGGCGGCACAAAGGCTTCATAAGATCCCGGGCTGGACCCCGAGAAGGCTGGCGGATCCGACGGGGTGCGGGGACACCTATATGGCGGGGTACCTTTATGAACGCTTGAGAGGAACGACACCAGAGATGGCAGCCAGATTCGCGGCTGCAATGGCCACTTTGAAATTAGAGAGGGCTGGTCCTTTTATGGGGAATAAGGCGGATGTTCATGCCGCCTTATCGCGCAAATGAGAGGACGTCATATTTCTTATTCTGAAGGGCCGTTACAATAGGTTCCATGGGGCACTCTTTGAGGCGGAAATAGTAGATTTTCTCGTCGCTTGTGTCTGGGGCAATTCCCACGCTGATAATTTCCCCCCCCTGATCGTGGATGATACGGGAGACCTTTTCAAACCCTTGTGGCTCATCGCCGACATTCACGTCCAGCCTCGAGCCTTCGGTGAGAATCCCCATAATCTTGATAAAAGCGCCCAGGATATCCGTGACGGTGATTACGCCCATAACCTTATCATCGCCATCAACCACAGGCATGCCGCCGATTTTTTTCTGGTAAATAATCTGGGCGGCTGTCTCTACGTCAGCGTCCGGGTGTATGGTGATGGGATTCTTGATCATCAGGTCCGCCAGGGACAGGCCTGTGACAACGGCCGGAAGAAGACCCTGTTTCATGTCCGCCAGGGTAACCCAGCCGACCAGTTTTTCTGAAGCGCTTACAACAGGCAGGTGGCGGATAGAATTCTCCTGCATCAGGTGGATGGCTTCTTGAACAGAGGTGCGGTCTGAAACGGTGATGGGATCCTTGATCATTAAAGACCGGATGCGCATGGTCTGTCTCCTTTTCTATGGGGCACTAAGTTAAAAATACTATAAAGAAAAGGATTCGTCAAGGATCAGAACACGATCAGAGGCCCCGTCAACGGCCTCCTGGTTGATACATACAAAGAGGTTCTTCGGCCAGATAGTCGCCTGTGGCCTCATAGGCCCTGGCACGACACCCGCCGCATACTTTTCGATATTCACACCTGCCGCACTTTCCTTTCAATTGGTTGAAATCCCTCAGTGAGAGGAATATTTCTGATTCATTCCAGATACGACCAAATGAGGTTTCCTTCACATTACCGCAATGAAGATCGAGGAAGCCACAGGGTTGGACGTCGCCCGTGCTTGATATGAAGCAGAAGCTGGTGCCCCCAAGACAACCCCGTGTTACGGCATCCAACCCATGGCTCTTGAAGGTGACGTGCTTGCCTTCCAGGCGCGCCCGCTCCCTCAATATCCGGTAATAGTGGGGGGCGCAGGTGGCCTTTAACTGAAGGGGAATCTTGTCCCGTTGGTCATAAAACCAGTTGAGGGTTTCTTCGTACTGTTTGGCCGAGATTTCCTGGTCCACGATGTATTTTCCTCTGCCCGTGGGAACGAGCAGAAAGATATGGTGGGCCACCGCCCCCAGCTCAACAGCCAGTTCTTGGATCCTTGGCAGCTCATCAAGGTTTTGCTGCGTGATGGTCGTATTAATTTGGAAATCGAGGCCGGCCTTTTTGGCCCATTCAATACCCTGCAGGGCCCCCTCAAAGGCCCCTTTCACCTGGCGGAACCGATCGTGGCTCTCCCTCGTGGCCCCGTCCAGGCTGATGCTGATGCGCTGTATGCCGGCCGCCACCATCTCTTTGGCGTTCGCCTCCGTGATGAGTGTGCCGTTGGGGGCCATGACCATACGAAGGCCCTGGTCTGCCCCGTAGCGCGCGATCTCAAAAATGTCCGGCCTGAGGAGGGGCTCGCCACCTGTCAGGATAATCACGGGTTGCGCAACGTCCTTGATCTGGTCCAGGAGGTTGAAACAGGCCGCGGTGTCCAGCTCACCTGAGTGAGGCCCCCGGGTCGCTGCCGCCCGGCAATGGATGCAGTTCAGGTTACAGTTTCGGGTAACTTCCCAGGCAACAAGCCGCAGATTAGATACGTCGTTCTTGCCGCCCGTTTGGGTCGGCTTGGACGTTGAATGTTGATGTGGCTTCAATGCAAACTCCCTTTCCAGATTAACTGCCGGCCAGCTCCTTGGCAGCCTCTTTTGCAAAATAGGTCAGAATCATGTCAGCACCAGCACGTTTAATAGCCGTCAGGCTTTCCATCATGACCTTATTTCCGTCCAGCCATCCCAGCTTGTCGGCTGCCTTGATCATGGCAAACTCACCGCTTACATTGTAGGCTGCCACGGGCAGGTCGATTTCTTCCCGAACCCTGAAAATGATGTCCAGGTAAGCCATGGCCGGCTTGACCATGATAATATCAGCCCCCTCTTCCACATCCATGCTCACCTCACGAATGGCCTCCAGGCTGTTGGCCGGGTCCATCTGATAGGTGCGCCGATCTCCAAATTTTGGGGCCGACTCAGCGGCCTGGCGAAAGGGATAATAAAAGGCTGAACAGTATTTGGCGGCATAGGACATGATGGGCGTCATCTCAAAACCGTTATCATCCAAAGCCTCGCGAATTTCTGCAACACGACCGTCCATCATGTCCGAGGGGGCCACCATGTCTGCTCCGGCTCGGGCATGGGAAAGGGCCGTTCGTGCCAACAGCTCCAAGGTTTCGTCATTGAGGATGGCGCCCTCTTCCACCATGCCGCAGTGCCCGTGATCCGTATATTCACAAAGGCAGACATCAGTGATCACCACAACATCGGCGACCTTCTCTTTTAGGGTTCTTACTGTCTTCTGGACGATTCCGTCCTCGGCATAGGCGCTGGTGGCCAGAGCGTCCTTCTTGTCTGGGATGCCAAAGAGCATCACAGCAGGGATCCCCAGGTCGCGAGCGACCTTGACCTCTTTGACAATGTGGTCTGGAGAAAGCTGGTAGTGTCCTGGCATAGACGGTATGGCGTCTTTGACGCCTTTGCCTTCCACGGCAAACAGGGGAAGGATCAGGTCCTCAACCGAAAGTCGTGTCTCCCGAATCATCCGTCTGAAATTTTCGTTCTGCCGCAGGCGTCTTGGCCTGTAGTCTGGAAAAAGCATCGCTAACCTCTCCTGAGATCGTCAGTCGTTGGTGGTTGTGTTGTTGCCGCTACGCGTCTTGAGACTGGTCCCTGCGGGCACGATCCTTTGTGTACATCTCTTTCACCAGGTCATTCAAGAATTGTTCGGGATCTGCCAAGGCCTCTTTCGTAACGACAAAGTTGTTCTTACCCGTTCTGTCGCGAATCAGTTGAAAACCGTCCTCAAAGTCCGATGTGAGCTTCTTATAGAAATCTCTCAAGCCTGTCCGAGAAGCGTTCATTTGGCCGATCACGACATCGATGGCATCTTCGGCCAGGGTCACGTCAATAGCATGGGTTTCAGAGAAGTAGTCTTGGATATTTTTTATCTGCTTGTAATCACGACTTATCTTTTCCATAACGGCATTCATGTCGAACGTGCTCATGGCATAAATGTCTGCGATCAGAGACCTTCGTGACGGGCTCAGCACCATGTCGTACCTGTCAGTCAGTACAGCTTGGTAAGCCTGGACATATTTCTTGATGGAGTCCTTTTCATCCTGGACGATCTTTTCGTAAATCCTGTCCCACTTGGCACTGTTTGCCTTGGACTCGATTTCCTGGAGAGCCCCTGCAGGGTCCTCGACCACCTGCTGTGTCACAGGCAGTTTCTTGATATCCGTCGAGGGAAGCCTCTTTTCCAGCTTCACCAGGACCTTCTCGATCACGCTGACCAGAGCCCGTGCGCCGGTTCCTTCTTTGTAAGCAAGTTGGGCCATGGCCCTCAGGGCCTGGTTGTCGAACTTGACGTCAATGCCGTAGGCCTTGAAATCGAGCTTCTTGCTCAGAATGACAGGGTTATTGGGGTTTCTTAAGATGGCAAGAAGGTCATCTTCGGTCAGTTTTTCAAATAGGGAGATAACCGGCAGGCGTCCTATGAACTCGGTCTCAAAGCCGAACTTAATGAGATCCTCCGGTCTGGCATGTTTCAGGTAATCGAGGGCTTCCGAATGGCTTTTGACAGATGCGGCAAAACCGATACCCTGATCTACGATGCGTTTCTTCGTGATTTCTGCCAGTTCGTTGAAAGCGCCGCTCATGATGAACAGGATATTCCTTGTATTCACCACACGCTTTCTTCGTTTGCCGGTCTTGCGATAGCGCTCCACCTCCTCCAGCATGGAGATAGGATCGTGGGGGACCTTCAGGTCCACCTCGGTCTCTTCCATGGGTTTGAGCAGGGCGCGCTGAACGCCGGTGCGAGAGACATCCGGCCCGATCAGGTGGTTACTGGAAGCGATCTTATCTATTTCATCGATGTAGATGATTCCGTATTCCGCAAGTTCGATATCATCATCGGCTTCGCGCACGAGGTCCCGCACCAGATCTTCCACGTCACCGCCAACATAACCTGTTTCACTGAACTTAGTGGCGTCTCCTTTGACAAAGGGGACGCCTATCTTCTGGGCGATCAGTTTAATCATGTAGGTTTTGCCCACGCCCGTGGGCCCTATCATGAGGATGTTGTTCTTGATGTTACCCAGGATGGATTGATCTTTGTCTTCGGATGATTCAGCGTACTTGATACGATTAAAATGGGTACAGACCTTGGTGGCCAGGATGGCCTTGGCCTCATCCTGTTTTATGACGTACTGGTCAAGGTAGGCCTCAAGTTCCTCGGGTTTTAAGGAAAAATTGATCTTTTTCTTCCTGGCTGGCGTGCCTTCCTTGTCAGCAGGGGGCTCCTGAGGGATCACCATGGGGGCGATGAGTTTCACACGCCCACCAAATTTTTCCGACAGGAAGTCGCTGATTTCTTTTTCAACCTCCTTGGGATCTGGAAGCTTTTCGCTTTTTTCGGTCATACCCGCCTACTTGCATCACTTTGTGATGCTCTTTTTGTCGGTCTTCAGCAAAGACAGGAGATAGTACTATTTTATCCCTTAGTGTGTCATCAATATAATCACCCACATGGAGAATTCAAGAAAAATGCCAATGTCGTTTCGTGAGTTGATTTTTGTAACCTCAAATCCCCTTGACAACAAAGGACCCGGTGGTATGGTTTGGGTGCTTCTTCGAGGGCGATT
>CAZCXI010000036.1:0-30577 GCA_964502635.1 uncultured Desulfobacterales bacterium
CCTTTTTTCCTTCAAGGCGGAAATCCCTGAGATTTGCGACCGGATCTCATTCTTGAACCGATTCAAATCGTTCACCACGGCATCCAGATTTTCCTCCCATACTTTTCCTAGTTCCGCCTTGAGGGATTTGATAACCTGTTGAGCCCGGTATCGCGAGAGCTTTTTGTAACGGCCATAAAAGCGAGAGGCAAAAAAGAGGTTCAGCAGGCCATAGCTCCCTAGCGCGGCAAGTCCCCTAGGGCTAAACAGCGTGTCAATACTCGAAACAAGAAGGCCAAAGCCGCTGGTCCATCCAGGGGCCTCAAGGACGGCTAGCCAGGCCGTCTCGCCTCCGACGGCCAAGAGGAAGAATGCCAAAAGCAATAAGTAAGTAAGGGATTGAAGCGCCCTGAATCCCCAGAATCGAGGCAAAGACGGTTGAGCAAATCGTAAGGCCACGATGTGGGAAAAGCGTTCCTTCAGGTCTTCGAAGGTTTTGGCAATGTCCAGAATCTCATGAAGCTGCTCCTGGAACAAGGCGGGGAGGTTTTGACGAAGGATTTGATGATGGAGTCGGTCTTCCAGCCATTCCAGTCGCCTCCGAAATGGAAGGGCCATGTCTTCTGGGATGATGAAGGAAGATGGATCCCTTGAGAAGCCCCTCTCTCCTGCAAATCTTTCCTGCCATACCTGGTGGAGCGTTGCAAGACCGTACCCCGGGCCGACCAGGCAGGCGGGATCAGCCCGATAAGACAGAATGTCTGGCTTGATGTGTTTCTCTAGCCAAAGGTCAATGGTCTCCTGGCCGCCTTGAACCCACTCCGCACGCTTCGCTTCCACTTCTCTTGCTGTGCCTTCAAGAACCTTTTGAAAGCTTTCCAGGTTCAGCATTTCCTTTTGCAGAACCGACACAAGTTGTTGCACTTCCACGTCCACGTTGGCTGCCTTGATGGCGGTGACCTGCTTGACGTCACGCTGCAGGAAAATTTGCTGTCTGAATGCCGGGAACTGATTCCACGGGGCCAACGGATCCCCATCCAGAGCCTTTTCGGCTGAAAAGACATACAGAATTGGCTCGCCGATGCCATTGCCCCTGATGTGTTCCCGAAAGCTTCTTTCCACACGGGCCATTTGCTCATAGCCCCTTTGGAGCGTCTCACCTTCAAAAACGAGATCCACCTTATTCAAAACAAAATAGAAATTCTGCTTGGCCTTTGGCGCCAGCCTGAGAAATTCGTAGAAACGGCCATCCGCATATTTCTCAGGCGACGTGACCCACACCAGAACATCCAGGTGTTCCATGAATCCCAGCACCTGTTTGCGGTGTTCACCCATGAGGCTGTCGAAGTCAGGAAGGTCACAGAGTAGAATCTGCTTGATGGATTTGGCTTCGTGTGTCAACTCCCGATAGGGAACATCTTTGAGAGACAGTGCCGGAAGTGCGTTCGCCTCGCCATGCCTGTAAATAAGGACCTGATCTGTGTGGGGTCGCCGATAGCTGGTGGAAGCGATCTCAGAGCCGGCGAGGGCATTCATCAGGGTCGACTTCCCCACCCCAGTTCCTCCCAGCAATCCTATTGTAAGGAAGCGGCTTTCAATGGAAGCCAGTTTTTGAGATAGGTCCTTGGCTCCCGTCCGAAGGGACTGCCTTTCTTCGGCTGTGAAAGAAAAAAGGGTGGGTTGGTTGACAAGATCGAGGAATTGATTCAGTTCCCCTTGCAGCTGCTCAACAGAGTAATGCATGCTTAACACCTTGGTGGCAATGGGAGTCTCATTCTATTGTCTCCACGCTGCAAGGTCCATATCCAAAGCCTTCAGGGATTCCACCGTTTTCGGGCTGGTTAAGAGGGACTGAAGGCAGTGTTCGTACAAGTCGCGCTGATGACGTACTGTGGACAGAAGTCCTTCTTGATAGCGCTTCGCTAATTGCCGGGCGGTTTTTTGAATCTCGTGATAGGCGAAGAGTTCTACGGCACCCTTGGTCACAAAGGGAGCAAGGGCAGAATCCAAGGCCGCATCTAGAATAGAGAACCCCCCTCCCACAACAATTTCAAAACAAATGATAAGAACCCCCCAAAGGGCGGACGTTGAGTAAATACCCCATTTTTTGTGTTTTCGAATGCCTCTGGAAAGCTTCTGGAATTTCTCTTCCAGCCAGGTGTCGAGTTGAGCCTGTTCTTTCCAGAGGCGCTCCTTGATTTCTCCGTCATGCAGTACCACACCGGTTTGGCGAAGCTCTTTGAAAAGCGGTGAGCCCGCGTTTGAAGGTGAAAGCTTTTCAAGAACCGAACGATTAAACCTTTCGACGGCCCTTTGCACTGGGGCGAGGCCAATCTGTTGTCGGACTTTTTGTAGCGACGCTATGTGGTTGGCCCGCGTTCGTTCCCTGTAGAACCCTAGAAACTGTAAGGGAATCATGAACATCTCTTTTATGAATCGTCGTGGTTTGGCCAGAACATCATATTTGCTGAAGAGCCTCCTGACTTCCCTTTGGACCTGTTTGCGGCTTTCTGCCGTAAAGCGTTTTTTCTCCTCATTAATAAGATCATGGCAAATCTCTTGATAGAGCGCTTCCAACCTGCTCAACCACTTTAGAGCCGCCCGATTTTCTTCTTCCAAGAGTTCCAGGAGCCGGCTAACACGTATCTTCAAGTCCTCGGCACGCCTTGAATGTTGCGCCTCCCGCAACTGCTCTGTTGCCTCTGTTGAAAGTTCCTGCCAAAAACGATGGACAAAATCGCGAAATGCCGAATGTTCTGCAATCCATTGGAAGGGGTCAGCGGGTGCATAGGGGATGAGCCATACGCGGTCCTTTCCAAACGAAATTCCCTGATTCTGGAGTGCCTCCAACACTTCTTCCTCAGTGAGGCGATCCTCCGCTTTGTTGAGTAGTAAAAAGCATGGTTTTCTTTCCTGTATGATTCTCAGCAGGAATTGATATGGCACTTCATCGGCGTATTTTTCCTGGCTTGTCACAAAAACAACGGCATCGGAAAGGAGATAGAGGTCTTCAGCAATCTGCCGATTTTCGGCTTCCAGACTATCCAGGTCAGGGGTATCTACAATAAACAGATGAGACCAGTCCTCTCGGTTATGTTCCAAGATGATCATATGCCCCGGCATTCCAGTAGCGGGCATCAGATGGAAATCTTCCGAAGCGTGCCGTTCTATCTGAACAGAGGGAAGAGGAAAATGCTCTTCTATGGGGGATCCGTGATAACCGTAGACAATAGGACCACCGGTCTTTGGCCGTTCAACGCCCATTGCGCTGAGGGGCTTTCCGCAAAGGGCATTGAAAAGCGTGGACTTCCCTGTGCCTGTTCCTCCAACGAAGACCACCCACCCATAGGGCATCAGGCGCCTGTAGGAAAAGACGGCCAGTCTCTTGGGAAGATCTCCTGCCAGTCTGCGGATTTCCTGGGCTCCGGGAGTGAGACCAGGACATCGTACCCTGTTTCTCAAAAGCCGGTCGTCGTTAAGTGCGTTTCGGAAGGTTAGGGGACTTTCGTGCTGAAATTGCATAATGCTTTGTTATCGAACCTCCAATGTTATCCCTTTTTCCTTGTTGCCCTTTTGCCATACCTTGCGGGATTCTCCTTGACCTCAAGACCTATTTTCTTCGGACTGGATAAAGTCGGGGGCTTTAGCCAAATACTGACGTTTGGCTCGTTTCACGAGCCTGGTTTTTGATCAGGGCGACGTTTCTTGCTCTTGTGAACTTCCTCCGAGATCTTCCCCTTTGCCCGTTGTCTGAGATCAGGGGATGTGAGATGGGAATGTGACCAGCCCTGAAAGGGGACGGGCAGATGAAACGTGTAGCCCTCCACAAAGCTCCAGCGGCTCTTCTGGCCATCCTTTTCGGAATAGAGAGGGAAACCTGCTTCTTGGATGGCGGCGAGATCTCTCCAGATGGTGCGGCTGTGACTGCCTTCTTGCTGGGTGCGCTCAGCCACAGTCGCGCCATGTTTTGGGGACTCAATGGTCCGAAAATGCACCACTGTCTGGCTAGCTGATCCCCCCGCATCGCATGCCATCCTCACGTTCAAACTTGGGTAGGTAAGGATTAAGTCGAGAATATTATTAGAAAAGATTAAGTCCTTTTGTTATCACGAAGAAGCGCCAAAGTAAAGCCGAAAGCCTTTCCTGATGGTTGCATCCCTATTCTTTTTGACATGGAACCGTGACAGATACGGTCACACATCTGGTTATTGTCAAGGAGACAGTCTCTTTGTGAAGGTTTCGTTGTTGAATATTGAATCAAATTAGTTTATTGAAGGGCTTTGAGAGTTCAAGGCGAAGTAACCCCTAACGTTGCAAAAGTCGAGGATGCCCAAGATCCCAGGCGTCCAAGGGTGAGGCTGTAGTAAACTACGCCGAACCCTTGGCAACAAGGGAGATGGGGTATACTCGGCTTTCCCGTAGGGTAAAAAATATGGCCATTTTTTTGATGTTTCCTGGACATCAACAATAGTTGATTCCTCAGGATCGCTCGCAACAACTCACAAATCCAAGCCGTTACTGCTTTTGAAAACCTCTTGCCATATTTTTTATGCAATATTAGGGTAACAAGGACAGGACATGGACTACATCACGTGCAATCATACAAAATCCAGATACAGGGTGAGCGTGGAGATATGTTCAGTTTGCAAGCGAATGAGAATGTGTGCTGATTACAGGTCGTATCTCCAGCCGTCGTTGTTCCCAGAGGCATTGAACGCAAAGGGAATAACGAAGGCGATGTTTAGAAAGCGGAACAAACAAAGGACGACCAATCTCAACCCTTCCGAACCGCCTTATAAACCCGAACAACTGCTGCTGAATATTTGAGGCATCAGTCAACGAAAGTCTACCCTATGGCTGCATAAACAACATGGCAAAACGTCCCAAAAAGTAACAACTGCCTCTATCTGCGATCTTTTTGGGCGCTTTTGTGGAATGCATTGTGAATGATATCCAGAAAACCAGAAAAAAAGCCATGGTGTTTACCCTTTGGGAAAGCCGATGATACCGCATCTCCTGCGTTGCCAAGGGTTCGGCGTAGTTTACTACAGCCTCACCCTTGGACGCCTTGGATCTGCAGCACCCTCGACTTTTGCAACGTTAGGGTCTATTTGACCATTTAGGCGTGTAGCCTAAAATGACAGACTTCTTTGCAGCCTTGTCACCCTGCGAATTGACGGAACATTCGTTTCAAATATTTTCAAAGGAGGTTGAAAATGAGACTGAATGTAAAGGCGTTTGCACTGACATGTGGCTTGATCTGGGGGTTTGGTCTCTTCTTCATTACTTGGTGGATAATTGCTTTTGATGGCTCTACAGGAGAGATAACGCTCATCGGACGTCTGTATCGTGGGTATAGCATAACTCCTATGGGCAGCCTTGTTGGATTGATTTGGGCTTTTGCAGATGCCCTGGTTGGAGGTGCGATATTCGCTTGGCTATACAATTTAATCGCACTCCGCATGGATATGCTCAGGGCAGACAATCATGATTCGTAAATGTGAAAACACAGACATTGAGACCATTTACTCCATTGTCAACGACGCCGCAGAAGCCTACAACGGTGTCATCCCACGAGACCGTTGGAAAATGCCTTATATGTCTAAAGATGAGCTTCAACATGAAATCGATCAGGGTGTGGAATTCTGGGGCTGTGAGGAAGATGGCGAATTGATTGGAGTGATGGGCATTCAGGACGTTCAAGATGTCACGCTGATCAGGCACTCCTATGTTCGCACGGCTTGGCAAAATCAAGGCGTCGGTGGAGAACTATTATCTGAACTTCGAAAGAAGACCACAGGCCCCACCTTGGTCGGCACTTGGGCAGATGCTGTCTGGGCAATTCGGTTCTATGAAAAGCACGGCTTTCGACTAGTCACTCCAAAAGAAAAGGATCGGTTGCTCAAGAAATACTGGTCGATTCCTGAACGTCAGATCGAGACTTCTGTGGTTCTGGTGGACCAGCGGTGGCTCGATGTGCGGGGCGAGGCGTCAACCTAACCTATTGACTGAGCGGCATGACTCATGCCGAGGCAATGAAAGAAAAGAGAACGATTCGATTTGTTATACGGACATTCTTGACAACAAGTGCGCGCGGTCCCCAACGTCGGTGGCAGTAATAGGGTTCACGGGGAGCCAAGGGCACCCACCCGATTCGGGTACCGTAGTGTATCCAGGCGACTCTTCCCCGATACCAGGCAGATCCGACATCAAGGAGGGGAGGCCGTAAACGGCGCCTGACACGGGCCAGGGGTGGAGCCCAATACCAAAAATTCCTTACACGTACCCAGTTTCCATAGTGGCGGGTCACGTATCCAAATGGTTCGCAAGGAAAACTGCGAAGGGTCGCATCTTAATATAGTGTATGGGGTGTTATCTATGGCGGCCTATGCTTGGGAGTGAGCTGCGTCACCCGCACAGCACAATAAACATGCACACGCCGCGGTGGGTTGCGCCCTCATAAGTCCGCCTCTTTCTTTTGACCAGTCAAGCCAGTTGTCAGGGAAAATTCAGGATCATACTATCCTGTGCCTCGTAGTGCTTATAGGGCAACCTGGTTTCCTTGGCCACGCACCTGGGTACCACCACTCCCGTATCGAACTGCGCATAATCGACCCATGTTCTACCATCAATTCGTACTTTCATTCCCGAAGCCGCTTCTTTCAAGGGAATGACGGCGTTCACATTGTGGTACTCTGCTGCCAGATCAGCGTGCCCAAGCCTTTCCGCTTCTTTCCCAATATCCACTTCCAGGTAATGTCGACCTCCCTCTGAGATCGAGTCCCTGTAACGTTCACCTATTCTATTCAGGACCACACTTAGTTCTGTCTTCATATGGTATCACCTCCGCATATATTTGGCTGATGACAATGACTCTATCTCTTTTTGCTACCGGGTATTTGAGTTCGAGTTTTATCCATCGATTCTTGTACAAAGATAAGCACACCTCTTGAAGAGTCAACGAATACCTCCAAGGCTCTTTACAACGTGTGAATCAGCCTTATGTATTAAATAAGCATGTTGCCGTTGGTTGGCATGGATGGAGGCATCGGGTTTGAGAATATGGGACATAGCCCCCGATAAGATGTGTCGACAGCACCTCTTGGGAGAACATAGGGAACTGCATGCCCTGTGGTCCATACTGACGAAAGGCAAGAAAGGATACGCCAAGCACCCGGAGACGTTGCGTTGGCATGGCAAATTGAAGGCCCTTTATTTGCGGCATGAGGCGCTGGTGCGAGAAATGACCAGGAGGCGATATGCGCATCGCAGCCCGCTCAGCGAGGCACTGGCTACCGGGAACGCGACACAAGACGAATATGTCGATCCTTATGAAGAACAGGTCCGCATCCTTCGCAAAAAAGGATGCGATTGTAGCGTTGATGAACTCGTGGGAGAAGGAGGAACATTAGCGCGGGTCGTTGCGTGGGCCGCATAAGATCTCATGGCTTTTCGGCCCACAGTTGAAAAGCAGGTCAAAGGCGGACAGATCGTGGATGAAATCGCCCCAGAGCTGGGGGTAAACAGGGGAGGGGGGTAAAAAGACGTTCAACTTGAGGCCTGCTTTGTCGAACAGCACAGCGTCCAGGTATTTTTTTGCGGCGCAGTGGGCCAGGTAGCTGGATGCGTGCAACTCGCGGCAAATCTCTATCAAAAGCTCGTTTCCTTTGGCATGAACATCCAAATCGGATTGCAATATTAATGGCGTATCGATCCTTAGATGTTTTTTCAGATACTTGATGATCATCAGATTCAGATCAATAAGTTTTTCAAATTTTCCTGAAAACATGTCCTCCACGACACCACGATGCTCCCTGAAGTAAGGGGCGTTGGCATAACAGGTTCTCAGGCTGGCCAGCCCCTTTTTTCTCCAGTTGCCTTCTTGACATATTCGGACCTGGTTGATCCTTTGCAGACCCAGCCCCTTTTTCCACACCGGGATCCTGATCCACAGGGTACCCTGGTCGTTCTTGAATCGATTTCTGGTGATCCAGGTGGCTCTCATGGGAAATTGAACGTCATTCAGGATGACCATGACATCGGAAAGGTGAGCCTTATAGAAGAAGGCCGGAAAGGGTGAGAAAAAGGGCTGATAGGTTGAAACGATCATTGGAGACCGTGAGCGCAACAAAAACAGCGCTTCTCTTCAGGGGGTCATTGTGCCTGCTCGAGCATTGACGAAGCGGAGATGTCCCTCATGCCGGCTTGTGCAGCAATGTCCCTGCCCAGGCATGATCAACGGGGCAGGCCTCTTCCGTGGCCCCATACTGGATGTAGGGACGCAAGATCGAATCCTTGTGGGTCTGGCAAAAGCCGGACAAAATGAGCCACCCCCCTGGTACAACAGCCTGCCACAAAGTCTCGCATACCTTGACATGTAACGTAGGGACCAGGTTGGCCATGACTACGCAGAATGGTCCTCGAATACACGAAAGCTCCCCCAGGGTCAAGAACACCTTGCTGCCTGGCTCTGGGTTAAGTCTCAGGTTGCCTCGTGTCGCCCGGACGGCTCGAGGATCAAGGTCTACGGCAAGGACCCTGAGGCCGCCGAGAGCGG
Organism: uncultured Desulfobacterales bacterium; assembly: GCA_964502635.1. GTDB lineage: Bacteria > Desulfobacterota > Desulfobacteria > Desulfobacterales. Next base: position 8,537 of record CAZCXI010000036.1, read on the forward strand.
CTGCGGCCAGGGCGAGCACTCCGGTACCGCAACCTGCATCCAGCGCCCAGTCTCTGACCGCGGGGAGCGGACCATGTTGCCCGCTGAGGAGTTCATCCACCAGCCGCAATGCAATACGGGTACTCGGATGGTATCCATCACCAAAGGCCTCCTTTGGGTCAATAAGGAGAACCGTATGGCCGGAACCACCATCTATGCCATGACAGGGCGAACCCACGGCGAGGCGTGGAGAAACTCTCCTGGGTTGGAGCCGCCTTGGCCGGCTACCACCAGCTTCATCCGCCTCAAGAACCTGAAGCTCAACAGGCATGGGTTCTGAAACGAGATGTTTTGCTTCAACCTGCCGCAGGGCCTCGTCTATGCGTGAAAGAATGCGATCAACCTGGCCATCCATCACCAATGTCGCCTTGAGAAGGCAGGTGCCGCTGTCTCTTTTCTCATTTTGCCACATCATTGAAGGGGCGAGGCTGCTTAGGACGGCACTGACAGTGCCTTCCATTTCACGGGGAACCTTCACCGCCACTTCTACCCAAGGGTTATGTTCACAAGGTGTCATGATATTGTTTTAACTTCGCCCAATGAATTCAAGTATACACATACTTGACAAAGGTTTCAATCGAATGACCGTTTGAGTCTGTCGAAGATTCCCTGTAGCTTGCTACAGGGAGCTTCAATTTGATTGCCGCCTGCGCGACCGGCGTTTCAAAGATTTAACGTGTTGCCAAGTAACGGATTTTATATTCCACTGATCATAGAAAAACAGATCAACAATACATTTTTTATTGAACAACGAGCAACAGACCACAAACGACAAGCAATGATTTGTTCGCATGGATTTGAAATAGTCAATCTTGTCGAAACATGGTATCTTGTCGACATCTTAACAACCATTAGGGCCCTGCCGGATACTAAAGGGGGGAGCATTCTTCATGAAGAGAGTTGGGTTTGTATCCACACGCATTGCTGGTACGGACGGCGTCACGCTGGAGACTTACAAGTGGCACCAGGTCTTGGAACGAAACGGCTATGAATGCTATTTTTTTGGCGGAGAACTCGACACCCCTGAAGAGCGGTCCTTCCTGGAGCCCAAGGCCCATTTCGGACACCCCGAGATCCTGGAAACCAATTCCGCATGTTTTGGGAAGACCACCCGGAGGTCCTCGCTCTCCGGACAGATTCAGGACCTCAAGGATCATCTCAAGTCAAGACTTTACGATTTTTGCAGCCAGTTTAGTATTGATCTCCTGATTCCTGAAAATGCCCTGGCCATCCCCATGAACATCCCTCTGGGATTGGCCCTCACGGAACTGATCGCGGAAACAGGGATGCCCGCTGTGGCCCATCACCACGATTTCAGTTGGGAACGGAAACGCTTCCTCATCAACGCGGTGCAGGACCACCTCCAATGCGCCTTTCCTCCGAATCTCCAGTCTCTGCGGCATGTGGTCATAAATTCTGCGGCTTCGCGGCAACTCAGCTACCGGACGGGCGTCAGCAACGTGGTGATTCCTAATGTCTTTGATTTCGCGACGCCTCCTGCAGTGCCTCCAAACGGCAAGTTGCTTCGCCGTGAACTCGGTTTCGAAGATGATGACCTCCTTATCCTTCAGCCCACCAGGGTTGTGCCTCGCAAGTGGATTGAGCGGGCGGTTGAACTGGTAAGCCTCATGAAGTCGAGCCGGCCGCGGCTGGTGATTTCCCATGAATCCGGTGATGAGGGTGACCACTATGCGCAGAGGGTCCTGGAATATGCGCAGCGTCTCGGCGTAGAGATCCTGTACGTGGGCGACAAAGTAGGGTCGGCCCGGTGTTTCAAGGCCAGATGTGACAAGCCGTATAGCGTGGACGATGCCTATCTGAACGCCGACCTGGTGACGTACCCTTCAGGCTATGAAGGCTTTGGGAATGCCTTTCTGGAGGCGATCTATTTCAAGAAGCCGATCGTGGTGAATCGGTATTCGATCTTTGTGGAAGATATTGAACCGTGCGGCTTCGAGGTGATTTCCTTTGAGTCCTTCGTAACCTCTGAGCTCGTGGACCGCATCAAATCATTTCTGGGTTACGGCAACCTGGGATGGATCGTTGAGAAGAACTATGAATTGGGCAAGAGGTACTTTTCATACGAGGTCTTGGAGAGGAAACTTTTGCCTTTGATCGAATCTTTTCAGTAAGTAAATGGCGCGTATAAATCCTGAGAAGACCATGGATGCCCCGTTGCGGATTGGGATCTTACATTATTCCTGCCCGCCGGTGGTGGGGGGCGTTGAAGAGATACTGAGCCGGCAGGCAGACACGTTTCACCGCTTAGGCCACTCGGTCTCCGTACTGGCCGGCATGGGTGAGGTGTTCACAGAGGATTACCCCGTGCGGATAGAGCCTCTCCTGGGATCCCAGAATGCTCAGATCCTCAAGGCCCATGAGCAGTCCAGGCAGGGCAACCAAGGTCACTTGAGGCAATCCGTCAGGAAGCTTTATAACATTCTTTCAGAGTGGTCCCTGGACCTTGATATCATCCTTGCCCATAACGTACTCCACATGCCGTTCAACCTGCCCCTCACCCTGGCCTTGCGGCGCCTGGCTGGTACAAGAAGTGCGCCTGCCATGGTGAGTTGGGCCCACGACTCACCGTACTTGCTACCGGACCGCCCAAAATACCTGGACCGCCCGCCCTGGGTCGCCCTTCGCCGTCCCCATAGGAATATTCATTATGTCACCATCTCGGAATCCCGAAAAAAATCCTTCGAGAGACACCTGGACGACGTTTCCTGGAAGCTTCTCCCCAACGGGATCGACCCGGCACGCTTTTTCTATCTTGATGCCAAGACCGAGAGGCTGGCGGAAGAACTTGATCTGTTTCACCGTGACATGGTGGTGGTCCAGCCTTCCAGGATCACTCCTCGGAAGAACCTGGAGCTTTCCATCCATATCATCCGCGGCATCAAGCTCTTGGGCTACAACGTCCTTTTTCTCCTCACAGGCGCCTACGATCCCCATGAACAACGGGCCGTGGCCTATTACCGAAGGCTCAGGTACTGGATTAAAGAACTCGGACTTGAGGAAAACATTGCTATTCTTGCAGAATACAGGTTTCACGATAGGAAGAGACTGGTGCCGGGCCGTGTGTTCATCCGTGATCTCTGTCTCATGGCCGATTTGCTCTTGATGACGAGCAAGGATGAGGGTTTCGGCTTGCCGCTGCTGGAGGCGGGGATGATCAAGCTGCCTATTGCCTGCTCTGACATTCCGCCGTTCAAAGAACTGGGGGAGGGTGTCTGCTTTTTTGGACTCGATGAGCCGCCACGCGTTATTTCCGGGCGCATTATTGAATACCTGGGGCGCATGGACACCTACAGAATGTTTCGCAATGTGATGGGCAAATACGTATGGGATACCATCTGCAGAAACGAGGTGATTCCATTCCTCCGTGAGATAGCCGGGCAAGCCCCGATGCAGGCAAGGCATGACCGTGTCCCGTGAACCGCGAAAGCGAGCGCATTCCCCGCTGCTTGCGGCGGGGTTGGCGAGCGAATCTGAAAATGAAAGACTTCCTTACGGTGAAGATTTCCCGTGGGCTGGCCGCGGGGAGGCTTCAATCGCTTGAGCAAATGATGAGAGATGAGATTGTCTATCCTGTTCACGGGAAAAAAGAGCCTGCCGTTGGATCTGTGGCTGTCATGGTGGCCACGGAAACAGACCTGGCCTTGATGCGTCGATCCATGGAGATCGCGGGAAGGCCCGCATGGAAAATCCTCAGCAGCAAGTTATACCGGGGCCGCTGCGACGGTGAAGATATCGCCGTCGTGGGACCCATGATAGGCGCTCCTCACGCGGTCATGATCCTGGAGAAATTGATCGTGCTCGGGGCACAAAGGATACTCTTTTTTGGATGGTGCGGTTCGATCCAGCCGAGGTTGGGCATTGGGGATTTCGTTGTCCCTGACCGCGGGGTGAGCGAAGAGGGGACCTCTGCACACTATCCAGGGCACGATTCATGCCCGGGACCATCAGACGCGCTGGTCAAGGCCTTTGAGAAAAGCCTCTTGCGACGGTCCATCCCGTTCCATAGAGGCGCTGTTTGGTCAACAGACGCCCCGTACAGAGAGACCAGGGAGAAGGTCCTTTTGTTTCAGCAACAAGGGGTGCTCGGTGTCGAGATGGAGCTTTCAGCCCTGTTTACGGTGGCCTCCTTCCGACAAGTGGAGATAGGGGCATTGCTCGTGGTGTCCGACGAACTCGGCTCTTTGACCTGGAGGCCCGGGTTTAGAACAAAGAAGTTCAAGAGGTCCCGCGCGATAGCTGCAGAAATTTTGCTGACCACATGCGAGCAGCTGACGACTGGATCTTAGAACGCCATATCATGGCAGCCCTGCGGAACGGATATGCCCGAACCCGTCACGTTTTGAAAGAGCCAAACGACCATAGGATGCCAAACAAGATGACTGTAGATATCCAAAAAAGAGCCGCTGAACTCCGTCAGGCCCTTCACCGGCACAATTATCTGTACCACGTTTTGGATGAGCCGGAAGTCTCGGATGCCGAATATGACCGCCTCATGAGGGAGCTCACGGCCCTGGAGACGGCCCATCCGGAGCTGGTCGAGCCTGATTCTCCTACGCAGCGGGTGGGGGCGCCACCCCTTGAAAAGTTTGAGACGGTGGCTCATACCATCCCTATGCTGAGCCTGGAAAACGCCTTTGATGAAGAAGAAGTGCTGGCCTTTGATCAGAGGGTATGTCGGTTTCTAAAGACCGATGAGGAGATCCTTTACACGGCCGAGCCAAAAATGGACGGCGTGGCCGTGGAACTGGTTTACGAAAACGGTCTTCTGAAGCAGGCCTCAACCAGGGGCGACGGCTACACGGGTGAACTCATCACGCTGAATATCAGGACGATCAAGACGGTCCCTCTGGCCCTTCTCAACACCACGGGTGCACCCGTCCCCACTCGCCTGGAGGTCAGGGGGGAGGTATTTATTCCCCTGACGGCTTTTAAGCAGTTGAACAAGGACCGCCTTGATCAAGGGGAGCCGCCCTTTGCCAATCCGCGAAATGCCGCTGCGGGCTCCCTCAGACAGCTTGACTCCAGGATAACCGCCAGCCGCCCCCTGGACATATTCTGCTATGGCGTGGGCACGGTGACCGGCCTTCAATTCACCTCGCACTGGCAAACCCTTGAGGCCCTCAAGGCCTTGCGGCTTCCGGTGAACCCCCGCATCAAGCCGCGGGCCCGCATCGAGGATATCCTGCTCTATTACCGAAAGCTCCTGGCCCGTCGCCATGAATTTCCCTACGAGATGGACGGCATGGTGATCAAGGTGGACAACCTGGGCCTGCAGAAAAGGCTGGGCGAGAAGTCCCGGAGTCCCAGGTGGGCCGTGGCCTACAAGTTTCCACCCACACAGGAGACCACCCGTGTCCTTGAGATCGACGTTCAGGTGGGCCGAACCGGGGCCTTAACGCCCGTGGCCCTCTTGGAGCCTGTTTCGGTCGGGGGGGTGACGGTAAGCCGCGCGACCCTGCACAATGAGGATGAAATCAAGAGGAAGGATATCCGCCAGGGCGATACCGTGCTGATCCAGCGGGCCGGTGATGTGATCCCGGAGGTCGTCAAGGCGATCACGGCCAAACGTTCAGGAGCAGAGTGCGTGTTTCATATGCCTGCCAGGTGCCCGGTGTGCGATTCCGAGGTGCTTCGCCTGGAAGGTGAAGCGGCGACACGGTGTGTCAATGCCAATTGCCCGGCCCAGGTGAAAGAGCGTATCAAGCATTTTGCCTCGAAAGGGGCCTTTGACATCGACGGGCTGGGAGACAAGCTCGTGGGACAATTGGTGGACAAAGGATTGCTCAGGTCTTACGCGGACCTCTTCTTTCTGGACAAGGCAAGCGTGGCGGGGCTTGAAAGGATGGCGGAAAAATCAGCTCGAAACCTGATGGACGCCATAGCCGGAAGCAAGCAGATCAGCCTTGGCCGGTTTTTCTATGCCCTGGGCATCCGCCATGTGGGTGAGCATATCGCCCATGTTCTGGCCCGGCGGTTCAAGACATTGGATGCATTGACGTCTGCAACGGCCGAGGCGTTGATCGCCATCGATGAAATAGGGCCCCGGGTATCGCAGAGCGTGAGAGCATTTTTGGAGAACACTGAGAATCAGAGAAACATCAAGCGGATGCTGGAAGCCGGCGTCATGCCGAGGGCCGAAGAAGCGGTCGCAAACCGAGCGCTGGCCGGGATGACTTTTGTCCTGACCGGGGCCCTGGAGTCCATGACCCGCTTGGAAGCCAGGGCCCGGATTGAGGCCTTGGGCGGGAAGGTGAGCGCCTCTGTGAGTCGAAAGACGACCTGTGTGGTGGGCGGCCGAGATCCGGGATCCAAGCTTGACAAGGCCAGACGGCTGGAGTTAAGGATTCTCAGTGAAGCACAATTCATAGAGATGGTTTCGTAAAAAAGGGCCGTCGTAGTCGTAGTAAGGGCACGAAGAATGAAAAACGTCAGAAGTCATGTCCGCATTGACGGACGCGTCCAGGGTGTCTGTTTCAGAATGGATACAAGGCGTGCGGCTTTGGAGCGGAATCTGACGGGGTGGGTGAAGAATCTACCTGACGGTCGCGTGGAAGCGGTATTTGAAGGGAACGAGGCCGACGTAAAGTCTATGCTCAAATGGTGCGAGATCGGCCCGCCCCTTGCCCATGTCAGGAAAACGACCGTCGAATGGGAGCCCTACGCCGGTGAGTTTGACACCTTTGACATTACCTTCAGGTAGTACGATGTTGGTTCCCATTCGAAGAAGGTGTTTCCGGATGGGAACCAACCACTGGCGTTGGTCTGAAACCTGCAGCTAGATAGCGTCTTTTAAAGCCTTGCCCGGCTTGAATCTTACCGTATTGGAGGCCTTGATCTTGATGCTTTCGCCGGTTTGAGGATTTCTCCCTTTGCGGGCTTTGCGCCGCACCTTTGAAAAGGTCCCAAATCCTACCAAGGTCACCTTGCCGTCTTTCTTTTTCAAGGCCTTGGTGACGGTGGTTACAAAAGAGTTGAGTGCTGTCCCGGCGGCGGCTTTAGAAATGCCGGCATCGTTTGCCATCTTCTCCACGAGTTCTGCCTTTGTCATGCTCACTTCCCCCCTTTTCCCTTAGGTTTGAATGAATCCTCGCGTAACACCCCACTATGACTGCCGTTTGCCATACATTGATAATTCCTAGATGTCAACCGGATAATATGGATTTTTGATTTTTTTTCACAGAGCGAGAAGCTGCTATGGTTTCCCATGGCTACGGTCGTTTTTGCGCGACACTTGGGCTTATGCGCACGTAAGAGTTTACGTTTTTGAAAAAGAGCCCTTTTGCTCACCTCTGTGACCCATTTTGGAATTCAGGACTCGCCCGGCTAAATTGCAAAAACTCGGGCTAACGCCCTCAGACAGTTTGCAATTTTTGACGCCAAGCTCATGCGGAATCTGTTTCCAAAACGGCTCAATGTCGTTCGAAAAAAGGCCTTTTTCAAAGAGCTAAAGTGTTACACGCGCACAGGCGTCTTACGAAATGCCGTAGGTTTTCATCTTGGAAAGGAGTGTGGGATGGCTGATTCCCAAAAGTCGTGCTGTCTGTGTGCGATTATTATCGGTCTGCCGCAGGGCCCTCTCAATCAAGGCTTTTTCCAGCGCCATGGTATTCGCCTTGAGAGAGGTTTCTTGAGAAGGCCAGGAAGGCCTTATGCCTGCCTGATGCCCCCGTATTTCATCCGGCAGTTCACCGACATGAATATGGGATCGCTCCGTCAGGACCATGGTCCTTTCGATAACGTTTTCAAGTTGCCTGACGTTGCCTGGCCAGGGGCAGGCCATCAAGGCACGAAGGGCCTCGGGTTCAATCCCTGTGATTTCTTTTCCCAGGCGCTTGTCGAACTTTTCCACAAAATGATGGACCAGAAGTGGAATATCTTCCTTTCTGTCGCGCAGGGGGGGGACCTCGATGTGGAGCACATTGATTCGGTAAAAGAGGTCATCGCGGAAAGTCCCCTCCTTGACCGCCTCAGCCAGGTTTGCCGCGGTGGCTGCAATGATTCGCACATCTACCTTGGCCGCCTCGGCGCCTCCCAGAGGCCTCACCATTTCGTCTTGCAGGACTCGAAGAAGCTTCACCTGAAGCGACAAGGGCAGTTCCCCAATCTCATCAAGAAAAAAGGTCCCGCCACTGGCTTCCTGAAAGATCCCCTTCTTGTCTTTGACCGCATCCGTAAAGGCCCCCTTTGCATAGCCGAAGAGTTCGCTTTCCAAAAGGTTTTCGGGCAGGCCCCCGCAGTTGACTGCCACCATAGGCTTATCTTTGCGTGCGCCATTGTAATGGATCGCCCTTGCAATGAGCTCCTTGCCCGTGCCGCTTTCGCCCGTGATCAACACCGTTGTCTTGTAATCGGCAATCTTGCGGATCGTCTCAAAAATGGCGGCCATGGCCGGGCTCTTGGCAACCATATTCTGAAAGGAATAGGTCTCTTGAACCGCGTCGCGAAGCCTGAGATTTTCCTCCTGCAATCGGTCCTTTTCCTCGCACTGTGCCAGCTTGACAAGGATTTCATCCGGCTTGAAGGGCTTGGAGATGTAGTCCACCGCGCCCAGCTTCATGGCTTCCACGGCCGTGTCAATGGTGCCATAGGCCGACATCACAATGGTTGTGGTGTTGAGTCCTCGCGCGGTGATTTGTTTCAGGAAGGAAAGCCCGTCCATTCGGGGCATACGCACATCACACAGGATGAGGTCGAAACCCCTTGTTTCCAGGATGGACAGGGCGTCCAGGCCGTCTGCGGCGCCCGTGACGGCATATCCGGCCTTTTCCAGGACGGCCGTGAGCATGTGCCGCATATTCGGTTCATCGTCGATGACCAGGACGGTCTTGGACATGGTCTCAGGCACGCTAGTTCACTTCCGAAAACAGGGCCTTGATGAACGCATCAGGGTCAAAGTCTTGCAGGTCCTCGACCTTTTCTCCGAGCCCAATATACTGGAGCGGCAGGCCGAGGCTGTCGCATATACCCACCACGATCCCTCCCTTTGCCGTGCCATCCAGCTTGACAAGGGCGATCCCGCTAATCTCAAGGGCCTCATGAAAGAGTTGGGCCTGAGAGATCGCATTTTGCCCGGTGGTGGCGTCAAGAACCAGCAGGATCTCATGGGGGGCGTCAGGGAGTTGCCGAGCCACGGTTCGACGGATTTTCTTAAGTTCTTCCATCAGATTGACCTTGGTATGAAGACGACCTGCCGTGTCGATGATGACCACATCCATGTCCCTTGCTTGGGCTGCGTGGATACCGTCATAGACGACGGCAGAAGGGTCGGACTTTCCCCTGTGACGCACCAACTCGGCGTTGATGCGATCCGCCCAAATCTCCAATTGTTCAACAGCAGCGGCCCGGAAGGTGTCGGCTGCGATCAACAGCACGCGTTTGCCTTCTTTCACGTAACGGCCGCCCAGCTTGCCGATGGTGGTCGTCTTGCCTACGCCGTTCACCCCTACAACCATGATCACGTAAGGTTTTTGCTCGGCCATCCGGCTTGGCCCCGGCGGCACCTGGAGAAAAGTGAGGATCTCGCTCTGAAGGGCTTCCTTGAGCTCCTCGGGATTGCTCAGGTCTTTTCTTTTAACCTTTTCTCGCACCTTTTCAATGAGAGTCATCGTGGTCTGTACGCCTAAATCCGAGGTGATAAGGATTTCTTCGAGCTCTTCGAGAAGCGCTTCATCGATCTCCTTTTTCCCCAGCAAGAGTTGATCCACACGGCTCACAAGGCCTTGCCGTGTCTTGGAGAGGCGACTTCTGAGTCTCCGGAAAAACCCCTGTTTTTCCGTGTCAGCGGCTCCCGTTGCCTCCACAGGCTCAACGGGCTCGGCAGTGTCCGCGCCTTCTTCCCGTGCCGTCTCGGGTTCAAGAGCCTGCTCAACGGATTCGATGGGCTCTTCTGGCGATCCGCCTTCGGTTCGTTTTTTCTTTTTAAACCATTTCAAGGCCATGAACGGTCTCTGTCCCGTGCTCCGGCAACCTCGGGCTTTGTCTCGTTAGATTCAGCGAGACGAGCTTGGAAATGCCTTGCTCTTCCATGGTCACGCCAAAAAGTGCGTCCGCCGTCTCCATGGTTTGTTTGTTGTGGGTCACCATGATCACCTGAGACTGCTTGCCGATCTCTTCGAGAAGATGGATGAAGCGAGACACGTTGACCTCGTCCAGGGGGGCGTCAATCTCATCAAGGACGCAAAATGCCGTGGGCTTGATCAGGAAAAGAGAAAAGACCAGGGCAATGGCCGCAAGCGCCTTTTCCCCGCCGGAAAGAAGGCTCATGCGCGTAAGTCTCTTGCCCGACGGGCGGACGAACAAAGAGACCCCGGACTCCAGGGGGCGCTTCGGTTCGGTGAGCACCAGATTGGCCGTTCCGCCCTCGAAGAGCTTGGGAAAGACCACTTGCAGTTTTTCGTTGACGCCTTTGAAGGTCTTCATGAACTGTTTCAAAGATACCCGGTTGATCTTCTGGATAACCCGGTGCAGGATTTCTATGGCGCCCATGAGGTCATCGCGCTGTTCGGTGAGGAGGCGATATCGTTCGCCCAGGGTTTCGTATTCCTGAATGGCTGTGAGGTTCACATCTCCAAGCCTGGCCATCCTTTCCCGGCATGCCGCCAGGGCCCTCTCTGTTTCTTCGGGTGAAAAGTCCTCCGTGTCGTCTTCGCGGGCCAATACTTTGATGTCTTGATGGTAGCGTTCCTGAATGCGGCCAACCAGATGATCACAGGTCATGCGCCTTTCCGACTGTGCCAGCTCAAGCTGTTGTATTTTTTGGAGGGTCTCTTGTTGTTTCGTTCTGACCTGAGCAAGGGCTTGATCACTTTCTTTGAGTGCCCCTTCGATGGCCTGGTACTCGGCTTCACTTTGAGCGAGTCTGTCTTTCATCGCCTCCAGGCCCGTGTACAGATCGCCCATCTTGGCTTGATCTCTTGTCAAGGCGTGCTCAATGGCTATTTGATCTTCCTCCCTTTGCTTTAGCCCTCGCTCCAACTGGGCCAGTTTTTCCTGCCAGTCCTGTTGAAAATGCGTTAACCGTCGCAAGGTGTTGACCGCACTGTCATGTTCCGCCTGCAATGCAGTCAGTCTGAGCTTGTGTTCCACCACCCCTTCATGGACCCCTTCCATCTCTTCAGAGATTGTCTTGAGTTCGGCGGCCGTCTGTTCGACGGCAGATTCTTCGGCCTCAACCTCTCTTGCCAGTTCGGTCAGAACCTCTTCATATCTCGAAAGCTCCTGCTCCGCATCTGTCCGCTCCCCGGCTATTTGTTGTGCCTCAAGGTCCAGGATTTCCGTGTGGCGATGAATCTGTTTGAGTCTTTCCTGAAGACGGTAAAGCTGCCTTTCAAGTTCGATCAGTTGTTGACTCTTTTGGGTTTGGACCTGTCTGGCCTTCTGAACCTCTGTCTCCAATGCCACGGCCTCCTTTTCCAGTTCTTTCTGCCTGGCCTGGGCCACGGCAACAGAGGTGTCCAACTGCGAGATCTGTGCAGCCAGATCCTTAACCTCCTTCTTTTTGGCCAGGATGCCGGATCGGCCGTTCTCCGTGCTTCCGCCTGTCAGCATGCCCTGAGGGCAGACCCGGTCTCCTTGCAGTGTGACGATCGTCTGCGGCGAGCGATTCTCGTCCCACCGTTGCAGGGCCCCTTCAAGGTCTTGCGCAACCGTGACATGACCCACAAGGGCCTGAACAAAAGCTTCGTAGCCCCTGTGTATGTCTATGTGATGAATGAGGAGATCGTGCTGCCGGGGATCTGGTCTGTTGCCGACCCCCGCCAGGGGTCTGACCGCCTGCATGGGAATGAAGCCCCCCCGCCCCCCTGAGTGGGCCCGAAGGAAATCGATGGCTGTCACGGCCCCCTGCTGGTCCTTGACAATGACGTATTGCAATGTCTCACCCAGTGCGGCTTCCACGGCCTCCTCATAGGAAGGTTCGGCCTCGAGGACGTCAGCCACAAGGCCGCGGATGCCGGCCTCCTCAAGATTTCGGGACTTCCATTTTCTCATGATCACCCGAACGCCTTCCTTGAACCATTCATAATTGTCATCCATCTTCTTGAGCGCCCCATAGCGGGATCGGACCTGTTGCCGTTCAGCCTCCGCAGCCTGTACCGTGCGGACTTGCTGACTAAGGGCATGACGATTTTGTTCAAGGCGTTTCTCAAGAGAATCAAGTGATTCCCCTGCCTTGTTAAAGCTTTCCTTTAGGTCGCGGTGCGCGTCCTCAGTCTTGGCCAGCTCTTTGGTGACCTCGGCGAGTTCGCCATCGGTCCGACCTTTTTCCTTGTCGAGTTGATCCAGCCGCTTTGAGAGGTTTGCCCTGAGATGGGAGGTGTTCTCCAGGGTGTTCCGGTAGGTTGCCTTTCGGCTTGCCAGGTTGATCAGTTGCGTCTTCTTGGTTTCGAGGTCTTGACTCACTTCACCCAGGCGCTCTTTCAAAGCCCTCTCGGCCGCGACTTCCTGCTTCAAGGTTTCTTCAATGCTCCGAATATCTTGCTCGAAACCCTGTTTTTGTTCCTCCAGGCCACGACATTCTACGATGGTATCCTGGTTCTTGATCTCAATTTCTTTCAACTCGGCCCCGACTTGGTCCATTTCACGCATCAAGCGCTCGAGATCTTTCTTGTTGTGTTCCATGTCCCCTTCGAGCTTGTCCATCATCCGCTGGATGTCATATCTTTGGGCCTTCTCCTGGGAGATACGCTCGTGTTTGGCTGCCCGTGCTTGTTTGACCTGTTCCATGGCGGCGTCTAACTTTGCCAGCTCAGATTCGTGCTTAAAGTCCGTGTCCCGTAAGGATTGCAGCAAGGTGTCGGTTTCTTGCATCTCGGCGCACATAGCCTTGTACTGATAACGAGCGAGTCCTATTTCCAGATCTTCAATTTGCTTTTCATAGGCCTTGTAACGCTCGGCTTTCCTGGCCTGGCGTTTCAGACTGTTTATCTGGCGTTTGACTTCGGCGATGACATCATGAATACGCAACAAGTTTTGCCGCGTCCGCTGTATCTTCTGGAGGGCCTCATTCTTTCGGCTCTTATAGCGGGTAATGCCCGCCGCTTCCTCAATGAAAAGGCGTCGTTCTTCCGGGCCGGCATCGATGAGCGTTCCGATCCTTCCCTGTTCAATGATGGCATAGGTCCTGGACCCGACGCCGGTTCCCATCAACAGGTTTTGGATGTCTTTCAGCCTGCATGGCCGTTTATTGATAAAATAACCGCTTTCTCCGGAACGGAAAAGGCGGCGACTGACCATGATCTCGGAAAAGAGTCGATATTCCTCAGGCGTGTTGCCATTGTCATTAATCAGCGTGATGCCGACCTCCGCCCTGTTCAAGGGCCCCTTTTTCTCACTGCCCGAGAAGATGACATCTTCCATAGACTTGCCGCGGAGCTGTTTGACGCTTTGCTCCCCCATCACCCAGCGGAGGGCATCCACAATATTGCTCTTGCCACAGCCGTTAGGGCCCACCACGGCACAAATCCCTTGGGGAAACTGCAGCGTCAGGTTGTCTGCGAAAGACTTGAACCCAACAATATCTAAATTCTTGATTTTCATGACAAAAACCCTCTGCGCCTCTCTCTTTCTAATTTGATCCTTACAGTGCTACTGAGGATTAACAAACAGACAAGGGCTTGTAAAGAAAAAAAGACTATAAAATGTATGTCTTAGCTGGAAAGATACAACATGTTGGGTCCTTGTCCCTTGGTTGTGAAGAATTCTCGGGACGGATCAGCAACGAACATGCAGGCCCACAACCCCTTCCACGGGGACAAATCTATTGTCATGTCGGAGTGATTCGGCTATCTTTGCTCTAAGATCATGTTGAACTTTCGTTTTGGAAGGCGCCTTGCTGTGGCCGATGAGACCTACGACTTTCCACCCTTCAGGCCCCCTAGTGAGGCCGACAGCCTCCTGTTGAGGGTGACCCGCGGGTGTCCCTGGAATCGGTGCGCTTTTTGCCCCATGTACAAGGACATCCGGTTTGAAAAGCGTTCAGTGGCATCGGTTAAACGAGACATTGACACGGCAAAGGCATATACTGGAGACAACGTGGAAACCGTGTTCATCGGGGATTCAGATAGCCTGATCATCACGACAGACGAAGTGTGCGAAATCCTCGGGCATCTCCATGGCGCCTTTCCGTCCCTCTCCAGGGTGACAAGCTATGCACGCGCGCAAACCCTAAAGCGTAAATCCCTTCAGAGCCTGCAGAAGATCAGGGATGCGGGCTTGACGCGGCTTCACATTGGCCTTGAGACAGGCAGTGCTCGCCTGCTGGCGCGGATTAAGAAAGGGGCGGGCCCTGAGACCATGATCAGGGCCTGCACCAAGGCGAAGGATGCCGGATTTGAAGTCTCCCTGTATGTTCTTGTGGGCATCGGGGGCGAGGCGAACTGGCGGGAACATGCGTCAGACACAGCCAAGGTGCTGAACCGGATCGACCCCGATTTTATCCGGGTAAGAACCCTGGTACCGCAACCCGGTACCCCGGTGTATCAGTGGTGGCGGGAAGGCAGCTTTGAAATGGCACGCCCGGAGACGATCTTAAGGGAACAAAAAGCCCTCATCCAGGATCTTTCAGTGACGTCTCAGTATCTCTCAGATCATGTTTCCAATTATGCCTCCATTAACGGAAGTCTGCCGGCTGACAAGACGGCCATGCTTGCAATCATCGACGAGGTCCTCGACAGGCTCTCAAGAGACAATGTCTTCAGGGCTGATCTTGAGAAGATGCCATACCTTCGAAGGTTGTGAGTGAGGGGTTGAAAAACGTCTGATGCCTATTTACGATTATGAATGCACGGACTGCGGGTGTGTTTTTGAAAGGATCGTTGATAAGGCCGGCAAGCCGCCGCCGTGTCCGGATTGCGGCGGCGGGCAGACCAGAAAGCTCATGGCGGCGCCGGCCATCCACGTCAAGACAGATCGTGCCACGGGTCGCATTGAAAAGAGAGTCAAGGACTACTTGAAGGACGGCAAGGTGTCGGATGCGACCCGTTTTGCAGATAAAGCCGCGTCCATGGTTCAATCCGACCGGGTGAAACGCATTGCGGACAAGCTTCATGATAAAACTGGCCGCTGAATGCTCATCCCCGGCCCTCCTGTCCCCCCCCATGGCGACAATCAAGCAGCACCCCTTCAGTGATCACACAAGGCCCGGTCGTGTTAGCCCTTCAGTTTAAGCTGGAAAACACCGATAAAAGATGATGGTCAGGACGTTTTCTTTTCCAGTGGGATAGGAGTTGAAGGACGGCGTCAAGATCAGCGTTTTGGAGGTTTGATTTGGCCAAGATCGATGTCCTGCTAGACATGATGATCCAGCATGGGGCCTCCGACCTGCACATCTGTGCCGGCGATCCTCCCATGCTTCGTATCGACGGGCGGCTGCAGCGGGTCAAATATCATGATCTGACCCCTGAAGAGGCTGAAGCCATCCTCCTTGAGATGCTGGATGAGGACCAGGTGAACCTCCTCAAGGCCAGAATGGATATCGATTTCGCCTATGCAGTGGAGGGTAAGGGGCGTTTCCGGGCCAACGTATTCATGGAAAGAAAAGGCTATGGCGGGGCGTTCCGACTCATTCCCACGGAGATAAAGACCCTCAGAGAACTCATGCTTCCGGAATCCATCCATGTGTTCGCTCAAGTAAAGAGCGGGCTCGTGCTGGTCACCGGGCCGACGGGGTCAGGCAAATCCACGACGCTGGCTGCCATGATCGACCTCATTAACAAAGAACAGAATTACCACATTATTACCCTGGAAGACCCCATAGAGTTTATCCATCCAAGGGGGAAGTGTCTGATTCACCAAAGACAGGTCGGTTTCCATGTAGAGAGTTTTGCTACGGGCATGAGGGCGGCCTTGAGGGAAGATCCTGATGTCGTCCTTGTAGGGGAGATGAGGGATTTGGAGACCATCCATCTCGCCCTAACCGCAGCAGAGACAGGGCTCTTGGTCTTCGGCACCCTCCACACGTCCAGTGCCGCCAAGACGGTTGACCGGATCATTGATGTGTTCCCAACAAGCCAGCAGCCGCAGATCAGGACCATGCTCAGCGAGTCCCTGTGCGGCGTTGTCGCGCAGCAGTTACTCAGGAGTGCTCAGGAAAAGGGCAGGGTGGCTGCGGTGGAGGTCATGGTTTGCAATCAGGCCATTAAGAATCTGATCCGGGAGGCAAAAACCTACCAGATCTTTTCGGTGCTCCAAACCGGCAAATCCTCAGGCATGCAAACCATGGAGGACCACATCAGGAGACTCTCAGAGGAAGGCCTGATTGGTCCGGAGGAAGCAAATCTTCATGGCCAAGGAACGGAGTGAGCTGCCCGGTGACAACACGGAGCGCGTCTCCAAGCTAAAGCGTCACCTCGTGGGCAGTGGGCGATTGACTGAAGATCAGTTCCTACAGGCAGAGGACTATGCTCTCACACGGAAGATATCCATTGAGGAGGCAGTACTTTTTCTCAACCTGATCGACTACACAGGTTTGGGGCAGAGCCTGGCCAAGATCTACGGAAAGCCTTATCGTCCTCTCCTCGCCGATCCGCCCCTGGATAGCGCCAAGTCGGTCGTTCCACTCAAGTTTGCACAGCGGTGGACCATTTTCCCTGTGGCCTATGATTCGGAAAAAAACTTCCTCATCCTTGCCGTGGGTGATCCAACGGATCAGCAGCTCATCGGGCACCTCCAAACCATCTTCCCGCCCCCCTTCCGGCTCGCATTCACGGTGGCTTCGACGGCAGAGATCGTTAGGGCCGTAAGGGTCCACTACGAGGGAGAAGTTTACACGCCGGCCACGGAGCTGGAGGTTCCTCAGGACTTCACTATTCTGAGCAACCAGGAAGAAACCAGAGAAAAACTCACCCTGGAAGACCAGGCCCGCACCAAAAGGAAGATCCTCCTCCTGGAACCCGATCGTGATCGAGCCAGCGCACTGAGAACCATTCTCCGCGGCGAAGGTTACCCGAACGTAGCATGGGTCCTGTCTCCGGAAGAGACCGTCAAGGCCCTCAAAAGGGGACCCTCTGACGTGCTCTTGGTCAATGGTCGGTTTTTCCAACCCCGGGGTTCGTGGCTCAGAGACATCTGCCAGGAGATCGAACCGCCTTACATCGCCTATTACCACCTTACCCCCCTGCTGCTGGGCCAGGAGTATTCCTACCACCAGATGAGTGAGGCCCTCATCGGGTTGGCAGCTTTTCTTGTGACAATGCGCTTGCAAGGGAACCAGGGTGAGCTTCAGGAGATCCTCACGCGGGCGAGATATTGCAAACTCCTGGCCTTGAGGCTGGAATTGCGCCCCGGCCAGGTGGATGGCGCCGTCCTTGCGGCATGGCTTTCTGCTGAGGGGTTGGGAAGGGAGCTTGCAGGTCACATCGTTACCCCCTACCGTCTGGAGGAAATCGTTGAGCCGGCGCCTGGTGCACAGAAAAAACAGAGGGTAGAGGCCGGCATCCTCAGCATGGTGAAGGCCTATCAAGTTCTGAGGAAGAATGAACCCGAGGCGGCCAGGGATATCAATCAAGTGCGAAGGCGGCTGGGCGGACAATGCGCTTCTCCTCAGATCGAAGCTGTCCTGGAGGCCTTTCTCCATCTTATACAGGATGAGGAATTCTTGAGAAGAGTCGATCAAGCGGGTGGTCATATCCTGGTCGTGGATCCAACGCAGGCTCAGGCATCCGGCATGGTCCTTCGTTTGAGCAATGACGGCTACGAGGTGGAGGTGGTGACCGATGCCCGTGAGGCCATGGACATCCTGTCGACATCTCCGGTCGATGTGGTGGTCTCTGAGGTAAATCTGCCGGGGACGGACGGCTTGACTTTCTGCCGAGCTGTCAGGCAAAACGCCGCCACGACCCAAATCCCTTTCTTGTTTCTGACCTCGGAAGAGGGTGAAAGGCTTGCGGCTGAGTGTTTGGAGACGGGTGCTGATGATTTCCTGAAGAAGCCGGTTGATTTGGAAATGCTCTCTTTGAAGATTCAGCGGTTGCTTGCTATGAAGGCGCCTCAGAAAGCAACGAGAGGTGTGAGCGGGTCCCTCACGGAAATGAGCTCTACGGATTTTATCCAGAGTCTTTCCACAGGAGAAAAAGATGTTGAAATCAATCTCGAACACCGGGGTCAAGAGGGAAAGATTTATATGCAACAAGGCCAGATCATCCACGCAGACACGGAAAGCCTGAGTGGAGAGAAGGCTTTTTACAGGCTCATGACATGGGAAGAAGGCGCATTTCAGATCCTTCCCTGTTCCCATTTCCCGACGCGCACCATCCATGCCCCCACCATGTCTCTCTTGATAGAGGGGGCGCGTCTTGTTGACGAGGCAAGGGGTGTGTGAGTCTCAGAGGCTAGTGCGAGGGTGTCTGTGAGTGCAGGAGGTAGTGGTGCTTAAGCTGGTCAGGATCAAAAGACGAGCGGAAGTCGTTTTTGCTGACGGGACCCGCGAGTCCGGCAATTTTTTTCTCTCGCCGCGTTCAGCCAATCATACAGGTCGCGAGTCCATAGCCGAGTTGCTCAATGGTGAGCGGTCTTATATACCCTTGGAGTTAAGGGAGGGCAACATTGTTTTACTACAGAAGCGATCCATGGTCATGGTTTTCGTGGAGGCCGATGAGGTGAGAAAGGACTCCGCCTATCAAAGACAGGTTCCAGCCCGGGTGTGCTTTCTTTCAGGTGAGAATATGGAGGGCACGGTGTACCTGGATCTGCCGCAGAACCGCTCCCGTCTGTCCGATTTCTTAAACTACAGCAAACAGTTTTTCTATTTGGAAGCAGGCGATAAGGATTGCCTGGTAAACTCCCGGTTCGTTAAGATGGTTTGCCCTAGCTCGCCCGAGTGACATTTGGTCATCTTATTCGCACGCGGGAAAGGTGATGTTGAAGGTCGTGCCTTTTTCGACCTCGCTTTCCACTCCGATCGTTCCATTGTAATCTTTGACAATGTTGTAGCTGATGGACAGGCCCAATCCCGTGCCCTTCCCCGGTTTCTTGGTCGTGAAGAAGGGCTCAAAAATCTTGTTAAGCACCGATTCCGGGATACCCACGCCCGTGTCCTTCACCTTGATCGTGACCGTCTTATCTTTTGAACCGGTCTGCAGAAATATCTTTTTGGCCTTACCATGATAATCAGCGCGTTCCCACCTGGCTTCAATGGCATCCCTGGCGTTGATGAGCAGGTTAATGAAGACCTGTTCCAACCGATTGGCATCAGCCAGTACAGGGGGAAGGTCTTCCGCCAGGTCCTTGACCACCTCTATCTCCCTGAGCTTTAGTTGCTGGCTGAATATGTCCAGGGCTTTGGTCAATGCTTCGTTGATCTGAACCTTTTCCTTGCTGACCTCTGATTTGCGGCCGAATTCCCGCATGTGATTGATAATCCTGGATGCCCGGTCCACCTGGCTGTCAATCTCTTCCGCCATGGTCTTCAGTATTTCGTCTTTAATCTCCTCTTGGTTGTCCACCTTTCTTTGCAAATAATTGCTTGCGGTCTTTATAACGGACAGGGGCTGATTCAGTTCGTGGGCCACACCCGTTGCCATTTCTCCCAGGGTGGCCATTTTACTGGCCTGGATGAGCTGAGTCTCCTTGGTCAGGCTTTCGGTAATATCCACCGTTGTTGCGATAATGCCGAATTTTCCGCTGTGTCTTGTCCGGCAGGTGTAGACATCCACATAGAAAAGCTCGCCGTCTTTTCTACGATGCTGGATTTTGGGATAGGCACTGGACAGTGTGGTGGGCGTTGGCTCTGTGGTGGACAAGACGCCGTCCGAGTAGTGGGCATCGCTCAGATCCATGAAAGACTTTCCAATCAATTCCTCTCTTTCGTAACCATAAGACGCCAGGGCCCGGGCATTCATGTCCAATATCTTAAACGTTCCCAACTCCAGGACAAATATCGAATTGGGATCGTAGTCAAAAAGGGTCCGGTATTTTTCCTCGGACTCTCTCAGTTCGGCCTCGGAAGCCCTGAGCGCCTCCTCTGCCTGCCTGGGTTCGGTGACGTCCACGACGTTACCCAATATGGCAGGCTTGCCTCTATACTCTATGCGAGCGTTTCTCCTTTGTATCCATATGGTTTCGCCGTCCTTGGTCAGCCCCCTTGCCTCGTATTCCGATGGGGCTTCTTCTCCGGCCAGCCTCCTTTCCCTGATTTCATCGGTGAAGGCCCGGTCCTCAGGGTGCACCAATTGCCTCGCCTGGATACCCAGTAACTGCTCTCTGGGATACCTGTAAATCTCAGAGAGTCTGTTGTTGGCAAATACGATCTTCCCATCCTGGTCGATGTAGATGCCGGTCGGGGAGTTTTCAACGAGTGTACTATACTTTTTTTCGCTTTCCCGCAGCGCCTCCTCCGCCCGTCTCTGCTCTGTAATGTCGTGAGAAACCTCTACCATCTGCTCCACATCACCGTCTGCCCCGAACAGAGGAAAAGCATAGATTTCGATGATCAGTTCCTTGCCGCTTCGATCCCTATGAACGTGTTCCACGCGTGCGGTCTTGCCGGTAGCAAAGACCTCCTTGGCAGGGCAGCGGTGCCTGCGGGTGGAACATGGTTGGTCCACCCCGTGGGTGACTGCATGACAAGTCCGGCCAACAAGCTCCTCGCGGGTCTTTCCATATTGCTTAATGAAGCTGTCGTTGACATCCGTGATGACAAGATTACGATCAATGACCATGAGCCCTTCGTACATGCCGCTGGTTATCCCGTCCACATAATACTGGAACTTGCGCAACCTCTCCTCTGCCCGCCTGCGCTCGGCAATCCTGTCTTCTTGGACTTGAAAGATATCCCAGAAGAGACGGGCGGAAACATGGTCAATGAATCGTACGCGGTCCGGCTTGCTTCGGGAGATCTCATCGGCCACCTCGTCACGACCGGTCAATTCGATAATCATGTTGAGGCCGGCAAGTTTATACAAATCACGGTAATCCTTGGTTGTGTAAATCCCTTTTTCGCGGGCATAGCGATACCCCACACCTTCGGAATTGGTACCGGCTACGCCGATGAGCTTCATCCGAAGATGGCTGAGCTTTTCGGCAAGAATGATGTCCATAATGGCCTTGCATCCGGGACCACCGCCCACAATGCCGACATTCAGTTCCGTGAGCTGTTGCATCATTTGATCCTTTTTGTGTGGGATGTATGCATAGAGGCCCCTTTGTTTCACAGCCGGGCTTGGCCTGCACCGGGTCGGTCTGTGGTTAGGTTGAAGGTGGCCTGACTGCTTACGAATTATTAGATGAACCGCCATGGATTGTCAAGCCGGGGGCGCTGCTCTCGGCGCGATCTTCATTGGATCTACAGTGTCCTCGACTCTTGCAGCGTTGGGGTGAACACTCAATGAATCGTCGTTGGCAACCAGGCGTCAGGGGCCGGTAAACAAAATTGGGGAGAAGGGAAGGGGGTCAGGGCTGATCCGCGGTTTCTTCCGCCTCTGCGTCTTCATCGGTATCCGGGTAGTATTTCTCCATGCATTCCGGACAGATGCTGTGACTCAATTGGGCACTGGAGTGTTGGGTGACGTATTGTTCCAGCTTTTGCCACGCATCCTGGTCGTCGCGGATCTTGTGACAATGCATGCAAATAGGCAGAATGCCCTGAAGTGTCTTGATATGAGACAGGGCTTCCTGGAGTTCTTGCACCCGATCGACCAGGCCGGATTGTAATGCCACCATCCGCTCGCCAACCCGGATGCGCGCCAGCAGTTCCGTTCGTTCGAAAGGCTTGACCACATAATCATCGGCCCCGGCGCCAAGGGCCGACACCATATCCTCTTTGCGATCCTTGGCAGTAAGGACGATGATATAAACGATGGGCGGAGTCCCGGATTTACGGACCTTATGGCAAACCTCCACGCCATCCATGCCAGGCATCATCCAGTCGAGGATGGCCAACCGGGGCGGATCATCGGTCTGAAAGGCTTGCCAGGCCTCGCTGCCGTCGCAGGCAACGACCACTTCATATCCCCACTTGTCTAAAGTGATTTTCAGTATCTGTCGCGA
>CAZCXI010000037.1:0-19470 GCA_964502635.1 uncultured Desulfobacterales bacterium
TTGCAACATCAGAGTCATATTGAAATACCTAGGGCTCGCGCTGGCCATACGAAAATGTATTTGATTCCCTGGTCTGCTGACTCCTGACAGCTGTCTTCTGATCTCCATCAATTGTGCTCCTGTTACCGCAAGCGTGAACAACGCGTCAAGTTGATTTGCTATCCGGGTTAAACCTTACCTTTTTTCTGCCAGTTTTCGGCTTCTCAGGCCGACTGAAAATCATCTTACTCAGCTCGATTTCATCTTCGTCCACTTCGAGCTGTTCCATCTTGCGAATGGTATCGACAAACCGCTGTCCCTCAGAAGCAGACACCCACTCCAGCACCAATCTCTCAGGATTAATGCCTTTACCGCTTAACTGTTCTTTTAACTTCATCACCCGAGTCTTAGTGAACATGTTGTTGTCCAGATAATGACAGTCTCCGGGGTGACAACCTGAAACAATGACTTTTGGAGCGCCCAAAGCAAAAGCATACTTGATGAGATCCGTCTTCACACGACAAGAGCACATGGTCTTTATGATCCTGGTCTTGGGGCTGTATTGCAGTCTGCTGGTACCTGCAAAATCAGCGCCCGCATAGGAACACCAATGACAGGCAAAGACAATGATCTTATCCTCCGGTTGTCTCAGGGCTTCTGTGAGCTGGACCCTTATTTGCTCTTCCGTATAATTCTCTATAGAGATGGCATCGAACTTACACGCGTTTAAGCAATTGCCGCATCCCCGACACATAGCTTCTGTGATGACGGCAACCTTATCCTCTATACGAATGGCACCGAACAGGCACTGATTGCTACACTTGCCGCAGCCTGTACACTTGTCGGTGTCTACTCTTGCTATAATGGGAGAAAGCTCTGCAAAGTCCTTTTGAAAATGTTTCGAAACCTCCATAGCGGCATTGCCGGCCTGTTCAATGCACTGTTTGATATCAGATGGACTTCCTACAGCACCGGCAAAGTAAATTCCACTGGTAGAAGTAGAACACGGAGACAATTGATTGTCCTCCTTAATAAAGCCCCTCTTTCCCAGGGGGACGCCCAGAACGCTGGACATCTCCTGCGCGGTCGGGACGATTCCTACAGCCAAGGTCACCAGATCAAACTGTTTCTCCAAACGCCTGTCTGGTCCAAGGATGGGATCGGAGAAGGTCAAAACATGACCTTCCATGACCTCAGGAAAGGAGTTGACAAAGATAACCCCTTGTTTTCTCGCTTCAAGAAACATCTTTTCCTGTCTGTTGCCACTGGTTCGAATGCCGTTGTGGAATACGTATATTTCAAGGTCTGGAGAGAACTCCTTTAAGAGGAGGGCATTCTTTACGCTATTGGGACAGCATAGTTTTGAACAATAGGAGAGCTGCCCTTCTTTCGAAGACCTTGAACCCACGCATTGAATGAAAGCGACACTTTCGGGTCGTTCACCCGTGGAGGGCCGGATCACGTGCCCGTTCGTCGGCCCCTCCGGAGACAGCATCCTTTCGAGTTCCATGGAGGTGATTACATTCGGGAAACGCTCATCTCCGTAGCCATAGAGCCCGGTCGGGTTATACGGCCTGATGCCAGTTGCGGCAATAATGGTTCCCACATGAACCGTTTCTTCTTCAACCGTTTGAGAAAAGTCGATGGCATGTTTTTTACAATCTTCCACGCACTTCTGGCAGCCTTCCTCTGAAAAATGGATGCACGCCTTGTCATCCACGACATACTGCCTGGGAACAGACTGGAGAAAAGGTGTATATATCGCTTTCCTCAAGGCGCGGCCCACATTGAAGTCGTCTTCAGTGAAAACATTGCACCGCTGCAAGCACTCGCCGCAAAACGTACAATCTTCCGTGACATACCTCGGATGTTTTCTTAGCCTAACTTCAAAGCTTCCCACATACCCCTTGACTTCTACAACCTCACACAGGCTAAGGAGTTCGATATTGGGATGCCGACCGACATCCACCATCTTCGGCCCGAGAATTCAGGGGCTACAGTTTTGGTCCGGAAAGATCTTGTTGAGCTGAGCCATCTTGCCGCCGATGGTGGGGCCTTTCTCCACCAGGATCACCTGGTGGCCAAGATCGGCCAGTTGCAAACTCGCCTCAATGCCGCCGATGCCGCCCCCGACGATCAAGGCCTTCTTGGTCATAGGCACCTGAAGAGGGACCAACGGCGTATTGAGCTTGACCTTTTCAATTCCCATCAGCACGAGGTCTATGGCCTTTTGTGTGGCTTCGTCGGGCTCATGGGCATGACACCAAGAACACTGCTCCCGGATATTGACCATCTCCATCATGTACGGATTAAGCCCAGCCACCGTCGAGACGGTGCGAAAGGTTTCCGCGTGTATCCTGGGAGAACAGGCTGCCACAACGATCCTGTTCAAGTCGTATTCCTCAATATCGCTGACGATCTGGCTCTGGCCCCCGGTGCACATATAAGAATGCTCCCTCACCAGGGTAACTCCGGTGAGAGCGACGGCCTCACTCACTTTATGGCAATCCACGGGGCCGGCAATATTGGTCCCGCAATGACAAATAAAGACTCCTATGCGATCATCCGACATCTATCGTGATTTCTCCTCTCTTGAAGCTATCTCTTCGGCAGTCACGATGCGTTCACCCGTTTTCTCCACAAAGATGGCATTCTCACCGCAATACAGCTGACATCTGCCACAAACGCTGCATCTGCCCTCCGCCACCAAGACCGGAGGGAAGTAACCTCGCTCGTTGGGCACAGTACCTCGCTCTAACACCTTCTCAGGGCAAAATTTTATGCAGTCATCACAATCGTCCCCCCCCTTACAAAAATCGGCGATGATCGTGACCTTGCCAACAGGTATCGTACACTGCTTTATATTCCAGTACCTTGGCGTTGAGACTTCATTCTTCATGCTTTCCCTGCCCCATCGTTATTCGTTGTCCGTCATCCACAATCCTCATCATCAGAACCCTGATATGCCATGCCTGATATCTTGCGCCGCTAATCAGGCATGAAGAAGCCGATGGACAATCCATGACTCAGGACCCGCCTAACTCGTAGCCCTTCTCAAATGCAGCCAGGTTCATCTCCTCCGTCCCAGGGGGGGCGGACTTTAGAATGGCGGCCTTTATACAATTCTTGTCGATGATCGATGTGGCCTTACATACAAAGCCCATCATCACGTTGTTAGCCACCACCACCCTGAAGTTATCACGAGCAATCTGGGTAGCCGGTACCCGCAGAACCTTGACAGTACCGGGAACGGCGTCCAGAAAACTGAGATCTACCATGGATTCATCTGCGACGATCGTGCCCGTGTCGCTGATGATCACCGCCCCGCCACGTTCCTTGGTGACAATGTCGGACATCATTAAGAGCAAGTCAGGAACTTCCACAAAAGGATAGTCAACAGGCTGAGAAGACAAGAGCACATCCGCGACACAGCTTCCCCCCTTCATCTCTGGCCCGTATCGCTTTGTCAGGGTACTGTTGAGCTTCGGATCCATGTTCATGGCCGCGTGAATCAAGGTCTTGCCGCCCTGAACAATCCCCTGTCCTCCGGTCCCTTCCATACGAATTTGCATATACTTGATGCCGCTGGCCCTTGACGTAAAATTCACCCGGTGTGTCCTGGCAGCCTTCTTCTTGCCCGATTTGACAAGGCTCAGCCGTGGTCTTTCGCGAACAGGAGTATCCCTGAAAATCCCAAGGCTGATTTCCTTGGTGAAATCACTTTGACTCACATCTTCTTCGCTCAGGGTCTCTTTAATGGTGCCCTTTTCCAGAAATAGCGCCTCAAGGGATTTAATCTTGTTGCGCCTTTCAAAAAGCATGCATGGTATGAGTATCTCAACAAAGCTCGGGCCCCTGTTCTTCATCGCTGAAATCATACAGTCGATCAGGTGATACGGATGCGACGAGGTGGACCGGGCCACAAATGTGTATCCCGCTGCCAGGGCCACAGCAACCGGATTCACGGGTACATAGGGACTACCCCCTGAAGTCGTGATGGTCCGCGCCCCGAGCGGCGTGGTGGGGCCATGCTGGAAACCTGTCATACTGTAACCATAGTTGTTCATACAAAAGACGCTCAGATCATACCCGTGGCGGCCCAGGGCAAGGAAGTGATTCCCACCAATGCCCAGAATGTCGCCGTCTCCCCCCATGACAGTCACCTTCAAATCCGGGTTGGCCAGCTTCACCCCAAGGGCCGTGGGGATTGCCCTGCCATGGGTAGCATGAATGGTATCAAGGTTCAGGTAGCCCGCAATGCGCGAGGAACAGCCGATTCCGGAAACCACAGCACACGTGTCAGGGTCGTAGCCCAGGTGTTGAATAGCCTCGATAAAGGCGTTCTTGATTCTTCCGATTCGGCAGCCCGAACACCAGATGTTGGGCATCATCTCTGTTCTGAACAACTCGGCATATGGATGCCGGCTAATGTCCTCCATAGTTGACTCCTTTTCCGTCACTTGTGACGGGTCATTTGTCGTGCGTCATCCACCCCCCGGCCGGTGACTCGTGGCCAACGGCTAGCGACTGATATTCTCGTTGATGGCCTCCAGAACCTCGCCGGGGGTGTGAATTCTTCCACCCATCAGGTTCAAGCCTTTTACGACCCCTTTCTTGACATACCGTTCAACCTCTATTCTGATTTGGCCGGCATTGATTTCGGCCACCAGATAGGCCCTTTTTCTCCCATCGAGCTTGCGTAAGAAATCTTTGGGAAACGGCCAAGCCGTGATGAGCCGAACCATGGCCACCTTCCATCTTTTCCTGCGGGCCTGCTTCACAGCGGCCTTGACCGATCGAGATTCAGATCCATAACATATGACGATGACTTCGGCATCTTCTGGATTCCCGTAGACTTCGTACTTCACGATCTTGTGTGCATTTTTCTTGACCTTGTCGAGTAAATGCCGAACGAGCTTCTCCTCAACATCAGGATTAATTCGGGGGAGGTTTTCCTCAAGATCATGGGTTAGACCTGTCCGGTGGTGGCGATGCCCTTTGCCGATGATCTCAAAATCCGGATTGAGCGGCACAGGCGGGAGATCAGGAAGGTGAACCGGCTCCTCCATGTGTCCCGTGATCTCATCCAACATGACGGCCACCGGCATCAAATACTTCTGAGAAAGCCTGCAAGCCTCATAAGTGAGCAGAAAGGTCTCCTCAACCGAATTGGGTACCAGGACGATGACCGATCTATCCCCATGGGTTCCCCATCTTGCCTGCATCATGTCCCCCTGCCCCATCCATGTGGGCATACCCGTGGAAGGGCCACCCCTCTGGACATTGACACAGATGATAGGCGATTCAATCATGGCCGCAAAGCCAAGCCCCTCGGACATCAAGCTAAAACCAGGGCCTGAGGTAGCAGTGACGGCAATCGCGCCTGCAAGGCCGGCCCCTGAGATGGCCTGTATTGAGGCGATCTCGTCTTCCATTTGTATAAAGGCCCCACCACGTCTCGGGAGAGTCGCAGAGGCACGGGTGGCAATCTCTGACGCGGGGGTGATGGGATAACCTGCATACACAATGCGCCGGTTGTCACCCGCAGCACAACACAGTCCTTCAACCACGGCATCATTGCCGGTGAGCAAGACTTTATTTTTTTCCTTCGTCATCATAAAGCTCCAAAAAAAATTGTAACACGTCAGGTCTTTGAGGCGCCCCTCGCGCCTCCCTTGAACCTCGATTGTACCGACAAAAGGAACGGTCCAGGCTGCTTTGAGCGGTGATAAAAAGGGTTTTTGCCCATCCATCCTGGCGCAGGGAAACATCAGGGCCTTGAACTGTCTGAGCCCATAGGCCGAGTTTTCAAGGCCCCTGGACCAAGCCTTGACGGCTTCGTAAAAAGTCCATCTGCAGCGTTGCGCTTCATCTTTCGTCGCTGCGACGTACCGTAAGTACGCCTCACTCCTCAAGATTTGCGCGCCTTGCATCTGGAGCTTTTTACTTTGCCGTCCGCCTGATGACTTTTTACGAGTTCATCAAGCCTTAGATGGGCAAAAAACCGGTTTAGACAAATCGAAAAGAGGCTTGGAGCATATCCCCGTCTTTCAACGTGCTTAAGTTATATTTTATTTTGTAGCAAAAAACGACATCAACTGTCAATCTCTTCGCCGCCGACGCCGCCGTTGAGGTGGAGCCGACCATTGAAAGCCCTGGGTGCCCGTGCTATACGTCTATCTCGAAAACATAAGACCTGGTCAGGTTATACAAGGCTCCGATGTCCAAAAACGTCACAAAAGCCGTCATCCCCGCCGCCGGCTTGGGAACTCGGCTGCAGCCGCTGACGACCCACAGCCCCAAGGAACTCCTTGCCATAGGGCCGAAGCCCATGATTCAGTATACCCTCGAGATGTACATGACATCGGGCATATCTGAATTTTGTATCATCACCAGCCCTGACAAGCCGATGCTCCGTGACTTCATTACGGGTCACTGGAAGCCCCCCGCCCTTCCATTTCACTGGGATGCCGGCCTGTATCGGAAGCTCGAAGCGTGCCGCACGGTCTTTCTCACCCAGGACGAACCCCGGGGGGTTGCCGATGCCGTGGCCTTGGCACGAGACTTCGTGGCTAATGAACCTTTCGCCTGCGTCATGCCCGACTGCCTCCTTTTTTCAGATAAGCCCCTGGCGCAGCAGTTATTAGAGGGATGGGAAAGGCACCAGACACATATGATCGGGAGCATTTTGATAAGTGGCAGCGACGTTGGTCGGTTCGGTAACGTCGGCGTGCTGGAAATTGACAGATTCGATGGTCGTTTTTTTGTCATCACATCCCTGTCTGACAAGAAGCAAAAAGCCTTGTCCGTGCGACAGAGTGAAACCATTTATAAGGGGTTTGGAGGAGGCATCTACCTGCCGGAATACTTCGACCTCGTGGAAGCCACCCGTTCCCATGTCAAGGGCGAGGTAGACGATGTGCCTATCCATCAGCTCCTTATCAAAGAGGGCAACCTCATGGGCACCATCCTTGAAGGTGCCGCCTTTGACGTCGGCCACCCTCTGGGATTTCGCGCCGCGGTTCATTATGTCGGGCGAACCCTCCGCACGACCCGGGAGATCACCATGGAGGGGCCTGTATGACGTCTCCAAACTTGCTCTTGAAAGCGTGGGGTCTCCGTCCTCGCAAGTCTATGGGGCAGCATTTCCTCACAGATCCCAACGTAAGCGCAATGATTCTCAGACGCAGCGGGTTCGACTCGAACGACATCATTGTTGAAATAGGGGCCGGCTTAGGCGCCCTTACCATTCCCTTGGCCCGCCGGGCCAAGCACGTCCTGGCTGTAGAGCCAGACAAAAAAATTGCAACGCTTCTCAAGAATGAACTCTTGGCCGCGGGTGCCTCTAATGTCACCATTATAGAAAAGGACATCCTGGCGTGTGACATGGAAGCCATGGCCGAGGTGTCAAATACACGGCTCCAGGTGCTCGGCAACCTCCCATACCACATCTCTTCCCAGATCCTCATTCATTTGACGAGCTTCCGCCAATCCATTGATCGTGCGGTTCTCATGTTTCAGAAAGAGGTGGCCGAACGCCTTCTGGCCAAGCCCGGCACCAAGGCTTACGGTCGGCTTTCCGCCTTGATTCAATACTGTTCGCACATTCGTTCCATGGGCCGGGTAGGCGCCTCCTCGTTTTACCCAAGGCCGAAAGTCGATTCGGAGGTTGTCGGTGTGCGTTTTTCTGACCCGGCCCCCTTTCCGGCAGCCGACGAGAAGTTGCTCTTCGAGGTCATTCGGGCGGCTTTCGGGAAAAGACGAAAGATGCTGAAAAATGCCCTCATGAGCAGCAATCTGGGGCTTGAAGAGCGCCAGCTATTAGAGGCTCTAAAACAGGCCCGTGTCGATCCGCGAAGACGCGCCGAGACGCTGAGTGTGCAAGACTTTGTTACGCTGGCCAATTTACTGGGAGTACAGCACGGGGTGATCATTGAACCAAGCGCGGGGCGAAATTGACATGATATTTGTGAGGCACTAGGAGCCTGTCGGAGAACCCCATTTTCGGAGGCTGTTGGAAAATGTTCAGATGCAAGGCATCCGAGATTCTTAGGAATGAGGCGTACTTATCGGTACGCCGCAGTGACGAAGAATGAGGATAACGCCGCAGATGGACGTTTTCCGACAGCCTCCTAGTGTAGAATATCAAACAATCGGGAGGCCCTTATTAAACTGATCAAGGACATCCCTGCCATGCAGCAGGAAGCAATCCGACTGCTGAAGGCAGGCAACACTACCGCTCTTGTTCCCACCATGGGCTATCTTCACGAGGGACATCTCGCCCTCATGCGGGAGGGGCAAAAACACGGCGAGGTACTGATTATTAGCATCTTCGTCAATCCCTCGCAGTTTGCTCCAACGGAAGACTTTCAGGCCTACCCCAGGGATCTGAATCGGGATGCCCGCCTAGCGGAGTCCGTGGGCGTTGATGTGATCTTCGCCCCTGAAGCAGACATGATATACGAGCAAGGTTACCAGACGTATGTGAATCTGGAGGCACTCCCTTTGTACCTGTGTGGCCCCTCGCGGCCGGGCCATTTTCGCGGTGTGGCCACCGTCGTCACCAAGCTTTTTAATATCGTGAAACCTCAGGTGGCCGTTTTCGGGGAAAAAGATTATCAGCAACTGGCGGTCATCCGGCGGTTGACACGAGACTTGAATTTTGACATACGGATTATCGGAGTCCCCACGGTGCGCGAACCGGACGGTCTGGCCATGAGTTCTCGAAACACGTACCTGGCCCCGGATGAAAGGCGCTCGGCCCGGTCGATCCATCAATCGATTGAACTGGCCCGGCAACGGGTCGCCCAGGGAGTGACGGATGCCAGGCAACTCATCGCCGAAGCGTCAGGGCTGATTCATTCCCATCCCCATAACAGGATCGATTATGTGACCCTGTGTGACCCGGAAACCCTTGAGGACGTGCGGCGTGTCGAGGCCCCAAGCCTGCTGGCCCTGGCGGTATGGGTCGGTCATACGCGTTTGATAGACAATGCTATTCTGACGCCGTAGGGGCCGTCTCACCTCGGCCGTCTCCTTGAATGGGGCAGCCTTGACAGCCCATTATTGGATGTGTATATTAAAAGTTTACGCTCTTACAGAGGTGAACCAGGATGGCATTTTTTGTCGTTCGCTTCACCGCGAGACGAATCGTGGTTCTTGCTGACACGAGGTTTACAGGCACCCTCAATGATTCGAACGCTGCTAAAATCAAAGATCCACCGGGCCACTGTCACCCACATTGACATAGATTACGAAGGGAGCCTTGGCATCGACGCCGACCTCATGAAGGCGGCGGACATCCTCCCTTACGAACTGGTCCAAGTCTACAATATCAATAACGGCGAGCGATTCGAGACCTATGCCATACAGGAGCCGCCCGGCTCCGGGACCATTGCCTTAAAGGGGGCAGCCGCCCGCAAAGGGGCACGGGGAGATCTGATTATTGTTACCTGTTACACCACGATTGATGACCAAAGCCTGGAAGGTTTTGAGCCAGCCGTCATTCTGGTCGACCAAGCCAATCGAATAAAGGAGAACCCATGAGCAAGAAAGATTACCTTTTCACCTCGGAGTCGGTGACCGAAGGGCACCCGGACAAGGTGGCCGACAGGATATCAGACACGATTCTTGACGGCATCCTGGAACAAGACGTGAAGGGCCGCGTCGCCTGCGAAACCCTTGTAACAACGGGCCTTGCCTTTATCGCGGGAGAAATCACAACAGAGTGTTACGTGGACATACCTCAGCTGGTTCGCGAGACCATTCGAGATATCGGCTACAACTCGTCGGGTATGGGTTTCGACTGGAAAACCTGCGCCGTGATCACAAGCATTGACCACCAATCTCCGGACATTGCCCAGGGCGTAAACGGAAAAGGTCTTTCCAAGGAGCAGGGGGCCGGTGATCAGGGCCTCATGTTTGGCTATGCCTGCGATGAAACCGCTGAACTCATGCCCATGCCCATTTGTTATGCCCACAAGCTGTGCATGCGCCTGGCAGAGGTGCGTAAGAATGGGTCTCTTGATTTTCTCCGCCCGGACGGAAAGTCGCAGATTACCATTGAATATGCTAACAAGAAGCCCAAACGGGTGGAGGCCATTGTTATTGCAGCCCAGCATAGTCCAGACATCTCGTATTCGGATTTAAAGGAGGCTATCGTCGAGGAAGTGATTAAGAAGGTTGTGCCGAAAAAAATGATCGATGGTGATACCAAATACTTTATCAATACCACGGGACGATTCGTGGTCGGCGGGCCCATGGGAGATGCCGGCCTGACCGGCCGAAAGATCATTGTAGATACCTACGGTGGCCAGGGGAGTCACGGCGGAGGGTGTTTTTCCGGAAAAGATCCTTCCAAGGTGGATCGCAGCGCCTCCTATATGGCAAGACACGTTGCCAAGAATATTGTGGCTGCCGGACTGGCCAGCAAATGTGAAGTTCAGCTGGCTTACTCCATTGGTGTGGCACGTCCGGTGTCCGTGCTGGTTGACGCTTTCGGCACCGAGACGATTCCTCGAACGCGCATCTGTGAAATCGTCAACGACGTCTTTGATCTCAGGCCGGCGGCCATCATTGAATATCTGGACCTTTTGCGGCCTATTTTCAAGAAGACTTCTTGTTACGGCCACTTTGGACGGAACGATCCGGACTTTACATGGGAAAAGACCAATATGGTGGACGTGCTCATAGAAAAGGCAGGTGTAAAAAAACCGAGGAAAAAAGCGGCACGGAAGAAGGTCGCCGGTCTTGGCAGGAGTTGACCCTT
Source organism: uncultured Desulfobacterales bacterium (assembly GCA_964502635.1). Taxonomy (GTDB): domain Bacteria; phylum Desulfobacterota; class Desulfobacteria; order Desulfobacterales. Next base: position 10,748 of record CAZCXI010000037.1, read on the forward strand.
GGAGTGACTTTCGGGATTCACCCGAAGTGCGGAACCAGAGAAACGGAAATGTGAGAGGAAAGGAAGACTTCAATGGAATATGATATCAAAGACGCAAAACTGGCGGCACTGGGAAACCAACGCATTGAATGGGCCAAGCAAAGCATGCCCGTCCTGGAACGGATCAAGGCCCGATTTTCAAAGGAAAAACCCCTGCAGGGAATACGCCTTGGGGCATGCCTTCATGTGACTACGGAAACAGCGGCCCTCATGCAGACGCTTAAGGCCGGAGGCGCCAAGATAAGGCTATGCGCTTCTAATCCCCTGAGCACTCAGGATGATGTGGCGGCGTCTTTGGTCAAGCATGACAAGATTTCAGTGTTTGCCATAAAAGGGGAAAACAACAAAACGTATTACAAGCATATCCATGGGGTCATCGATCTCAAGCCCGCATATACCATGGATGATGGGGCGGACCTGGTCTCCACGCTTCACTCGGAATGCAAGGAACTCCTGCCCCTTGTCAGAGGAGGCACGGAGGAAACCACTACAGGCATCATCCGCTTGAGGAGCATGGCTGCCGCCGGCGTCCTGAAATACCCCATTATTGCAGTCAATGACGCCAATACGAAGCACCTCTTTGACAACCGATACGGTACGGGGCAAAGCACGGTGGATGGGATTATCCGGGCTACCAACCGTCTCCTTGCGGGGTGCAGCTTTGTCGTATGTGGCTACGGTTGGTGCGGCCGCGGGCTTGCCATGAGAGCCAGGGGGATGGGTGCCAATGTCACCGTTACAGAGGTTGATCCTTTAAGGGCCCTCGAAGCCGTTATGGACGGATTTTCGGTCATGCCGATGAAGAAAGCCGCTAAGACCGGTGATGTGTTTTGCACCTTGACCGGAGACATCAATGTCATCAGAGGGTCCCATTTCAAGCTCATGAAGGATGGCGCCATTGTATGTAACTCAGGCCATTTCAATGTGGAGATAGATCTGCCGGGGCTTGAAAGTATGACCAAGCGGAAACGTCAAGCCCGGCCCTCAGTCGTGGAATATCTGTTGAAAAACGGCAAGAAGATTAACCTCCTGGCAGAAGGGCGCCTCGTCAACCTTGCTGCGGCAGAAGGACATCCTTCCAGCGTCATGGACATGAGTTTTGCCAATCAGGCCCTTTCCATCGAGTACATGGCCAAGAGAAAGAAGCCGCTTCCGGTTCATGTATATCCCGTCCCGGAACCAATCGACAAAAGGATTGCCCGGGAAAAACTGGCCAGTATGCACATTGCCATCGATACCCTCACAAGTGAGCAGAAAAAATATCTTGCTTCTTGGGATATGGGCACCTAAGGGATTCTGAGACTTCAGGTGGGCCTTTTACCGCTCTGGTAGGCATTGAGGATGCTCGCCGCTGCCTCCTCGATGGCCTTGGTAGAGATATCCACGATCCGCCACCGGGGGTTCTTTTCGTAGTACGCTTTACACCACTCGAGCTCGTCGGCTATTTTCACCGGGTCGGCATACTTGGCATAGGGCGCAAGCCCTAATTGTTCAAGCCGTGCCTCTCGGACCTTCACCAGACTTTCCACATTAATGACCAGACCGAACACCTTGCGCTGATCTACCTGGAACAGCTCCTCAGGTGCCATCACATCCGGATGGAGCGGGACGTTGGCGACCTTCCACCCCTGATGCGCCAGATAGATCGACAAAGGCGTTTTCCCGCTTCTGGAAAGGCCTACCAGGACCAGGTCCGCGATTCTCAGGCCATGGGCCAGATTTCCGTCGTCATGTTTGACGGCAAAGTTAATCGCCTCAATCCGTCGGTAGTACTCTTCGTCCAAGGCGTGTTGTCCTCCCGGGACCTCCAAGGGTTCTTCCCCCAAGAACCTGGACAGGTGCATGATAAAGTCACCGATCACGTCGATGGCCTCAATGCCCCCGGAATTGGCCCTCTCTATCAAGAAATCCCGCAGGGCCGGCTCAACCACACTGAAGGCCACCAGCGCCTTTTTTTCTACCGCCTCCTTGACAATACGCCCGACCTGTCGTTTGCCCCGCACCTGGAAAAACGCCTTTACCTCTACCCTCTGACGGCTAAACTGTGCCAGGGATGCCTTGGCGATCTTGCTGACGGTCTCTCCCGTGCCTTCCCCAACCAGGTAAATAGTTTTGACCGTGGAATCAGGTTTTTGGGGTGCCACTTTCTTTTTTTTCATAAATTATTCCAAAGAAAAAAAGTTGTATTCCCTTCCCCGATGAGCTCGCCCCCAGGGTATTCAGAGGCAAGGGGCTTAACGAGTAAATCAGCTGAGACCGCCTCAGCCAGACGGGCCATGTAAGGCACCAACTCCGGCGGTGGCCTGACAGAATAAATAAAGTCCAACTCACAGTATAAATACAGATCGGGCTTCGTGATGTCGTCGATGACGACTTCAATGCCCTCGTATGAAAACAGCTTAATGTCACTAGCAAAGATCCTTATGCCCCTGTGGGCGAGAGCCAAGGCAATGTCGGGAAAATGACCAACACCAATCTCCGCCCCATAACGATATCTGCTACAAATGTAGTCTAAGAGGCCTTCGCAGCTCGTCCGCACGGCTTAATCTTCCACAGATCTCCAAAAAAATACGTCTTCCATGGGTATCTTTGCTATCTTTGGCTTGCACACCATCCCCAGCGCCTCTTCCAGTTGAATCTTTTGCTCTACCATGGCCACACTTCGTCTGGATGCCACAACCGTGTCTGGGTTCACTGAAATAGAGGTGCAACCACACCGGATCATGAACTCCAGATAGTCCGGATATACGCTGGGCGCCTGTCCACAGATGGACGTTGTCACGCCATGTTTCTTGCATACAGCGATCGTATAGGCGATGGCCCGCAGGACACCCAGATTCCTTTCATCATAAAGCTCTTGGACGGATGTGTCATTTCTGTCCACACCCAGGACGAGCATGGTCAAATCGTTGGTTCCAAAGCTGACGCCATCGATTCCTTCCTTACAGAATTCTTCGATCATGAAGCAGGCGCTAGGAACCTCTACCATGATCCAGAGTTGAAAATCTGGATTGCCACGATGGTCTAAGCCTTCCTCCTGCATGATTTTCAGCGCCTCCCGGTAAACCCTGAGGGTCCTGACAAAGGGGAGCATGACCCAGATATTGGTGAAACCCAGGGCTTCTCTGGCCCGTCTAATGGCTTGCAGCTCCAGCCTAAAGATGTCATCTTCCTTGATGTACCTGTATTGTCCCCGGTAGCCGATCATGGGGTTAGGGCCTACGTGATCCCGTTCGTACTTTTCTCCTCCAGGCAATTCCAGGAATTCATCAGGCTTAAAATCCAGAAATCTATAAACCACGGGCCCAGGAAAAAACGCCTCGGCCACCGCCCCGACGCCTCGGGCAAAGGTATCCACCATGACCTGGTCTCCCCCTTCTTCCAGGAGGAGCCTGGGATGTTTCCCGATGCTGAGCATCAAGTGTTCCGCCCTGAGGAGGCCGACGCCATCAGCCTTGGTTTCCTGGGCCACCTTCTTGGCAATTTCAGGAATAGACATGTTGACATAGACCTTGGTGGCCGTGATGGCCTGCGCTGCAACAGCCAAAGGTGCCACAAGCGCTTTTGCTTGTTCCTGCTCAATCGCACCTTTGAAAACGAGACCTCTTTGGCCGTCTACCGTCACCATCTCACCGTCTGTAAGAACCTCTGTAGCGTGTTCAGTGCCAACGATACACGGGACCCCCAACTCCCGACTCACGATGGCTGCATGACACGTCTTGCCACCCAAATTCGTCACTATGGCAGAGGCGATTCTCATGGCCGGGACCCAATCAGGCGTGGTCATCTTCGTTACCAAGACGCCCCCTTTTTCAAAATTGGAGATGTCTTTCACATCTGGCATGATCTGTACTCGGCCTGATCCCTGTCCGGGACTGACACCCATTCCTCTTAGCAGTATGTCCTCTTCCATGAAATCTCCCCTTTCTTCTCTCTTTACGTCTCCCTTCGCACCATGTACGGTTTCAGGCCTGGCCTGAAGAATGAAGATCCGACCGTCCTTGTCAACGGCCCATTCAATGTCCTGTGGGGACCCATAGTGATTCTCTATCTGAACGCCATACTGGGCCAAGCGAATGATGGCCTCATCACTCAATGCCGGGCGTTCCTGCATCTTCTTGGGGACATTAACCCATTTGGTACTCCCCTTTTTGTCCGATACGATTTGTTTGCTTTTCCTGAAGATTTGTTTGTCCAGAATGCGAAACGTGTCCTTCTCCACAACGTATTCATCCGGGGTCACCTGACCGCTGACAATAGCCTCCCCCAAGCCCCATGAGGCATCGATTATGACCTTGTCTTTGTCTCCACTGACCGGCTCCAGGGTGAACATCACACCAGAGGCCTCAGAAAAAACCATTTCCTGAACGGCAACGCTAATCAGCACATCGTCTTCGGAAAACCCCTTCTCTTTGCGGTAGACAATAGCCCTGGGCGTAAAAAGAGAACTCCAGCACTGCCGGACACTCTTTAGAAGCGTTCTCTGAGTCACATTCAGGAAGGTGTCCTGCTGGCCTGCAAAACTGGCGCCTGGCAGGTCTTCCGCTGTTGCCGAAGACCGCACGGCTACCGCCACAGCCTTCTTGCCGACTTGTTTACAGAGGGCCTGGTATGCCTTCAAAATCGCTTTTTCCATCTTCGCCGGCATGGACAAACCCTCCACGTGCTTCCTGATCTTCCGAGAGACATCCTGCAGGGATTCCAAGTCAGCCGTGTCCGTGCCAGAAAGCAGCGCGTTGATTTTCTTGGCGGCCCCGGTGTCTTTCAAGAAAACCTGGTAAGCGCGGGCTGAAACGGCAAAACCATTGGGTACAGGCACGCCGATCTGACCCAAGAGTTCACCCAGGTTGGCGCACTTGCCGCCCACGAGTGGAATGTCCTCTCTCCCCACATCCTTGAACCACAGCACGACATCGCCTCTCTTCATGGCCTCACCATCCCCTTTCCTTAGATAATGTTGTTTGCAACCTCTTCTATGGAGCTGTGCGTCACGTCCAGTACCTGCAGGCCCTCTATCTTCTTGAATATCCCGTGACTGTACGCCAGCTCCTTCCTGATAGATGTCATATCCGTATAATCGGTTGCCCCTGCGTACTTCAGCCTCTTTTGCCGTATGAATGCCAGTCTCTCGGGGGCGATGGTCAATCCGACCTTTCGCCTCTTCAGGGCAAAAACCTTCTTTGGTGGCGGTACGTTTGGAATAATGGGCACATTGGCCACCTTCAACCCATTGTTGCATGAGAGATAAAGGCTCGTGGGGGTCTTTGAAGTCCTGGAAACGCCCAGGATGATCAGGTCGGCCCTGCCCAGGGTCTCTATGCCCTGACCATCGTCGTGCTTCAGCGTAAAGTCGATGGATTCGGCAAGACGAATCGACTCTTCTCCTAACCCCTGAAGCAGTCCGGGGCGAAAATCAGGTATCATGTTCCACAGTTTTCCCATGCGTTCCAAAAGAGAGCCGAGAAGATCTATGGTATAGACATCTCTCTTCTCCTTGTGTGTCCTAATCCATGCGCGGAGTTCTTGAGAGACCAGGGAATATATGACGACGGCTTCAAGCTTTTCAGCCTTGGCCAGGATGTTGGCTATCTGCTCTTTTGTCTTGATGTAGGGATATCTTTGGAAGACCGGGCTGATCAGTTTGAATTGCACCAGGACCGCGCTGATCACCCTTTCCGCAGTCAGGCCTGTGCCGTCTGAAACGATGAAGACATGCACCTTTTTCTTAGGCGGGTTCATGGGCAAACCTTGCCTCGCCAAAAAGGGCGTTCCACGTCCTTAAGGCCGTCATGAAGACAGGCTAACCGGTTCGGACTAAGGTGAGAAGTTAAGATTCTTCTTACCATAATGGTGAGCCGTTATCAATAGCTTTAGGGAAGACTGTGTCAGCCTTGTTGGCCGTACGGCGGGGGGGATCTTTGTAACCCTTTCTTAGAGCTTGATTTACGGTCGCTGCTGTGATAGCAAAAAAGTTCAGAGCCCACGTCAATCCTGGTTGACCAGGCTGACCTGCACAATTTTCAGTGCCCCAAATTCTTCAGGAAAGGAGCGTCATTAATGCAAACGAGTCGGAAGTATGTCTATTTTTTTGGTGATGGTAAGGCAGATGGCAGTGCGGCCATGAAGAATCTCCTCGGCGGCAAGGGCGCCAACATAGCTGAAATGGTTAAACTCGGCATGCCCGTGCCTCCCGGGTTCACGATTACGACAGAGGCGTGTAACGAGTTTTATAGAAGGAAGCGGAAATATCCTCCAGGCGTGAGGAAGCAAGTGATGGCGAATCTTGCCAGAGTCGAAAAATTGATGAAGCAGAAATTCGGGGATCCCGAAAACCCGCTCCTTTTCAGCGTCCGCTCTGGTGCCCGTGCCTCCATGCCCGGCATGATGGAAACGGTGCTCAACATCGGGCTGACCTCCAAGACCATACCCACGCTGATCAAGAAAACCGGCAACCCCCGGTTTGTTTACGATGCGTACCGTCGTCTCATTGCCATGTACTCAGACGTAGTCATGGAAAAGTCGGCAGGCATTGAACCAGAAGAAGGCAGGGGCATCAGGGCACAACTGGAGGGCCTCATAGATAAGGTCAAAACAAAAAAGGGATACGAGACCGATTTGGACCTCACAGCCGAAGACTGGAAATTACTCACGGTAGAATTTAAGAAAACAGTAAGAAAAGTACTTGGCAAACCTTTCCCGGATGATCCCATGAAACAGCTTTGGGGGGCCATCGATGCGGTCTTTCTGTCGTGGTTTGGCAAGCGTGCCGTGTCCTACCGCCGGATTGAAAGGCTCCCTGATGACTGGGGAACGGCTGTGAATGTCCAAACCATGGTCTTTGGCAATATGGGCGATGATTGCGCAACGGGAGTCGCCTTCACCCGCAACCCGGCTACCGGCGACAATAACTTCTACGGAGAATGGCTGATCAACGCCCAAGGAGAAGATGTGGTGGCCGGTATCCGCACCCCGTTTGCTATCAATAATGTCTCCAAGGAGCTCACAAACCGGCACCTGCCAACCCTTCAGAAAACCATGCCAAAAGTCTACAAGCAGCTTGACAACATCAGACGTAAGCTGGATACCCATTACACGGATATGCAGGACATCGAGTTCACCATTCAACATGGCGTCCTGTATATGCTGCAAACCCGGGTGGGGAAACGAAACGGCCCGGCAGCCATCAAGATGGCGGTTGACATGGTGAAGGAAGGTCTCATCTCCAAGGAGACGGCCGTCGGCCGTGTGAGGCCTGAACAATTGGAAGAACTGCTCCACCCCATGATAGATATCAAGGCGGAGAAAACAGCGAAAAAAATCGGCGCCGGCCTTCCTGCCGGGCCGGGCGGCGGCGTCGGCCAGATCGTCCTCACTGCGGACAAAGCCGAACAGCTTGGCTCTGCGGGTGAAAAGGTCATCCTGGTACGTGAAGAGACTTCCCCTGAGGATGTCCACGGCATGAAACCCGCCCAGGCTATCCTCACATCCAAAGGCGGTATGACGAGTCATGCCGCCTTGGTCGCAAGGGGTTGGGGCAAGTGTTGCATTGTAGGCTGCGGTGATATTGGCCATATTGATCTTAAGAAAAAGACCGTGAAGTTTGGCGGTGCCATTCTGAAGGAAGGCGACTGGATCAGCATGAACGGGACCAAAGGCGTTGTCTATAAGGGCAAGCTACCCATGATCGCCACGGGCCCGGAGAAGAACCCCAGTTACAAGAAACTCATGGCCTGGGCAGATCCAGTGCGACGCCTTAAGGTTCGAACCAATGCGGATACCCCTGAAGACGCCAAGACCGCTATCGCCTTGGGTGCTGAGGGGATCGGTCTGACCAGAACGGAACACATGTTTTTTGGAGAGCGCATTTGGGCCATGCGGGAGATGATCATGGCCGAGGACCACAAGGGGCGTGAAAAGGCCCTGGCCAAACTGTTACCCATGCAGCGCAAGGACTTCTATGGCATATTCAAGGCCATGAGAGGTCGACCTGTCACCATCAGGCTGCTCGACCCACCTTTACACGAGTTCGTCCCTCATGAAAAAGCGACACAAAAAGAGATGGCCACGCGTCTTGGTGTTTCTGTCAAGGCCGTGGCTGCCGAGGCCGACTTCTTGTCTGAGTTCAACCCCATGCTGGGCCATCGGGGCTGCCGATTGGGAATCACCCATCCTGAAATTACAGCCATGCAGGCCCGAGCGATCTTTGAAGCGGTCGTCAAGTGTCGTAAAGAAAAAATCAAGGTCTCTCCGGAAATCATGGTCCCCCTGGTGGGGACCCCGGAAGAATTCATCAATCAAAAAGCGATTATTGACAGAGTCGCTCAGGAGGTCATGAAGAAGAGCAAGACGAAATTTAGGTACATGGTCGGTACGATGATCGAGGTCCCCCGGGCAGCCCTGGCAGCCGGGGAGATTGCCCAAGAGGCTGAGTTTTTCTCCTTCGGCACCAACGACATGACCCAGATGACCTTTGGATACTCCCGGGACGACGCGGGTACCTTTCTACCGGACTACGTGCGGAGAAAGATCCTGCCGGACGACCCCTTTCAGGTCATCGATGAAACCGGCGTTGGAGAACTCATGAAACTCGGTGTCGAGAGGGGCCGCGCCACACGCAAGAATCTTAAGATAGGCATCTGTGGGGAGCACGGTGGAGAACCGGGCTCCGTGGCCTTCTGTCATCG
>CAZCXI010000037.1:19570-25828 GCA_964502635.1 uncultured Desulfobacterales bacterium
GCCATGAAGCCGTATCTGGACGATCGGTACGGCAATCCGAGCAGCAATCATGACCTGGGGCGCGTAGCCAAGCAGGGCCTGGAAGAGGCACGAGGCCAGGTGGCGGAACTCCTGGGTGCGCTGCCCGAGGAAGTCGTGTTTACGAGTGGCGGCACCGAGTCGAACAACATGGTGATCAAGGGGACGGCTTATAGCCTTGCAGAAAAGGGCCGTCATATCATCACTACGGCCATCGAACATCCAGCGGTGATTAATCCCTGCCTCTTCTTGATGTATCAGGGGTACGATGTCACATTCCTGCCGGTTGACGCGACCGGTCAGGTCGACCCCGGGTCAGTCAAGGAAGCGATTCGGCCAGACACCATATTGATTTCGGTCATGCATGCCAACAACGAGACCGGAACCATAGAGCCCATTGAGCAAATCGGGGCGTTGGCACGGGAGGCCGGTGTTTTCTTTCACACGGATGCAGCACAATCGGCAGGCAAGATCCCGGTAGACGTCTCAGAGCTGAATGTGGACTTCCTGTCCCTTGCAGGTCACAAGATGTATGCACCCAAGGGCGTGGGCGCCCTCTTTATAAGAAAAGGTTTGACAATAGAGCCGTTCATGCACGGGGCCGGCCAGGAGTCGGGCCGCAGAGCCGGCACAGAAAACGTGATGTTTGCAGTGGCCCTGGGCAGGGCCAGTGTGCTGGCCCGTGAACGGATGTCAGAACAAGCCGGGCGCACACAACACCTGCGAGACCGGTTTCATGAGGTCCTTGCTGCACACATCCCCGGTCTTGTCCTGAACGGACATCCGCAAGCTCGCCTGCCCAATACACTCAACATATCCCTGCCCGGTGTGGAGGGTGGAAGGCTGTTGGATGCCGTACCGGAAATCTGCGCCTCCACCGGCGCGGCATGCCACGACCGTTCCGTGCAGCTTTCCCATGTGCTGGCAGCCATGCAGGTTACAGAAGAGATAGGGCGGGGTGCGGTCCGGTTGACGCTTGGCCGGGAGAACACAGAGGCAGAAATCGATACGGCCGCCAAAATGATGATAGCAGCGTATCAAAGACATTCCTGTTTGGGCAACAGCCCGTAAAAGTTTGACCCCGGCTTGCCGGCGTTGCCAAAGCTTGACGGCCTCGCAAAAAGTCCAACTGCCGTGTTACGCTTCATCTTATTCCATTTCCAACTCTGGTTCACATTAGCTCACTTCTCACCTTTTCGATCAGCGCCAGGAACTGTCTGCCGTACTTGCGTAAGGTTATCTGGCCCACGCCGACAATACCCAGCAGTTCGTCCGGGGTTCTTGGAAGCACCCTGGCCATCTCCCGCAGGGTGCGGTCCTGAAAGATGCAGTAGGCCGGCAGCCCCTCCTTTCGGGCCAGGGTGGAACGTAGCTCTCTGATCCGGTCAAAAACCTCGCCTTCTCGTTCGTGTGCCTGGGGCGCTTCAGCAGGCGCGGCCGTTTCCTCCTTCAGCCGATGGGAGAGAAGGATGACTTCCCGTCCCGCCATGACCTGCCTGCCGCGGCCGGTGATCTCCAGCACCGGATAGATCCTTGCTCCCATGGGGACCCGTCGCGAAGACACGCACCCGTGGGAGACGAGTTCCTTGATCCATTGTTGCACCTCGGCCTGAGTGTATTCTGAAAGCAGCCCGTAGGTGGAAAGGCGATGGAGGCCGAATTGAAACACCATACGGTCCCTGGAACCGGTAAGAACCCTGGCAGCCATGGCCTGGCCAAAACGTCCTTCCAGACGGGCAATACCGCTCAACACCTTGACCGCCAATATGGGGTCAGAGGCGGCCGCACTTGACTCGGACTTGGGCGCAGGTTTCTGACAGACATCGCACGCATTGCAGCTTGCACCCTTGAGGCTCTCACCAAAATAGCGAAGCAAAAACATCCTGCGGCACTCCCGTGTGCTGGCATAGGCCATCACCTGATCCAGCTTTTCCAGTTCATATGCCTTGCGGACCTGAAGGGCCTGAAAATCGATATCAAGGTCTGCCGGGGCTGCACCCCGGAGGATGCGTAACCCCCGGCCACGGAACGGAGGGATGTAGGTGGCTTCATTGCGCGCCGTCATATCGGAGAGCGTTCTCCTGAGCGCATCAAGAGAAAGGCGTGCCCTGGCAGCCAAGTCATTGGGGAAAAACTCCACCCCTTCCATGAGTTCGTCCTCGTCGTAGATTCGGCACAGATGGTTAAGCAAGTCCTTCTTGATCCTGGTCCTGGCTGAAAGCGTGGCAAGAAGCTCTTGCGGCTTCGCATGAAGATAGAGTTCAGCCCGGTGATCGTGGCGCTTGAGCCTTCGAACGGCTCCCGCATCTTCCAGGATCTTGATGCATGAAGCCACCGCCATTTCCGAGAGCTTGTTTTCGCCCATGTCCGCAATCTCACGGTAGGTCAGCCACAGCAGGTCTTCAGGGCGCTGTCTGAGCCGATCATAGACGGCAAACACGACCTCGCGGGGAGGATATCGAGCTTCAATGAAAAACTCCTGCAGCTTTCTGTCCGCAGGGTTGTACAGAAGCAGGCAGGTTGCGGGCTCACCATCTCGACCGGCACGGCCTCCCTCCTGGTAATAGGCTTCAATGGTTCCCGGAAACGTATGGTGGATGACCATGCGGATGTCCGAACGATCAATACCCATGCCAAAGGCATTCGTGGCCACGACCAAGTCAGAGTGGCCCCCCATGAAAGCCTCCTGGACCCTCGTTCTCTCGGCCTCGTCCAGGCCTGCGTGGTATCCCTGTGCCTTTATCCGGTTCTGTTGCAGCTTTTCGACGACGCGCTCCACCTTTTTCCTTGTGCCCGTATAAACAATGGCCGCCCCGGAAAGTCTTCTCAAGCGTTGTCTGAGGACGCCCAGTTTCTCTTTCTCATTGCCCGCCTGAAGTACCTCCCAGAAAAGGTTGCGACGATCAAAGCCCGTGACAAACTGCCTTGGCGCCCGCAGCCCCAGTTGTTCCAGAATATCAGAGCGGACCTTGTCCGTGGCCGTGGCCGTAAGGGCTATGGTCTGGGGCCTTCCCAGGCGCTCCAGGGCCTGGCTGATCCTCAAGTAGTCGGGCCTGAAATCATGGCCCCACTGGGAGATACAGTGTGCCTCGTCCACGGCGACCATGGAGACGGTGCCCTGCCTCACCGCCTCGATGAACAGCCGATTTCGGAGCCTTTCCGGAGAGGCATAGACCAGCTTGATGTTGCCGGCCGCAATCTGCCTGAGGGCCTCTTCCTGGTCCCTCAGACCCATAAGACTGTGAATGGCACTAACCGGCAAATCCAGCACGCGGAGCGTATCCACCTGATCCTTCATCAGGGCGATGAGGGGGGAGATCACGAGGGTAATACCGGGTCTCAGGAAAGCGGGAACCTGGTAGCACAGAGACTTGCCCCCGCCGGTAGGCATGATCACCAGGGCGTCCTCTCCGGAGAGGACAGATTCCAGGATCTCCTCCTGGCCGGGTCGAAACTGCCGGTACCCGAAGACCCGCTCCATGAAGGATAAAGCCTGGGCTATCGGTTCATCGTGCGGTCGAGAGTCTTGCACAACATTCCCTTCGGTATTGTAGCTCCAAGCTCAAGGCTGAAAGCTAAAAGCTTGATCAACTCCTAAAACACTTACTACGAGTTGATCAAGATTAACTCGCGAATATGACAGCAAATTTGCTAGTTATCACGATGGACGTCCCAAGTAAACCTTAAAGTCTTCCTTGAGGCATTCGTCCCCGTCCTTTCCGACACGGGACTATGACAGATTCGGATGGCGACGCCCCTGAAAAGAACGTTCTGTGCGTGTGAATCATCGCAGAGACCAAGGCATCCGCGAGGCAAGTGGGCATTCCCTTGACCTTTCAAGAAGTTGTGGTCTATTAAGACAAAGGCTTAAATGATGCCTGCGGCAATCCAAACCAAGGGGAGCGCTGAGGCAGGGCCAACAGTCGGGGTCAGGTCACCGCCAAGTCACGCAAAGGTCTCAGGAATGGAAGCGCTGGGCGTGCGAGAAAAATATGAACTCGAACTCGTTCCGATCGCCATAGGCGGAAAACGGCTCCATTTTTACAGCATAACGAATTGGGACGTTTTTGTTGATCATCTTTCGCAGGAGGGAGAGGCATATATCAAGAACTTCCCTTTCTGGGTCAAGATCTGGGAAGCCTCAATAGTATTGACTGATCATTTAATCGGCATGGGCCTTGGACCGGAAAAGGAAATACTCGAGATCGGTGCGGGCATGGGGATCACAGGCCTGTTCCTCGCGGCCTTCGGGCACAAGGTGACGATCACCGACCACGAAGAAGACGCCCTTGAACTGCTCCGAATGAATGTGGAACACAACGGGTTGCAAAACGTGTCCGTCAAAAAATTGGATTGGAATCACCCGGATTTGACAGGGACCTACGATGTTATCTGCGGCTCGGAACTGGTTTACAATGACAGTTGCATAAAACCGATCATCCGTCTGTTTCGAAGATATCTTCGACCCAAAGCGAGTGTATTCCTTGCCCATGACTTAACGCGTATGTGCATGCTGAAGTTTATCGGCATGGTTCCTGGGCGATTCGAGATTGATAATGTAGTCAAAACCATGAGAGGACAAGACGAACTTGAAAAGATCGTCATCCACACACTCCGCCTCACATCATGAACATAGAACCAGCGTCGCCAGGCCTGAACTTGACAATTTCTGTTTGAATTATGTAAAATTTTATGTTTGTTAGCTTATTCAAGACTTCAAAGGGCTAAGAGGAAGATTCTGGTGGACAGAAAACCTACCTATGAAGAACTGCAACAAAGAGTCAGGCAGCTGGAGAAAGAAGCCGGTGAGTGCAAAGGGGAGCTGGAAGAAACCTCCAAGGGGCTCGCCTTGGGCTTGTCCGAGGTTTCGCAAGCGTTAAAACAGATTGCCTCAGGAGACCCTCATGTAAGGATGCCGGAAACAGCGAAACTGGAGTCGATTGCTGAACTAAAACACATGGTCAACTTGACGGCCGAGAGCCTCGAAGAAATGGTTAATCTGTCCCACGAGTTTGCCATAGGTCTTGCCGAGCACTTCGATGCATTGCATAGGGTCTCAACGGGTGACCTGGCTGCCCGGGTATCGGGGATTTCCCAAGTAGACATCTTGGAATTCCTGAAGAAAGTCACCAACCAGATGATTGAGAGTGTGTCCACAGAAATCGCTGAGCGCAAGCGGGCGGAAGAGGCGCTACGAAACGCCCACAACGAACTGGAACAACGGGTTGAGGAACGGACGGCACAGCTTTCACAAGCCAATGAAGAGTTAGAGGAGGAGATTAACGAGCGTAAGCACGCGGAGGAGGCCCAACGAAAGACTCATGAGGAGCTTAGGAGCTTTCTCGACGTTGTTGCCCATGACCTGAAGAATCCGATCCTCGGCATCCAGGGCTTTTCCGTTCTCCTTCTGAAAAAGTACCAAGAAGAATTAGGAGAAAAGGGCCGCAAGTATGTCCGTCAAATCGATGCCAGTGCCCGCCAAATGAGTCGCCTGGTTTCGGACCTGCTTTCCTTGTCAAGGATTGGCCAGGTGGCCTCGAATTTCAAATATGTCGCCTCGAGCAAAATCGTGAAGAATTTATGCACAAGCCTTCAGAATAGACTCCGGGAAAATGGGATAGAGCTTGTGGTAAGGGACAAGCTCCCCACTATCTACTGTGATGCAAGCAGGATCTATCAGGTTTTCGAAAACCTGATCGTCAATGCCGCGAAGTTTAGCGGGAGCGCTCACAAGCCGAAAATCGAGATTGGATGGGAGGATAGAGGGAACTTCCATCAGTTCTATGTGAGGGATAATGGCATCGGAATTGATCCCAAATATCACCAGAAAATCTTTGAAATGTTCCAACGGCTGGAGCAAACAGAAGACGAAGAAGGAACAGGGTTAGGGCTTGCAATCGTTGAGAGGATTGTGACAAACCACGGAGGCAAGGTGTGGGTCGAATCTGAAAAGGGGGGTGGGGCGACCTTCTATTTTACCTTGCCTAAGCCAACCTCATAATTTCAACACATCCGACCCGTATGGCCGCAGACTGGAACTCGCCAGGCAAGGAATTCCGCGATGGCTGGAAGACCAACCTATGAAGAACTGGAACAAAAGGTTCAGCAGATCGAGAAGGAAGCTGTTGAATGCCAGGGGGAGCTGGAAGCCACTGCCGCGGAGCTGTCTTTGGGCTTGTCCGAAATCTTGGAAGCGTTAAGACAGATTGCTTCAGGAGACCCTGAAGTCAGGATACCCGA
>CAZCXI010000037.1:25928-30522 GCA_964502635.1 uncultured Desulfobacterales bacterium
TGGGACGTGCTCACTGCGGAAGTCGCGGAAAAGGGCTTTGGAATGACGAGCATGAAAGAGCGGGCCGAGCTTTCCGGAGGGACCTTTACTATCGAGTCCTCTCCGGGCGAAGGGACCGTCGTGGAGGCGTCATGGCCATATTAAGGAGCAAAGACGGTTTTGTAGCCGGCCCTGATACTACTGCCCTACCCTTTCCTTTCCGGAAAAATACAGTGTCGGTGCGCCACATATACGGTGTTTGCCCCATTTACCATCCTGTCGCAGCCTTATAAGTTATATGTTAACGCTTTCCAAACAGAAGTTATCCGCTTTGAACCCGCTGTTCCTGTGTCAGGATCAGGGACATAGCGGCTGGTCGTCTGTCTGCACACAGGGGGCTCGCCATAACTATGGGCATCATCAGGGGTCAATCGCCATGTTAAAGACGTTAATCGTCGAAGACAGCCCTGTTTTCCGGAACACATTCAGAGAGGCCCTGTGTAAGGAATTCCCGCTGATGGCAGTTGAGGAGGCCATCGATGGAAGGGAGGCCCTGAAAAAGGTCGCATCCTTTCTCCCTGATCTCGTCTTTATGGATATTCGATTGCCCGGCGAAAGCGGCCTTGAGCTGACCAGAAGAATGAAAGCAAGCTATCCGAATATAGCCATTGTCATTCTTACAGACTACGACTTGCCGGAGTACAGAGAGGCCGCCCACAATGGCGGGGCCGATGGTTTTATGGCAAAGGGGGCGTTGAATCTGCAGGACGTAGGTAAATTGCTCGAATCCATGTTTCCGGGCAGGGTTCTGGATTCTAAAGGCCAGGCCAGGAAAACACCGTGTTGAGAATCAAGGAACTGGCGTGCCGGGACCGCAACGGCTGCTGGCCCCCAAGATGTTCACGGAGCGAGGAAAATTGACTTGCCACGAGTCTGTCAACAATGGCAATTGATCAAACCCTTACAAAGGAGGACACAAGATGGAAATCAAGAAGATTCTCTGGCCAACAGACTTTTCTGACAACGCTAATGCAGCCTTGCCGTACGTTTTATCACTGACCCAGAAATACGGGGCCGAGATATACTTGCTCTACGTGGCTGAGGACATGGCCGACTACACGGCCTGGTACGGCGAGTTGTCACCATCGCACATCGAAAAACTTCACGAGTGGGAGGTTCCCCGGGCGGAAAAGAAGCTGGAGGAAGTATGCCGAAACGACCTGGCCGGCTGCCCCATGTTCCACAAACTGGTGCTCGTTGGCGACCCTGCCCGGGAGATCCTGAAGACCATCGAAAAGGAGGGCCCGGATGTCGTCGTTATGGCCACACATGGCAGAAAGGGGCGTTTTGAGTTCGGGAGCGTCACCGAAAGAGTGGTAAGAAACTCACCGGTTCCCGTGTGGACGGTGCGTCCCTATCAACGCAAAAAGGCGTGACCAGCTAGTGGGTGCCACACGTTCCACGGCACCCCGAACTACCTGAAACTCGCTATTGTGGACCAGACGTAGGCGGTAGCTGAGATCTTTCCCGTCCGTCTGGAGGAGGCGCTTCAGGGAGAAAAATGGGTTCACAGGAGCCTCAAGTGGGGGTACGAGACGAAGCATGCGACTTCTAACACCATATAGGTTAGGACCCTATGAATTGCCAAATCGTGTGATCATGGCTCCCATGACGCGCAGTCGCGCTGGTGAAGGTAATGTTCCCACTGACATGAATGCGACTTACTACACACAAAGAGCGACTGCAGGGCTCATTATCACCGAAGCCACGCAAGTGTCGGAGCAAGGCGTGGGCTACCCCTGGACACCGGGGATCCATACAGACGCTCAGGTGGAAGGGTGGACGAAGGTTACCAGGGCGGTGCACGAGAACGGCGGTCGTGTTTTTCTGCAGCTTTTTCATGGCGGCCGAATTTCACACCCGGTCTACCATGGGGGTGAACCCCCTGTAGCGCCCTCACCTGTCAGGCCAAAAGGAGAATTGTTTACACAGGAGGGGATGAAGGAATTCGTCACCCCGAGGGCGCTTGGAATCGAAGAGATTCCAGGTGTCATCAACCAATTTCGGCAGGGAGCAAAAAACGCCCTGGTTGCTGGGTTTGATGGTGTAGAGATACATAGCGCCAATGGATACCTCCCCGACCAATTTCTGTGTGATGGAACAAACAGACGATCCGATGCCTACGGGGGTTCTATTGAGAATCGAACTCGTTTTGTGCTTGAACTTGTGCAGGCAGTGGTCGAGGTTTGCGGAGCCAACCGCGTGGGGATCAGATTATCTCCCAGTGGCATTTTCAACGATATATTCAACTCTGACCCCGTTGAGACGTTTGAGCACCTCATCGGCAGATTAAACACCTTCAACCTTGCCTACTTGCATCTTGTTGAGCCTCTCCTGCCCGTTGACCAGCACCCTCAGTATTTGGACAGAGTTACCCCGCATTTTCGCAGGATTTACAAGGGAACGCTAATCACGAACGGCGGTTATGATCGCGACGAGGGCAACCGGGTCATTGAAGACGGGGAGGCAGATCTGGTCTCCTATGGGAAGTTGTTTCTTGCCAATCCTGATCTGCCAGCCAGGCTCGCAAAAAACGCCCCTTTGAACGAGCCTGACGAGAGCACCTTCTATGGGGGGGATGAAAAAGGTTACACCGACTACCCTTTCATGGATGAACCGTGAGTTTGTTTTACTTTACCCCAAGATTGATGGCCTCGTAAAAAGTCGATTTTACTCACTCCGTGAACATTTTGGGGGCCCTTGAGACATTTCCCGATGTATCGGGACTAAAACTCGGGCTAACGCCCTCAAATCCCGACTTGTCGGGAAATATCTCAAGGGCCTGTCTCCCAAACTGCCCAATATCGTTCGCAAAACACTTTTTACGGGCCCATCTATGTTGAAGCTGTTGGAAGGCGTTGTTCTATAAGGTACTGAGCCATTTTAGTCGAGGAGGTGAAGATCATGACAGAAAAACAAGATGAGAAATCCAAAGAGGAAATCAAGAAGAAAAAACCTGGGAAACCGCTCCCGTCCTGTACAACAGCACCCAGTGCAGAGCATGCAAGGGCGTCCAACGAAGACGAGCCGTGCGACGACGCTCGTGGCGCGGAACCGGATTGAACCGCGAAAGCGGGCGCATTCCCCATGGCTTGCCGCGGGGAGGCTTCAACGGTTGCTGTGAAAAGGCAGGACCCTGAGGTGACCAAAACAGCCTGTTACAAAATATAAGGGTAAGTATTACTGTCCTGATTGCTGGCCTCTGTTTTCTAAAGACCTCAACATCACCTATCCTCAGCAGCACGTCGTAACGCAACGGCAGTATGACGAGCGGTTGCGAAAGTATGCTGGAGCGAATCCCGCGAGGAGAATACCTTTGAGGTTACACTGCTGCGCTATCTGCTACAGACTGCTGAGCACCGTAATCAAGCCAATCCCACCATTCTCAGAACCCGCATGAAACAGGTTTATCTGCCGGGACAACCTCGTGCGTCGGCGCAGCACTGTTGATCTCCCTGGCCTTGGGGGCCTCGAAGGAGATGGGAAAAAGAGTTGATTTTCGTCTAATTATGCTTATCTTGATATAGTGGGGCACGGTTTTGCAGTACCAAGCTGCCCCTACAAGTCGAAGGAGACCGCGTAAATGGGTTGGTGTGGGGTTGAAAGTATGAACCGCGAAAGCGAGCGCATTCCCCGCTGCTTGCGGCGGGGTTAGCGAGCGAATCTGAAAATGAAAAACTTCCTTACGGTGAAGATTCCCTGTGGCTTGCCGCGGGGAGGCTTCAATACCTTGCGTGTTAAGTGTGTTAGATGCCACAAGGAGTGGAAGAAGGACTGCGTGGTTCCCTGGGGACCCGACGATTGCAGTGGATCGCTTTGCACTGCGTGCTTCATAGACGTTGCCTCTCCCACAATTCGCAAGAAGCAACTCAAAGAAGGTCACTTCGACTGCTTTGGCAGAGCACGAGGCTACTGCGATCAATCAGAATGTAAGTACAGACGATGGTGTCTCGGTATTGATGGGGAAAAAGCAGAAACCAATTAGTTCTGCTGCGGCACGAACTATTTGATCCCAAGGAGGTCATCATGAGCAGAAGGGTATACATCGATGTTGAGGAATGTCTGGGATGCGGGTCTTGCGAAGAGATTTGTGATGAGGTTTTCAAACTGAATGAAGCAACTGAAAAGGCAGAGGTCATCAAGCCGGAGGGCGGCCCGGAAGATTTGATTGAAGAGGCAATGGAAACGTGCCCCGTGGAGTGTATCCACTGGGAAGAATGATAGGTGTCGATCCAATTCGTAAATGAATGCAGGCACAAAGCATAGTATTATGCCGTGTTCTTTGACCAGTAGTGCACTCAAGCGCATTTGTCAGAAAGGATGGTGTTTCCATGAAAAGCAGAGGACAATCCAGGATCCTTATGGACCTGGAAAAACTCAATAAGTTTAATGCAGAGGGATGCCTCGCATGCGGCAGGAAGTTCACCCTTGGTGACCCGGTTGTGATGGCCCGTGGAAAGTGGCAAGGTCTTAAGTACATCCATGAAGATGAGGCAATCTTTGACGAGAAGACAGGCGCCCACTGTGAGCGAGGACATCACAGCCGTGTGAAACA